>NZ_JAOWFM010000009.1:0-344 GCF_030333655.1 Citrobacter sp. CK180 | reverse complement strand
CTAGGGAAACTCTGAAAAAGACTTTCTGATTTGGCAAAATACCGCGCCCCCACCCACCGAGTTTCCCGATGAAGCAGATGACCTTCGCCGACGCCGAGTACGCTGGCAAGCGCAAGCAAACCCGCAAGGAGTTGTTCCTGATCGAGATGGATCGGGTGGTGCCGTGGAAGGGCTTGATTGCTTTGATCGAGCCACATTATCCGAAGGGTGAAGGTGGCCGTCCGGCCTACCCGTTGATGGCGATGCTGCGTGTGCATCTGCTGCAGAACTGGTTCGGCTACAGCGATCCAGCGATGGAGGAAGCGCTGTACGAAACCACGATCCTGCGCCAGTTTGCCGGGCTG
>NZ_JAOWFM010000008.1:0-4878 GCF_030333655.1 Citrobacter sp. CK180 | reverse complement strand
CATCTGCTTCATCGGGAAACTCGGTGGGTGGGGGCGCGGTATTTTGCCAAATCAGAAAGTCTTTTTCAGAGTTTCCCTAGTGTGCGCTCTCTTGCTTGGATGGCATTACGTTCTGGCCCAACGTTACTGTAGCGAATCCGCAGCAGTATCAATCAAAGCCTCCTGTATCCCGCGTGAAGAAAGACGCTACGTTGCGCCCGTTCTTCCACGGCTTCGCTTGCCGCCCCGCTACGGCAGATTCGAAGTATTCATCGAAATGTCATCCTTTAGAAACAGTGCGTTAACAAGGAATTTCTATCCTTTGCATCGCGAACCGCAATTGTGCGGCCAGCAATATTGCAAAAGGTGATCAAATGATGCCCCATCCAATACAGGACGCCGTGCTGCGGGTCGACCGGTTGAGCGTCGTCTATCCAGGCGGCGTGACAGCCCTACGCGATACCTCGATTGCATTTCGGCGTGGTGAGTTCACCGTGCTGCTTGGTCTCTCGGGCGCAGGCAAGTCGACCTTGCTCCGTAGTCTCAATCGACTCGTCACGCCCACTGGCGGCAGTGTCACCAGCGAACTCGGTGAGCTCGGCAGCGGCTCGGCCTTGCGTCAGCATCGTCGGCGTACCGCCATGATCTTTCAGCACCACCAGCTAATCGAACGTCAAAGCGCACTGGCTAATGTGCTTACCGGTCGGCTGGCCTTTCACAACACGCTCCGCTCGCTGTTTCCTCTGCCGCGTGCCGATCAGGAGATTGCGCTCAGTTGCCTCGCTCGGGTCGGTCTGGCAGACAAGGCGCTAAGCCGGGTGGACAAACTGTCCGGTGGCCAGCAGCAGCGGGTAGGCATCGCGCGTGCGCTAGCGCAACAGCCGGCGATCATTCTGGCCGATGAGCCGGTAGCCAGTCTCGACCCGGCCACTTCGGTCCGTGTTCTCGGATTGCTGCGCGACATCTGCAAGGAAGACGGCATCACCGCCATCGTTTCGCTGCATCAACTCGAATATGCCCGCCGCTTCGCCGATCGCGTCGTCGGGCTGGCCGATTCTCAGATCGTTTTCGATGCCGCGCCCTCGGAACTCACCGATGCGCAGCTTGAGCGCATCTATGCAGGCCGCTCTACGACTCAGCCAGCGAATGCTCCGGCTGAACCACCTGTCATGCTCGAACCTTCACTGGAGATGTCCCGATGAAACGCTTATCCGCGCTCTTATTGACTTGCTTGCTGTCCGCTGTTTCAAGTTTGTCCGCCCTAGCGGCCGATGCCGATCCGGATGTGCTAAAGGTTGCCCTGCTGCCGGACGAAAACGCCTCCGAGCTGATCAAGCGTAACCAGCCGCTGAAGGATTATCTGGAAGAGCATCTGGACAAGAAGGTGCAGCTGATCGTAACCACCGACTATTCCTCGATGATTGAGGCGATGCGCTTTGGCCGTATCGACCTGGCGTATTTCGGTCCGCTGTCCTACGTCATGGCCAAAAGCAAAAGCGACATCGAGCCCTTCGCTGTCACGGTCATCGACGGCAAGCCGACCTATCGCTCGGTGATTATCGCCAATGTGGCGTCAGGCGTGAATGAGTATGCCGACCTTAAGGGCAAGAAGATGGCCTATGGTGACCGGGCATCGACGTCCAGCCATTTGATTCCCAAAACCGTGCTTCTTGAGACGGCCGGTTTGACGGGTGGGCGGGACTACGAAGAATATTTTGTGGGCACGCATGACGCCGTTGCCGTCAACGTGGCGAACGGCAACGCCGATGCGGGTGGGCTGTCGGAGGTAATTTTCAATCACGTAGTCGAACGTGGCCTAATCGATCCGAGCAAGGTGAAAGTACTTGGTTACAGCGGCGAATACCCCCAGTACCCCTGGGCGATGCGCTCGAACCTGAGCCCCGAGCTGAAAACCAAGGTGCGGGATGTATTCGTCGGTATCGACGATCCCGAAGTGCTGCGCAACTTCAAGGCCGAGGCCTTCGCGCCAATCACCGACGCCGACTACGATGTGATCCGCAAAATGGGATCGCTGCTCGGCCTCGACTTCGCCACGATGTGAGCACCGATATGTCTACTCATTACGACGTGCAGGCGCTGCCTGCAGAGCAACGCGAGCACATCCTTCGAGGCTTCGGCCTCGGTTGGTGGCGCCAGCTGGGGCAGGTGGCGATTGTATTCGGAGTGGTGCTGTTGGCCTGCTGGTACGTGGGGCTGCTCGATGCCACCACGCTGCTGAACGGGCTGCCCTCCATCGCGACCCTGGCAGGCGAGGCCATGCCGCCAGACTTTTCGGGCTATCGAAGCTGGATTCGCCCCTTGATCGACACCTTGGCGATGAGCATCGCCGGTACGGCCATCGCAGTGGTGTTCTCGCTGGTGGTGGCCTTCGTTGCAGCGCGCAATACGGCGCCGCACCCCCTTGTGTTCGGTGTTGCCCGGGTGCTGCTCAATGCCCTGCGGTCGGTGCCGGAGCTGATCATGGGCATCATCTTCGTTGCAGCCGTAGGGTTCGGCGCCTTGCCGGGCGTGCTTGCCCTGGGTCTGCATTCGGTCGGCATGGTCAGCAAGTTCTTCGCCGAGGCCATCGAGCACGTCGACGAAGCGCCGGTGGAAGCCGCTCGGGCGGCGGGGGCTACGCCGATGCAAGTGCTGCTGCACGCGGTTTTGCCACAGGTGACGCCGCAGTTCGCCGACGTGGCGATCTACCGCTGGGAATACAACTTTCGCGCCTCCACCGTGATGGGCATGGTTGGCGCCGGCGGTATCGGCTTCGAACTCATGGGCTCGCTGCGCATCATGCAGTACCAGGAGGTTGCAGCAATCCTGCTGGTCATCCTGGCCATGGTCACGCTAGTAGACGCCTTCAGTGGCGTGCTGCGCAAACGTTTCAAATAGGACAAAACATGCTGCCGAAACTCGTTATAACTCACCGAGTACACGATGAGATCCTGCAACTGCTGGCGCCACATTGCGAGCTGGTGACCAACCAGACCGACAGCACGCTGACGCGCGAGGAAATTCTGCGCCGCTGTCGCGATGCTCAGGCGATGATGGCGTTCATGCCCGATCGGGTCGATGCAGACTTTCTTCAAGCCTGCCCTGAGCTGCGTGTAGTCGGCTGCGCGCTCAAGGGCTTCGACAATTTCGATGTGGACGCCTGTACTGCCCGCGGGGTCTGGCTGACCTTCGTGCCTGATCTGTTGACGGTCCCGACTGCCGAGCTGGCGATCGGACTGGCGGTGGGGCTGGGGCGGCATCTGCGGGCAGCAGATGCGTTCGTCCGCTCTGGCGAGTTCCAGGGCTGGCAACCACAGTTCTACGGCACGGGGCTGGATAACGCTACGGTCGGCATCCTTGGCATGGGCGCCATCGGACTGGCCATGGCTGAGCGCTTGCAGGGATGGGGCGCGACCCTGCAGTACCACGAGGCGAAGGCTCTGGATACACAAACCGAGCAACGGCTCGGCCTGCGCCAGGTGGCGTGCAGCGAACTCTTCGCCAGCTCGGACTTCATCCTGCTGGCGCTTCCCTTGAATGCCGATACCCAGCATCTGGTCAACGCCGAGCTGCTTGCCCTCGTACGGCCGGGCGCTCTGCTTGTAAACCCCTGTCGTGGTTCGGTAGTGGATGAAGCCGCCGTGCTCGCGGCGCTTGAGCGAGGCCAGCTCGGCGGGTATGCGGCGGATGTATTCGAAATGGAAGACTGGGCTCGCGCGGACCGGCCGCGGCTGATCGATCCTGCGCTGCTCGCGCATCCGAATACGCTGTTCACTCCGCACATAGGGTCGGCAGTGCGCGCGGTGCGCCTGGAGATTGAACGTTGTGCAGCGCAGAACATCATCCAGGTATTGGCAGGTGCGCGCCCAATCAACGCTGCGAACCGTCTGCCCAAGGCCGAGCCTGCCGCATGTTGAATCCGGTCTGGCTGAAGAGCCTGGTAGCGATCGTTCAAACAGGCAGTTTTCAGAGCGCGGCGAGGGCGTTGGGGCTGGCCCAGCCGACGGTGTCGCAGCACTTGCAGAAGCTTGAAGAGCAGGTCGGCGTAACGCTGGTGCAGCGCAGTCGTAGCGGCTGCCAGCCTACCACACGGGCGCTGGCCTTCATGCCGCATGCGACCGCCTTGCTCGACATGCACGCCCGGGCGCTAGAAGCCCTGCATGGCAATCGTGAGCGCGTCGGGGCCAGCACCAACATCGGCACCTACCTTCTCCAGCCATTCGTGCGCAACTATCTGACGACCGCAAATGAGAGGGGCGAGGTGGATCTGCGCATCGCCGCCAACCCGGATGTGGCCGACCAGCTACTGGCGGGCCAGCTCGACGCCGCGATCATGGAATGGTGGCTACCTCACCCCGACTTCGAACACCGCCTCTGGCGGGTCGAGCCGCTGGTGCTTATCGTCAGCCCCGACCATGCGCTGGCTGAAGCAGGGTGCATAGAACGTGATCGTCTGGTGGACCTGCCGATGCTGGGAGGTGAACCGGGTAGCGGTACCGGACGGCTTCTGACCGAATACTTTGGCGAACTGGGCGTGCCTCGCAGCGGTATGCAGCTAGGCAGCACCGAGGCAGTCAAACAAGCAGTGAGGGCGGGACTCGGCGTGTCGTTGGTGATGGCTTCCGCAGTACAAGACGAAGTTCGCAGTGGCGCGCTGGTAGCTCTTCCCATCCCGGGGCTTGAAAAGCGTCTCCAACTGATCTGGCGCAAACCTCCCGGAAATCTGCACCCGCCGGGATTTGTGCGGCACTTATTGGAGGAGGCAGATCTAGCTGGATAAGGTGATGGATGGTTGCGATCCAGCGCTTGGCTTGTCAGCCTAGGGAAACTCTGAAAAAGACTTTCTGATTTGGCAAAATACCGCGCCCCCACCCACCGAGTTTCCCGATGAAGCAGATG
>NZ_JAOWFM010000007.1:0-549 GCF_030333655.1 Citrobacter sp. CK180 | reverse complement strand
AGAACTGGTTCGGCTACAGCGATCCAGCGATGGAGGAAGCGCTGTACGAAACCACGATCCTGCGCCAGTTTGCCGGGCTGAACCTGGAGCGCATCCCCGACGAAACCACCATTTGTTGGCGCTGATGGAAAATTGACCCACCCTGCCGATTGAAATTTGACCCAGGGCGGATTGCTGATTTTGTTACCAGCAACTGTGGATAAGTCTACCAGCGCAGCTGCTGTTGCCCCCACTCCTTCGCTAGCCCAGTTCAGTTGTTTAAGACCTGCCACACGCAGCCATGTAGCAGGCCGTCGTCGCCATGAAATCAGAACGGCTCATCGTATAAAATGTGGCAAAGAAAGGTGATGCCAGCGCCAGCGTTAACAGAACTAAGGCGAGCGGTATGAAGCGGTTGCCGGCGAAACTGCCATTGCCGATCGCCGTCATCGTGCGGAACATCTCACTTAGCGCCAGGATCATCATAAAACGGCACTGTTGCAAAGTTAGCGATGAGGCAGCCTTTTGTCTTATTCAAAGGCCTTACATTTCAAAAACTCTGCTTACCAG
>NZ_JAOWFM010000002.1:0-68737 GCF_030333655.1 Citrobacter sp. CK180 | reverse complement strand
GAGGGTATTGCGAAGCAACAATTTTCCCGCCGGGAGCCAGGATTGTTAAGGAGGCGGCGACGAGCCTCCTTAACACGTTCGCAAATGCTATGGTTTCAGACAGGTAACGAACATAAGGCGAACGGAACAGCTAACAAGAGCTACATGTTGCTCTCGTTTTTATTTAATACCGTCTGCCGCCATTCGGTCGCGAATATGCTGGGCACGTTCGGCGGAGGCCGGGTGATCGTCAAACATGGAGCTTTGACGTCCCGCTTCCAGCTTCGCCAGTTTCTCAAAACTGGTTGCCAGCCCGGCCGGACTGATGCCGCGTTTGCGCAACAAGTCATAGGAGTAATCATCCGCTTCGGACTCCTGGCGCTGGGAGAACTGTGAGTTCACCAGTTTCTCGCCAAGATCGCCCAACTGCGACTGCGACAGACTGCCGACAATACCGCCAGCGGAAGCGGCTGCGGCGCGAACCGCGTTAGTCCCCAGCGCAACCTGCATCCCTTTCTTCACATGGCCGAGCGCAACGTGTCCCATTTCGTGGCCGATGACCGCCTCCACTTCGTTATCGGTCATGATGTCCATCAGGCCGCTATAGACGCGGATACAGCCGTTCGCCATTGCAAACGCGTTAACGTCTTTCGCCACATAGACTTTGTAATTCACCGGCTGGCCGTTGATATTGTCGCCGAGCGCAGAGGCGATTTTGCTCAGTCGCTTCGCGTATTCGCTGCTGGCCGGGGCGATCGTCGCCTTGCTGTCCATTTCCGTACATGCCTGGTCGCTGAGCGCTTTTACTTGCTCATCACTGAGGCTGTAAGCCTGAAAAGCGCCTGCACCTGAAGCGAGCAGTCCATTGGAGTCCATATTCTGGCAACCGGTCAGAACCGTCGCCATGCTCATAGCAAGCAGTAAAGCGCGAATTTTCATGTTTTCTCTTCCGCACGAAATCAGGATTGTTCTAAAAGTGCGCCTTGTGTCGATGAACCAGCGCCACGCTAAGTATAAAGAAAAGAACGACAAGGGGGTGAGCAGATTGCGCAACATGCGAACACGATCCGGAGATTTCTGAAGCGGCGAAAGGATGCTCCATGTACATGGCTCGCGGCTTGGGTTACATTGTTGGCACTTTTTTCCGGCGTAGCCCAAAACGCGCTGTCGTCAAGTCGTTAAGGGCATGGCCTTCATCATCCGATCTGGAGTCAAAATGTCCTCACGTAAAGAGCTTGCCAATGCTATTCGTGCGCTGAGCATGGACGCAGTACAGAAAGCCAAATCCGGTCACCCGGGTGCCCCTATGGGTATGGCTGACATTGCCGAAGTCCTGTGGCGTGATTTCCTGAACCACAACCCGCAGAACCCTTCCTGGGCTGACCGTGACCGCTTCGTGCTGTCTAACGGCCACGGCTCCATGCTGATCTACAGCCTGCTGCACCTCACCGGCTATGACCTGCCGATGTCTGAGCTGAAAAACTTCCGTCAGCTGCACTCCAAAACGCCGGGCCACCCGGAAGTGGGTTACACCGCAGGTGTTGAAACCACCACCGGCCCGCTGGGTCAGGGGATTGCGAACGCGGTCGGTATGGCGATTGCGGAAAAAACACTGGCGGCGCAGTTCAACCGTCCAGGCCACGATATCGTGGATCACTTCACCTATGCCTTCATGGGCGATGGCTGCATGATGGAAGGTATCTCCCATGAAGTCTGCTCTCTGGCAGGAACGCTGAAGCTGGGCAAACTGATCGCGTTCTACGATGACAACGGTATCTCTATCGATGGCCACGTTGAAGGCTGGTTCACTGATGACACCGCTAAACGTTTCGAAGCCTACGGCTGGCACGTTGTGCGCGGTATCGACGGTCACGATGCTGAAGCGATTAAACGCGCGGTTGAAGAAGCGCGCGCCGTTACTGACAAACCGTCCCTGCTGATGTGCAAAACCATCATCGGTTTCGGTTCCCCGAACAAAGCGGGTACGCACGACTCTCACGGCGCGCCGCTGGGCGATGCTGAAATCGCACTGACCCGCGAACAGCTGGGCTGGAAATACGCGCCGTTCGAAATCCCGTCTGAAATCTATGCGCAGTGGGATGCGAAAGAAGCCGGTCAGGCAAAAGAAGCGGTCTGGAATGAGAAATTCGCCGCCTATGCAAAAGCCTTCCCGCAGGAAGCCGCTGAATTTACCCGTCGTATGAAAGGCGAAATGCCGTCTGACTTCGACGCGAAAGCGAATGAATTTATCGCTAAGTTGCAGGCTAACCCGGCGAAAATCGCCAGCCGTAAAGCGTCTCAGAATGCGATTGAAGCGTTTGGGCCGCTGCTGCCTGAGTTCCTCGGCGGTTCCGCTGACCTGGCGCCAAGTAACCTGACTCTGTGGTCGGGTTCTAAAGCCATCAACGAAGATGCTGCGGGTAACTACATCCATTACGGCGTGCGCGAGTTCGGTATGACCGCCATCGCTAACGGCATCTCCCTGCACGGTGGTTTCCTGCCGTACACCTCTACCTTCCTGATGTTCGTGGAATATGCCCGTAACGCGGTGCGTATGGCTGCGCTGATGAAACAGCGCCAGGTGATGGTCTACACCCACGACTCCATCGGTCTGGGCGAAGATGGCCCGACTCACCAGCCGGTAGAGCAGGTGGCTTCTCTGCGCGTAACGCCGAACATGAGCACCTGGCGTCCGTGTGACCAGGTTGAATCCGCAGTGGCGTGGAAATACGGCGTTGAGCGTCAGGACGGCCCGACCGCGCTGATCCTCTCCCGTCAGAATCTGGCGCAGCAGGAACGTACCGAAGAGCAGCTGGCGAACATCGCGCGCGGTGGTTATGTGCTGAAAGATTGCGCCGGTCAGCCGGAACTGATCTTCATCGCAACCGGTTCTGAAGTTGAGCTGGCCGTTGCCGCATGGGACAAACTGTCTGCCGAAGGCGTGAAAGCGCGCGTGGTCTCCATGCCGTCTACCGACGCGTTCGACAAGCAGGATGCCGCTTACCGTGAAGCCGTACTGCCGAAAGCGGTTTCCGCTCGCGTGGCCGTGGAAGCGGGTATCGCTGACTACTGGTTCAAATACGTGGGCCTGAATGGCGCTATCGTCGGCATGACCACCTTCGGTGAGTCTGCGCCTGCTGAGCTGCTGTTCGAAGAGTTCGGCTTTACCGTTGATAACGTTGTCGCGAAAGCAAAAGAACTGCTGTAATCACGATACAACACCGAACGGGTCGCTCAGGCGGCCCGTTTTTTATAAAGAGATTATAACTAATTTCGTTCAGACAAGTGGCTATATATGATCTAATTCACATATTTGATATTTAGTGATTTGATGTAATTGTGATGAATAGCACATAAATACAGTTGCTTTTTATTTTTATGTTTTTAACTGTCTGTTTTTATTGAGTTCTAAAAAACACTTTCTCCTTCTTCGCATTTTTCCCCTCGATTGATTTCGCTTTGCCGCGCGAGTATTTTGTTTTTAACGATAAGCAGTACCCTATATAAATAAGGATAATTTATGCGGCTGATTGATTATTTCCCTGAATCGTCAATAGCAATAAAAAATTCAGCGACTGACTGGCGCGAAGCAATTGATTTTTCCATGTCCTCTCTGCTTTCTCATGACTATGTTAACTCACGGTATATTCAGGCCATTAAAGAGTCCACATTAACCAATGGACCTTATTATATTCTGGCGCCAGGCGTCGCAATGCCGCATGCGCGTCCTGAATGTGGTGCTTTAAAAACGGGGATGTCGTTAACACTCCTCCGGCAAGAAGTGAAGTTTACAGAAGATGATCCGATCAAACTATTAATCGGTTTATCCGCCGCAGATGCGGACTCTCACATTGGCGCTATTCAGGCGTTAAGTGAATTATTATGTGAAGATGAAATTCTTACTGAGTTGTTAACAGCGACATCTGAAAAACAGCTAGCGGATATTATTGCTCGCGCATAATTAATTTCTCCTCTACAGGATATTATTATGGAACACAAGTCTGCTCGTGCAAAGGTCCAGGCTTTTGGGGGCTTTTTGACTGCAATGGTCATTCCCAATATCGGCGCATTTATTGCCTGGGGGTTTATTACTGCCTTATTTATTCCAACCGGTTGGCTACCGAATGAACATTTCGCCAAAATAGTTGGCCCTATGATCACCTATTTGCTGCCAGTAATGATCGGTTCTACTGGCGGCCATCTGGTGGGCGGGAAACGAGGCGCGGTGATGGGGGGAATTGGTACGATTGGCGTCATTATCGGCGCGGATATTCCTATGTTCCTCGGCTCAATGATCATGGGGCCACTTGGTGGACTGGTGATTAAACATATCGACCGACTGCTGGACAAGCGTATTCCCGCTGGCTTTGAGATGGTGATTAATAACTTCTCTCTGGGTATTGCCGGGATGCTCCTGTGCCTGCTGGGGTTTGAGGTGATTGGCCCGGCAGTGCTCATCGCGAATAATTTTGTGAAAGAGTGTATTGAATCGCTGGTGCATGCCGGTTATCTGCCGCTGCTGTCGCTTATTAACGAACCCGCGAAAATTCTCTTTCTGAATAATGCGATTGATCAGGGCGTCTATTACCCGTTAGGGATGCAACAGGCGTCGGAAACGGGGAAATCGATTTTCTTCATGGTGGCCTCTAACCCTGGCCCGGGATTAGGGCTGCTGCTGGGCTTTACCTTCTTTGGCCGTGGTATGAGCAAAAAATCCGCGCCGGGAGCGATGATCATCCACTTCCTGGGGGGGATTCACGAGCTGTACTTCCCGTATGTACTGATGAAACCGTTAACGCTGATTGCGATGATCGCTGGCGGGATGACGGGAACCTGGGTGTTTAATCTGTTAGGCGGTGGACTGGTTGCAGGCCCAAGTCCGGGTTCGATTTTCGCGTACCTTGCGCTGACGCCGAAAGGATCTTTCCTGGCTACGATCGCGGGTGTAACGGCGGGAACGCTGGTGACCTTCATCGTGACTTCGATCATCCTGAAAATGGAAAAGAGCGTTGAAACGGAGAATGAAGAAGACCATTTCGCAGAGTCTGCGAAAGCCGTGAAAGCAATGAAACAGGAAGGCGCATTTTCTTATAAGAATATTAAACGTATCGTTTTTGTCTGCGATGCCGGAATGGGTTCCAGCGCGATGGGGGCAACGACATTCCGTAAGCGTCTGGAGAAAGCCGGTCTGGTGATTGCGGTGGCTCATCATGCTATCGAAAATGTTCCTGATGACGCCGATATTATCGTGACGCATGCCAGCCTTGAGGGCCGCGTTAAGCGTGTGAGTAATAAGCCCACGGTGTTAATTAAAAATTACATCGGTGACCCACTGCTGGATGAATTATTTAAAAAACTCATCGCGGATTAGCATCATCAATTTTTCGGAGTAACTATGAAGACCAAAGTCGCTGCTATTTATGGTAAGCAGGATGTTCGCATCCGCGAGTTTGAATTGCCTGAAATTACAGATAATGAACTGTTAGTGAGTGTAATATCAGACAGCGTGTGTTTATCGACATGGAAAGCCGCCACGTTAGGTAGCGAGCATAAACGTGTGCCTGATGATTTAGAGAATCACCCGGTTATTACTGGTCATGAGTGTGCAGGTATTATTGTTGAAGTGGGGAAAAACCTGACCGATAAATATAAAAAGGGACAACGTTTTGTGTTGCAACCGGCGATGGGGTTGCCCAGCGGATATTCAGCGGGATATAGCTATGAATATTTTGGCGGCAATGCGACGTATATGATTATTCCTGAGCTGGCAATTAACCTCGGCTGTGTTTTACCGTATCACGGCTCTTATTTCGCGGCGGCGTCACTGGCAGAACCCATGTGCTGTATTATCGGCGCATACAATGCGAACTACCACACGACGCCTTATGTTTATGAGCACCGTATGGGGGTGAAACCTGGCGGTAATATTGCGCTTCTGGCGTGTGCCGGGCCGATGGGGATCGGCGCCATTGATTATGCCATCAACGGTGGTATCCAGCCTTCGCGAGTGGTGGTGGTCGATATTGATGAAGCCCGTCTGTCACAAGCGAAAAAACTGCTGCCGGTCGAGCTGGCGGCGGCGAAGGGGATTGAGCTTGTTTATGTGAATACCTGCGGCATGGAAAACCCGACGGCAAAACTGCGTGCGCTAACGGAAGATGCGGGTTTCGATGACGTTTTCGTTTACGCCGCCGTCCCGGCGGTGGTGGAAATGGCCGATACACTGCTGGCTGAAGACGGTTGTCTGAACTTTTTCGCGGGCCCAACGGATAAAGATTTTAAGGTTCCGTTTAACTTCTACAACGTGCATTACAACAGTACCCATGTTGTGGGAACATCCGGCGGTTCGACCGATGACATGAAAGAGGCCATTGCGTTGAGCGCCACAGGGCAACTACAGCCTTCATTTATGGTAACGCACATTGGCGGGCTGGATGCCGTCCCGGAAACGGTGCTTAACCTGCCCAATATTCCGGGCGGGAAAAAACTCATTTATAACGGCGTGACCATGCCGCTGACCGCTATCGCCGATTTTGCCGAAAAAGGAAAAACCGACCCGTTATTCAAAGCGCTGGCGCGTCTGGTTGAAGAGACGCACGGCATCTGGAATGAAAACGCGGAGAGATATTTGCTGGCGCAGTTTGGTGTAGATATTGGGGAGGCGGCGGCATGATGTCTCTGGCGTGGCCGCTTTTTCGGATTACGGAACAGGCAGCGCTTGCTGCCTGGCCGCAAACCGGATGCGGCGATAAAAACAAAATCGATGGACTGGCGGTGACAGCCATGCGTCAGTCATTAAATGAAGTCGCCATGCGGGGCAAAATTGTTATCGGCGAAGGCGAAATCGACCATGCACCGATGTTGTATATCGGTGAAGAGGTCGGAACCGGGACAGGGCCGAGCGTGGATATCGCCGTCGACCCGATTGAGGGAACGCGCATGGTGGCGATGGGGCAGAATAATGCGTTGTCCGTGATGGCGCTGGCGCCGCAGGGGAGCCTGCTGCATGCGCCTGACATGTATATGCGCAAACTGGTGGTTAACCGTCAGGCGAAAGGGGCGATTAACCTCGCGTTATCACTGGAAGAGAACCTGCGTAATATTGCCGCTGCGCTGAATAAGCCGCTCACGTCGTTGTGTATGGCGACGCTGGATAAACCGCGCCATCAGGCGGTTATTCAGCAGGCCGCGCGGCTTGGCGTTAAGGTGTTTGCTTTGCCGGACGGCGATGTCGCCGCCAGTGTATTAACCTGCCAGCAGCATCATCCGTTCGATGTGATGTACGCTATTGGCGGCGCGCCGGAAGGGGTGATATCAGCCTGTGCCGTGAAGGCGCTTGATGGTGATATGCAGGCTGAGTTGATTGACTTTTGTCAGGCGAAAGGTGAAACGGCGGAACACCGATTGATCGCGAACGATGAGTTACGCCGCTGTAAGCAAATGGGTGTCGCGGTGAACCGGGTTTATACGCTGGATGAACTTGTGGGAAGCCAGGATATTCTGTTTTCAGCAACGGGCGTAACGGGAGGCGATCTGTTACATGGCGTGCAGAAAACGGAAAATGGCGTCAGTACGCAAACATTACTGATCGGCGGCATCGATCGAACGTGTAATATAATAGACTCTCTGCATTGCTGGTGATTTATCGAGAAACGCATGACGACGTTGACAGAAGATGATGTACTTGAGCAACTGGACGCTCAGGATAATTTACTTTCGTTTATGGCAACCGCAAATGACATCCTGTTGCAGGCCATCAAAAATTTTCTGCCGTCATTATTCGTCAATAACGATGAAGAAATCGTCGAATATGCAGTGAAGCCGTTACTGGCTCAAAGCGGCCCGCTTGATGACATTGATGTGGCAATACGTTTGATTTATGCGTTGGGAAAAATGGATAAATGGCTGTATGCCGATGTGATTCACTTCTCTCAGTTTTATCAGTATTTACGTGAACAGCGTGAAATCCCCCGTTTTTCTGATGATATCACCTGGGATTTTATGAGTAATGTCAATAGCATAACGACGAATGCCACACTCTACAATTCGTTGAAATCAATGAAGTTTGCAGATTTCGCCATCTATTCAGAAATACGTTTTGTCACCATGATCAAAACCGGGCTGGCTTTAGCGGTAACGACGATATTAAGGGAATTAACACCGTGAAAATATCGCTCCAGATTAATGGGCTGATGACCGACGCCTGGTATGATGACGATGAAGTAGAAAATGTCCATAAACCGCTGTTACGGCATCTGGCAACATTAAACGCGAAAACACCTGAGCGCCGCACCGTTATTTTTCTGAGCGCCCCGCCAGGAACAGGAAAGTCAACGCTCACCACCTTCTGGGAATATCTGTCGCGTAACGATCCAGAATTACCGACGATCCAGACGCTGCCGATGGATGGCTTCCATCATTATAATCGCTGGCTGGATGAGCATGAACTGCGCGCCGCTAAAGGTGCGCCTGAAACCTTTAACGTTGAAAAACTGGCGAGTAATTTACGTCAGCTCCATGAACAGAATGCAACCTGGCCTCAATATGATCGCCAGCTGCATGACCCTGTCGAAAATGCCATTCAGGTGACGGCGCCTGTCGTTATTATTGAAGGAAACTGGCTGTTGTATAACGCGCCGTCCTGGCGCGAGCTACGGCAGTATTGCGATTATTCACTGTTTATCCGCGCGCCTGCCGATGTGCTGCGCGGACGTTTAATCGCACGTAAACAGGCAGGAGGACTGAGCGAAGAGCAGGCGCAGATATTTTTTGACCGTACCGACGGGCCTAACGTTTGTCGGGTGCTGGAAAACAGCTTACCTGCGAGTCTTACGTTAGAGATGACGGCAAAGGGTGAGTATCGTCTTGCGCAGGCGTTGCCTGACGAGCCTCAGTAATGGCCCCGTTATGCAGACGAACCACCCTGGAAAAATGGCGCTGCGTAAAGGCGGCGTCATGACTGATCGCCACCACGCTGGTTCCCCGTTGTCGGCAAACCGCGAGCCAGTTTTCAAAGATTGCCAGCCAGTGGGCGTCAAAATCCCGGCTGGGTTCATCAAGCATCAGAATTGCTGGTCTCATGACGTCAAGACTGGCAACGGCGACCATACGGCGTTGCGCCGTATGAAGATCTAACGGATGCATATCCGCGACCTCTTCCAGAGCGCATAATTTCAGCGCCGTAGCGGTGCGTTGCGCAATTTCGGTCGGCGGCAACTTTTGTAGCCGCAAGCCAAAAGCGACCTCTTCGGCGACATTACTGTGAAAAAGCTGGTTTTCCGCTTCCTGAAACAGCACGCCGAGAATCTGCGCGCGTTCGCGGTTTTTGCGTTGCGCAATCGGCGTTCCCTGAAGCAGCACGTCGCCGGATGACGGAGTGAGTAAGCCAGCCATGATGCGCAGAAGCGTCGATTTCCCCGCGCCGTTATCACCGGTCAGCGCCAGCCATTCCCCTGCGTTCAGCGCCAGTGAGATATCGTGAAGGCAGGGAGTAGCGACGCCCGGCCAGCGAAAAGTCACCTGTTCTAGCGTCAGCATCGTAAAGATAATCCTTCGTTGTGCAACTGCCATGTGCGATCGCAATAGGCGAGAAAGGGGGCGGGGTCACGCTCAAAAAGAATGATTAACGCCTGTTGCGTATGCGCCCAGTCCTGTAAACGCGTCAGCAGCAGCGCCGTGGCCTGAGCTGTTAAACGGCTGAACGCTTCATCAAGAATCAACAGTTTCGGCTGCATAGCGAGTGCACTGGCAATCACCACGCGCTGAGTTTCCCCGCCGGAGAGCGTACCCGGGTGGCGATGACGCAATGGCTGGCATTCCGTCAGCGAGAGCGCGGCATCAACGCGACGCAGGATCTCCGCTTCTCTGAGCGCAAGGTTTTCCGGGCCGAACGCGATCTCTTCCTCTACGCTGAAGGTACAGCCGGAAAGTTGCAGCCAGGGCGACTGCTGGACAAGCTGGATGGTTTGCGCGTGTTCCGCCAGGGAGCGCTGCCCTATGGGCGTGCATAACAGTTCGCCTTTGCCGTCGATCGCGCCGGGAAGAAAATCGGGAAACCAGCCCGCCATTAACTGCGCCAGCGTACTTTTTCCGCTGCCGTTATTGCCAAAAATCGCCACGATACCGGGCGTGTCGTAATGAAAATCGAAGCACAGCGGGGCGCGCGTCGCATGTGTCGGGTGATAACGGAACTGCTCTAGCGTAACCATATCCACACTCCGGTTTCGACCAGCATCGCCAGTATCATGCTGTAGCGTGCGACCCGTTGCCGGGCGCTGTCCTCCGGCGCCCACAATGTGGTGCGACGGCGATGTAAACGAAACGCCCGCATATCCAATGCCGCGCCGCGAACCGCCAGATCGTTGAGCGCATTGTGCGTTAACGGAACGATAAGCGCAGGCATGGCGCGAAGTCGCTGATACCAACGTTCGTCCAGCGGCACGCCGCGGGCGCGCTGGGCTTCATGAATGATCGACAGCTGGCGTTTTAGCTGTTCGACAACCAGTAGTGGGCCGGCAAACAGGTAGGCGATGCCCGGCGGCAGGCGTGAGGCGAACAGGGCGCGAATAAACTGGCGAACCGGCACGTACTGCATCCACAACTGTGAGGTGGAGACTATCGCCAGAATCCGTAGCCAGAGCGTGACGGCGTGTTGCCAGCGTTGCGGATCGCGCGGCTGGCCGCTGATCCACTCGGTCAGCCAGCCTCCGTGTACCAGCCATAGGCCGAACCCCAGAGAAAACATCAGCCACGCGACATATTTCGCCCGCGGGCGCGTGGCGCTTATCCCCAGTAAACAGAGAAACGTCGCCGCGCTGTACAGCGTGAGCGCCATGCCGGCAGGAAGCAGCAGCGTGGTGCAGGCGGCCAGCGCCCAGAGCGTTAACGAGGTAAAAGGGTGCATTAGCGCACGGGCGACATCGTTGGGAAATGGCGCGTGGTGCGTAATGGCAACTGGCGCAACAGCACCCAGACGATAATCGCGGTCAGGATTTTATCGACCAGATTCGCCCCCAGGACGGTAATCGCAACGGACTCCACCAGGTTCTGACCGACAGAGTGCATCCAGGCGACAAACAGGTCGGCGCCGCTTCCGGTCACACCGCCAAACAGCGTGGTTCGCAGCGGCACGGCGACAACTGTGACCGCCAGCGTAATCACCACGCCGCTGGCCACCACTTTTGGCAGGGTGCGAAACCATCCGGCACGCGCCAGCCAACCGGCGACCAGACCAATCACCATCGCGACCGGCGCAAAGGCGGCGGCGATGGGATCGGTTAATAATCCCCAGAGTACGTTGGTGAGCAACCCGGTTAACATGCCGACAATCGGGCCGAGCAGGACGGCGCTGATCAACGTCCCGATGGAGTCGAGGAAAACCGGTAACTTCAACATGCTGATGAGCTGTCCGCCGATCATATTGATGGCGATAGCAATCACGATCAAAGCCAGGGACTGGCTGGAAAACTGGCGACGCGCCATAGAAAACCTCTTACTGAGTGAAACGTTAACGGGGTGAGATAACCAGTTCTTCATAACCGGAAACAGCGCAGGGCTGGCGGCTAAACGCCAGCGCGTTAAGCTCTCCGATGACTAGCTCAAGCGTGGTGCGAACGGTACAGCCTGCCATCATATGGCCGCCCAGCATTGCGCCTTTTGGGTCGGAAACAGAGAGATGAAGGTGTTCGCCAGTGAGTTCCAGCGTGCCGTTCAGGGAGATGACCTCATACGTTCCGGTGAGCAGGGTGGTTTCCTCTTGCCCGGCGAATCGCAGCGCGACGTCAGTCAGGCTGCCGGTACACCCGGCTATCCACGCGGCGCGCAGTTGGTGCTGTTGGACGAACGCGTGTAGTTGTGAAAAAACTTCCTGGCCGGGAAGCAGGCGCAGCGCATAAAAGCGTGCGGCAGATGAGGGAACTGGCGGCATTGTCATGGTTTGGGGACTCCGAGACTCGGACGTAGCGCTGATAATATAGACGCTGGCTCACGTACTTCCTGATATAAATCAGGATTTGTGATGCGGCAACGAAAAGATATTGCTACGCTTATTCGCCATTCTGGAATATGGAATAAATCGGGCGCTGAAGGGGGCGAAAGTGTGATGCAGGTCAGATAACTGGCTTCTTTGACTGGACAATCATTCCTTTTATTCCTCGTTTCGCTTATTCTAGCTGAAGCGTTTCAGTCGATTAAATGTTCGACAAATAATCAATCAGTCGCAGTTTGCGACAGGTAAGGTTTTCCTCGACGATTTGCTGGATTACTCTGTCAGCCTCATCTGAATCGGGATAGCCTTGCAGGAGACCTATGACCGTACGCGTAGCGATTAATGGCTTTGGTCGCATCGGGCGTAACGTGGTTCGTGCTTTGTATGAATCAGGACGCCGGGCGGAAATCAGCGTGGTGGCAATCAACGAACTTGCGGATGCCGCGGGCATGGCGCATTTGTTGAAATATGACACCAGCCATGGACGTTTTGCATGGGATGTTCGCCAGGAGCGCGAGCAGCTCATCGTCGGCGACGACACGATTCGCATTTTGCACGAGCGAACGCTGGATGCGCTGCCCTGGCGCGAACTGAGTATTGATGTCGTGCTGGATTGCACGGGCGTGTACGGTAATCGTGAACACGGCGAGGCGCATCTTGCCGCTGGCGCGAAAAAAGTGCTCTTTTCACATCCCGGCAGCCACGATCTTGACGCCACCGTCGTGTTTGGCGTGAACCAGGAGCAATTGCGTGCGGAACACCGCATCGTATCGAATGCGTCCTGTACCACGAATTGCATCATCCCCGTCATTAAATTGTTAGATGATGCATACGGCATTGAGTCGGGAACCGTCACGACGATCCACTCCGCCATGCACGATCAGCAGGTGATCGACGCGTACCATTCCGATCTGCGACGCACCCGCGCCGCCAGCCAGTCGATTATTCCGGTTGATACCAAACTGGCGGCGGGCATTACGCGAATTTTCCCGCAGTTCAACGACCGTTTTGAGGCGATTGCGGTACGCGTACCGACCATAAATGTGACGGCGATCGACTTAAGCGTGACGGTGAAAAAGCCGGTAAAAGCCAATGAAGTCAACCAGTTGCTGCAAAAAGCAGCACATGGGGCATTTCATGGTATAGTTGACTATACGGAATTGCCGTTGGTCTCGATAGATTTCAACCACGACCCGCATAGCGCCATCGTTGATGGCACCCAGACACGGGTCAGTGGCGCCCACCTGATCAAGACATTGGTCTGGTGCGATAATGAATGGGGCTTTGCTAACCGAATGCTCGACACGACGTTAGCGATGGCCGCAGTTGGTTTCAAGTAGGACATTCCATGCGCAAAATCATTCAAAAGGATGAAGCGCATGACGTCTGCAAAACTTTATGAATCAATGAGAGGATTCACCATGTCTGTAATTAAGATGACCGATCTGGATCTTGCTGGTAAACGTGTTTTTATCCGTGCGGATCTGAACGTTCCAGTTAAAGAAGGGAAAGTAACCAGCGACGCGCGTATTCGCGCTTCTCTGCCGACCATCGAACTGGCCCTGAAACAGGGTGCGAAAGTGATGGTTACTTCCCACCTGGGTCGTCCTACCGAAGGCGAGTACAACGAAGAATTCTCTCTGCTGCCGGTTGTTAACTACCTGAAAGACAAACTGTCCAATCCGGTTCGCCTGGTAAAAGATTACCTGGACGGCGTTGAAGTGGCTGCCGGTGAACTGGTGGTTCTGGAAAACGTTCGCTTTAACAAAGGCGAGAAGAAAGACGACGAAGCCCTGTCTAAGAAATACGCTGCGCTGTGCGACGTATTCGTGATGGACGCTTTCGGTACCGCGCACCGCGCTCAGGCTTCTACCCACGGTATCGGTAAATTTGCCGACGTCGCTTGCGCAGGTCCGCTGCTGGCGGCAGAACTGGATGCGCTGGGTAAAGCGCTGAAAGAACCGGCTCGCCCGATGGTGGCTATCGTTGGCGGTTCTAAAGTGTCTACCAAACTGACCGTTCTGGACTCCCTGTCCAAAATCGCTGACCAGCTGATCGTTGGCGGCGGCATCGCAAACACCTTCGTTGCCGCTCAGGGCCACAATGTGGGCAAATCCCTGTACGAAGCTGACCTGGTTGACGAAGCGAAACGTCTGCTGACCACCTGTGATATCCCGGTTCCAACTGACGTACGCGTAGCAACCGAGTTCTCCGAAACCGCTACCGCGACCCTGAAATCTGTTAACGATATCAAAGACGACGAGCAGATTCTGGACCTGGGCGATACCTCCGCTGAGAAACTGGCTGACATCCTGAAGAATGCGAAAACTATTCTGTGGAACGGCCCGGTTGGCGTGTTCGAATTCCCGAACTTCCGTAAAGGCACCGAAATTGTTGCCAACGCGATCGCAGACAGCGAAGCGTTCTCTATCGCAGGCGGCGGCGACACTCTGGCGGCAATCGACCTGTTCGGCATTGCTGACAAAATCTCCTACATCTCCACTGGCGGTGGCGCATTCCTCGAATTCGTGGAAGGCAAAGTGCTGCCAGCAGTAGCAATGCTCGAAGAGCGCGCTAAGAAGTAATCGTTACGGGCAGGGATTCCTGCCCGTTGATTTATTGCCGTGCTGACATTCAGGGCGGCTCGTGTTTTTTCTAAGGCCCGACGATACAGGACAACGAAACATGTCTAAAATTTTTGATTTCGTAAAACCAGGCGTAATTACTGGTGATGACGTACAGAAAGTGTTCCAGGTAGCAAAAGAAAACAACTTTGCTCTGCCAGCAGTTAACTGCGTGGGCACCGATTCCATCAACGCCGTTCTGGAAACCGCTGCGAAAGTTAAAGCGCCGGTCATCGTCCAGTTCTCCAACGGTGGCGCTTCCTTTATCGCGGGTAAAGGCGTGAAAACCGACGTTCCTCAGGGCTCGGCAATCCTGGGCGCTATCTCTGGCGCGCATCACGTTCACCAGATGGCTGAACACTACGGTGTTCCGGTAATTCTGCACACCGACCACTGCGCGAAGAAACTGCTGCCGTGGATCGACGGTCTGCTGGACGCGGGTGAAAAACATTTCGCTGCGACCGGTAAGCCGCTGTTCTCTTCTCACATGATCGACCTGTCTGAAGAGTCTCTGGAAGAGAACATCGAAATCTGCTCCAAATACCTGGCGCGCATGGCCAAAATGGGCATGACTCTGGAAATCGAACTGGGTTGCACCGGTGGTGAAGAAGACGGCGTGGACAACAGCCACATGGACGCTTCTGCACTGTACACCCAGCCGGAAGACGTTGATTACGCGTACACTGAGCTGAGCAAAATCAGCCCGCGTTTCACCATCGCGGCTTCCTTCGGTAACGTACACGGTGTTTACAAACCGGGTAACGTGGTTCTGACCCCGACCATCCTGCGCGACTCTCAGGAATATGTTTCTAAGAAACACAACCTGCCGCACAACAGCCTGAACTTCGTATTCCACGGTGGTTCCGGTTCTACTGCTCAGGAAATCAAAGACTCCGTAAGCTACGGCGTAATCAAAATGAACATCGATACCGATACCCAATGGGCGACCTGGGAAGGTGTTCTGAAGTATTACAAAGATAACGAAGCGTATCTTCAGGGTCAGCTGGGCAACCCGAAAGGCGAAGATCAGCCGAACAAGAAATACTACGATCCGCGCGTATGGCTGCGTGCTGGCCAGACTTCCATGATCGCGCGTCTGGAACAGGCTTTCAAAGAACTGAACGCGATTGACGTTCTGTAATTCAGCCTGCTGATTGTAAAAATGGCTTCCTTCGGGAAGCCATTTTTTTTGCCGGATGGCGACTACGATTGGCAACCGTGCTTCCCGTAGGCCGGATAAGACGCTTTCGCGTCGCCATCCGGCAAAAAGAGGTTTACCGCGTCACACAGGTGCCTTTTTCCCCCGCCAGAATCTGTGGCGCATCTTTTAGCGCGCCGATAAACGCAGTGTTCCCGGTCTGTTTAACAAACTGCATCACCGCTGCGGCTTTGGGGCCCATCGCACCATCGGGGGCGGCGAACGGCGCCAGTTCTTCCTCCGTTGCATGGCGCAGCGCGCGCGCCTGTGGCGTTCCCCAGTTCTCATACACAGCGTCCGCATCCGTCAGGATCAACAGATGATCGGCGTGGAGAGACTGCGCCAGCACCGAGGCCGTTAAATCTTTATCAATGACCGCTTCGACTCCCTGGTATCCCTCGTCTTGTGCGATAACCGGAATGCCGCCGCCACCGCAGCAAATTACCGTATGTCCGGCATCTATCAACGTTTGTATTGCGTCACTGTCGAGAATTTTTAATGGCGTTGGAGAGGGAACAACCCGACGAATATAGTTGCCATCGGCTTTCATCTGCCAGCCGTAGCGCGCTTCCAGCTCCGCCTGCTGCGCCGGTTGATATACCGGGCCGATATACTTGCCGGGCGTTGCAAAGGCGTCATCCCGCGGATCGACCGCCACGCGGGTCATCAGCGTTGTGACGGGCGCGCCGCCGGTACATGACGCCAGTTCCTGAGCGATAGCAAAACCGATCATTCCCTGGCTTTCGGCGACCAGAATATCCAGCGGCCAGGCGGGGGAGTCTGTACAGGCCGCATTCTGTAACGCCAGCAGACCCACCTGCGGGCCGTTGCCGTGAACAATCACCAGTTGATAATCCCGGGCCAGTACGGATGCCATTCTGGCGAATATCTGAATGCTACGCTGCTGATTTTCCGCGCTAAGAATTTCTCCGCGCTGTAATAACGCATTGCCGCCAAGGGCAATGACGATTTTCTTTTTCATGATGACCTCATTGTGCGAAATATCTCGCGGTAAAAATATCGTCTTGTTATTTTCATAATGTGATGTAACCGACAGCTCATTTACCCACAAAAATATCTCGCTAATCCTTAGCGTTTTTATCTCTTTTATTTAAATTGTTTTAAAAATGATTATTAGACTTTTTTTAATAATGCAGCGGTCAGTTCCCAGGAATTTATAACAATGGATTTTGTGTGATTTTGTTCAAATGAAATGGATTTTTCCCCCGATAAGGTAGCCTCAGTTAAAACATCAAACCTCACGTATCATGTCAGATAGCATGAGGTGTTCAGCGGTAAATATTACCGGGAGATTGCTTATGTCTGGATCATATGAAGTGACTGAGGTCACGAATAAAAGAGGAATACCGGCCTGGTGGGTCACCGTTTTCCTGTTCTGGTTAGGGTGGATTTTTATGTACGCTGACCGCACGATACTCAATCCGGTAATGGGAGAACTGGAAAAAGAATTTGGCTTAAGTGGTACGCAATTAGGTATTCTTAATTCAGTTTTCTATTTTTCTTATGCTTTGCTTCAGGTTCCGGCAGGAATTCTGGGCGATAAGATTGGCAAAAAGAAAGTGCTGGTGCCGGGGTTTATTCTTTTTGGCGTATTCACCGCCGTCACCGGTTGGGCGAAAAGCTGGTATACGCTGCTGTTTGCCCGCGTGGTAACGGGAGCGGGAGAAGGGACTTACTATGGCCCGCAGTATGGCTTGTCTTCCGAGCAAATCCCCAAAAAATACCGCTCGCTGGGCAGCGCAATCATCAATAGCGGGATGGCCTTCGGTATTGCGCTGGGCCTGATGACCTCCAGTTGGCTGGTGTACGACCAGGGGTATTCGTGGCGTATGCCATTTTACGCGATGGCGATCCCCTCCGTGCTGGTTGGGATTGCGATCTGGTTGTTTGTGAAAGAGAAGAAGCGCACGGCTGAAGCCGATGGCAAACCGGTAAAAAAAGGGAATTTCAGCGACCTTCTGAAAAACCGTAATTTAATTATCACCTATATTATGGTGTTCTGTAGCCTGTTTGGTTTCTTCGTTATTCTGACCTGGCTTCCCTATTATCTGCAAAGTGAACGTGGCATCGCGGGCAGTGAAACCGGATTTATTTCTTCGCTGGTGGCGTGGATTTCAATTCCTGGCGCACTGTTATTCTCCAGCCTGTCTGACAAACTGGGTAAGCGTAAACCATTAATTATGTTCCTGGTGCCCGTTGCCATTCTCAGCATGCTGTCAATTATCTGGATGCCAAATATGACCGGCGTCATTATCGCTCTGTGCGTTTATGGCCTTGTCGGAAAACTGGCGCTGGACCCGGTGCTGGTCGCTCTGGTGGCGGATAGCGTCGATGAAAATAATTACAGCACGGCATTTGGCTTATTTAATTTCATCGGCATGAGTTCATCCATTCTGGCACCCATTATTGCAGGCGCGGCGCGTGATATCACCGGAAGTCTGGCTTCCAGTTTCTATGTTTCAGCCGCGCTGCTGGCTGTCGGTTTATTCGCCATGTTGTTTTTAAAAGAAAAACGCACATAAAGAGGTAGCGGTAATGATTTACGCCTTTATTAAAAAGGGAAGTTTTCAGGACTCCGTCAGCCTGATGATTATTTCCCGAAAACTCAGTGAACGCCCGGAAGTTGATCAGGTCTCGGTGATGATGGGCACGCCCGCGAATAAGTCAATGCTGGATTCAACCGGGTTCTGGCATGACGATTTTGCCGATGCCACGCCAAACGATATTTGCGTGGCGGTGCGAACCGAAGGCGAACAGCCCGGCATCCTGGATTTGATTCGTGAGCAACTGGAGAAAGAACTGAATGCGATGACGAATGCCTCGGGCAGCTCGCACCAGTTGATTAAAGCGCGCCGCTGGGAGAGCACATGTCAAAAATTACCCCAGGCCAATCTGCTGTTAGTTTCCGTTGCCGGGGAATATGCCGCATCGGTTGCCAGAGAGGGGCTGTTGGCGAATAAAAACGTGATGCTGTTTTCCGATAACGTGCCGCTGGAACAGGAAGTCGAGCTGAAAACAATGGCGCGCGAGCGGGGGCTGATTGTGATGGGGCCTGACTGCGGCACGGCGATGATTGCCGGAAGTCCGCTGGCGTTTGCCAACGTACTGCCTGAAGGCGGGATTGGCGTAATTGGCGCATCGGGGACGGGGATTCAGGAAGTGACGTCGCAGATTGCGCTGCATCAGCAGGGAATCAGCCATGCGATAGGTCTGGGCGGGCGCGACCTGAGCGCGGAAGTGGGCGGCATCAGCGCACTAACCGCGCTCGACATGCTGGCTGCGGATGACGCCACGCGGGTGATTGCTTTTGTCTCCAAACCGCCGTCGCCGCAGGTGCGAACCCGCATCATTGCGGCCATGCAAAACGTGGGGAAACCGGTGGTTGCGTTGTTCCTCGGGCGTCAACCGGAACAGCGCCGTGAAGGTAACGTCTGGCTGGCGAACTCCTTGTCAGATGCCGCCCAGTTGGCGGTGCTGCTGATGTGCGTGGCGCAACAGCGACGGATTCAGCCGGAAGTGGCAGGGAAAGGTATTTATGGCCTGTACGCCGGGGGCACGCTGGCAGCCGAAGCCGCCATGCTGCTCTCCGCCGGGCTGGGCGTCCCCGTCAGCGAAAGCCACGACCAGGGCGTGATGCTGGAGGCTGGCGGCCATCGCATTGTCGACCTTGGTGATGACAGTTACACCCTGGGCAGACCTCATCCGATGATTGATCCAACTACCCGCAGTATTGAAATTGAAAAACTGACCGCAATGCCGGCAGTGGGCGTGCTGCTGCTGGATGTGGTGCTGGGCTATGGCGCTTGTGCCGACCCGGCGGGAGCGGTCGTCGAGGCGATAGAGCAAGTGCGCGCCAAACGCGCCGCGCCGCTGGTGGTGATTGCCACCCTGACCGGTACTGATGCCGACCCGCAGGGGCGCAGCGGGCAGGCGGAAAAACTTCGCGAGGCCGGGATTGCGGTGGTGGAAACGCTGGAAGAAGCCGTCCTGCTCGCCATCAGTCTTACATGCCATCAGGAGTGCGGCATACCGCAAGCACATAGCGCGCTTCTTGATGGCGTGCAGGTCATCAACGCCGGGTTGCGCAGCTTCGCGCTGGATCTGCAAAGCAGCGGTACGCCGGTTGTGCATTATCAGTGGGCGCCCGTTGCCGGTGGCAACGCCCGTCTCGCCAGTCTACTCAAACAGTTACATTAAGTTCAGAGGTACGGATATGTATTCATCTATTGCACAGGCCAACGAAGCCATTATTGAACGAATCAAAACCGCGCGCCCATATTGGGTTGCGGTACGCCCGGCGAAAGACGCGGTGGACGAATTAGCGTCTGGACGTAAATTACTGCACGCCGGCCCGCCGATCGCCTGGGAAGAGATGACCGGCCCGATGCGCGGCGCCTGTATCGGCGCGTCGCTGTTTGAAGGCTGGGCGGCCAGCGAGGAAGAGGCCGTACGCATGCTGGAACAAGGTGAGGTGGCGTTTATTCCTTGTCATCATGTGGGCGCGGTGGGGCCGATGGGCGGTATCACCTCCGCCAGTATGCCGGTGCTGGTGGTGCGTGACGTGGTGCATGGCAACTTGTCCTGCTGCAACCTTAATGAAGGGATCGGCAAAGTGATGCGTTTCGGCGCTTACGGCGATGACGTCCAGAAACGCCTGCGCTGGATGCGTGATGTGCTGGCACCGGTGTTGCAGGAAGCGCTCTCGCGGATGGAAAACGGCGTCGATCTGACGGCGCTGATGGCGCAGGCGATCACTATGGGGGATGAGTTCCACCAGCGTAATATTGCCGCCTCTTCTTTGCTGCTGCGCACGTTGTCGCCGGTGATCGCCGGACTGGATCGTCCGAAGGCTGAAATCATTGACGTGCTGCAATTCCTCAGTGTCACCGACCAGTTCTTCCTCAACCTGGCGATGGCCTACAGTAAAGCGGTGATGGATGCGGCGGCGGAAATTAAAGCCGGATCGGTCGTTACGGCCATGACGCGTAACGGTCGCGACTTTGGTATTCGCGTAAGCGGCACCGGCGACCGTTGGTTTACCGCGCCGGTGAACACGCCGCAGGGGCTGTTTTTTACCGGTTACAGTCAGGCCGATGCGAACCCGGATATTGGCGACAGCGCCATCACGGAAACGCTGGGGATCGGCGGCGCGGCAATGATTGCCGCGCCTGGCGTAACGCGTTTTGTCGGCGCAGGCGGTATGGGGGCGGCGCTGGAAACGTCGGAAGAGATGGCCGAAATCTATCTGTCCAGCAATCCGCTGTTCCAGATTCCGTCCTGGGATTTTAGGGGTGCCTGCCTGGGGCTGGATATTCGCCGCGTTGTTGAAACGGGGATCACGCCGCTGATTAATACCGGTATTGCCCATCGTGAAGCGGGAATTGGGCAGGTGGGGGCGGGAACCGTACGCGCTCCGCTGCTTTGCTTTGAAAAAGCGCTGGAAGCGCTGGCGGAGTTGCATCACATCACGGCGTAATCGCTTTGCCCGGTGGCGCTACGCTTACCGGGCTTACGGTCTGGCAATGCTGTAAAGGCGTTTACGCCGCCATCCGGCATACTGGAGTGTACCGATGAGCATTATCAATCCCCTGGCCTGTGCCGGACTTTATCGACTTCCCGATGGTGAGTGGTCGTTACACAGCCGCTTCTCGCAGGCGATTAACTTTTGCCATTCCGGTGGCGAGCTGTTGACGCTGTTTCGCTATGGGAAAGGAATGGGGCCGACGGGCGTGTTACTGAGCACCGTGCAGTTTTCCCGCGTGGCCCATGTTGAACGACTCATCAAACTGGGGAACACCCTGTGGGGGCAGGGCACAATGCTTGACCCTCGTCGCATACTTCGTGTGTCGCTGAGTTCTGCTGCTGTCGCTCCTGTCGATCTCTCATTCTGTACGCAACGCAGCGGCTTCTCCGGGGCGCTAAATCAACCGCTGACGGCTCTGCCGCACTATCCTGAAATAATTAAGCAGCTTGCATGCTGGCATCATGGCATGATGCCGGACTGGCGCTGGCTTATCGGGTGCGGGCCAGGGCTGACGCCCAGCGGCGATGATATGCTGACGGGTATGCTTGCCGTGCTGCATGCCGCCGGGTTTTCTGCGCGGCTGGGGCATTTCTTACCTCCGGCGGATCAGCTTGCGCAACTTACAACGTCGGTAAGTTGCAGCTATCTGAACAGCGCCAGAATGGGTGAGTTTTCAATACCGGTGCTGAAGGTGATGCGCCGTTTACAGTCAGGGCGCGACCCGCAGTCCGCGATTCAGCGTTTGCTCGCGGTTGGACACACTTCAGGCGCCGATACATTACTGGGGATAGCAATAGCGCAACGGTGGTTACAGATGGTCGACTCAAGGGGAAGGCATGCTCGATCAGGAAACAATACGCACATTTATTCGGGTTGCGGAGACGGAGAGCTTTTCCCGCGCGGCCAGCTCGCTACATAAAACGCCAGCGGCGATCAGCTATCGCATAAAAACGCTGGAGGAGCAGGTGGGAACGCAGCTCTTTTTACGCACGACCCGATCGGTCAGCCTGACCCTTGCCGGGCAGCACCTGCTTGAGCATTGCCGCCAGTGGCTTAACTGGCTGGATGCAATGCCGGACGAGCTTCAGCAGATCAACGCAGGCGTTGAGCGGCAGGTAAATATTGTTATCAATAACCTGCTGTATCAGCCGCAGACCACGGCGGACTTACTGACGTGGTTACATCAACAGTTTCCGTTTACCCGTTTTCAAATTTCCCGTCAGGTCTACATGGGCGTGTGGGATTCGCTTTTGTATGACGACTTCCAGTTAGCGATTGGCGTAACGGGCTCGGAGTCGCTCTCCAATAACATCTCTCTGCTGCCGCTGGGGGATATCAGCTGGCAGTTTGTGGTGGCGCAGAGTCATCCTTTGGCGATCCATCCTGCACCGGTATTGTCTGACGATATGCTGCGCCGTTACCCCGCCATTAATATTGAAGATACTTCGCGAACGCTGACGCGCCGTGTTGCCTGGTTGCTGAGCGGACAAAAAGAGATCAAGGTTCCAGATCTCAGCACCAAGCTGGCCTGCCATTTAAGCGGCCTCGGCGTCGGTTTTTTACCGGAGCGATTGTGCCGTCCGTATGTCGAGTCCGGGGCGCTGGTTGCCCGCTCAGTGGTCAATCCACGCCAGCCTTCGCCGCTTTCTATCGCCTGGAAGAATGCGGGCAGCGGAAAAGTGGTGAGTGAAATCGCCGACGTATTTAAGCAGAAGAGTGCATTAGTGAGCGGATTTATCAGAATGGTCGATCGACCTGCGGAGTATTAACGCTGCGCGTTTCCTTGATGGGATCATGTTGAAAAATGGCATATTCGACTGTTTTTGTTTACCTTTAAAAGGTCGTTTTCGTGAGAATGATCTCATTTGCGTTTTTTTGATATGACCAAGGAATATTGAATGGAAGATTTGAATGTTGTCGACAGCATAAATGGTGCGGGCACCTGGCTGGTGCGCAACCAGGAGCTGCTGCTGAGTTATGCGGTTAACATCGTTGCGGCTATCGCTATCATCATCATCGGGATGATCGTGGCGCGTATTGTTTCCAATACCGTTAATCGCCTGATGCTGGCGCGCCATATTGATGCGACCGTGGCTGACTTCCTGTCTGCGCTGGTGCGTTACGGCATTATTGCCTTCACGCTGATTGCCGCGCTGGGGCGCGTTGGCGTACAAACGGCTTCCGTTATCGCTGTGTTGGGTGCCGCCGGTTTAGCGGTCGGTCTGGCCTTACAAGGCTCTTTGTCTAACCTCGCGGCAGGCGTACTGCTGGTGATGTTCCGTCCTTTCCGCGCGGGAGAATATGTCGATCTCGGCGGCGTCGCGGGTACGGTACTGAACGTACAAATTTTTTCGACCACCATGCGTACCGTGGACGGCAAAATTGTGGTGATCCCGAATGGCAAGATTATTGCCGGAAATATCATTAACTTTTCCCGTGAGCCGGTGCGTCGTAACGAATTTATCATTGGCGTGGCGTATGACTCTGATATCGACCAGGTGAAAAAAATCCTGACCGATATTATCCAGTCCGACGAGCGTATTCTGAAAGACCGTGAAATGACGGTGCGCCTGAATGAGCTGGGCGCCTCCTCCATTAATTTCGTGGTGCGTGCATGGAGTAAAAGCGGCGATCTGCAAAATGTTTATTGGGATGTGCTGGAACGCATTAAACGTGAGTTTGATGCCGCAGGCATTAGCTTCCCGTATCCGCAGATGGACGTGAATTTCAAACGAGTGAAAGAAAACGCGGAATAAGCCGTTTGCCGTTTCGCCCGGTGGCGCTGTCGCTTACCGGGCCTACAGGTTGTTTTGTAGGCCGGATAAGGCGTTAGCCGCCATCCGGCATTTCCTTCCCCCTTTATTAATTCCCCTAATCTGCGATTAAAATTATCAATTTCCGCTAATGATTCTCTCGCGCTATAGTCTGCGCTTAAGAGAAACAGTTCGGAATAATTATCGTGATATCTTATTATTTTCAAGGTCTTGCGCTTGGCGCGGCCATGATCCTGCCGCTTGGCCCGCAGAATGCGTTTGTGATGAATCAGGGGATTCGTCGGCAGTATCACATCATGATTGCGCTGCTTTGCGCGATCAGCGATTTAGTGCTTATCTGCGCAGGCATCTTTGGCGGCAGCGCATTGCTCATGCAGTCTCCCTGGCTGATGGCGTTAGTGACCTGGGGCGGTGTGGCGTTTTTATTGTGGTACGGCTTTGGCGCGTTAAAAACGGCAATGAGCAGCAACCTGGAACTGGCCAGCGCCGAGGTGATGAAGCAGGGGCGCTGGAAAATCATCGCCACGATGCTGGCGGTGACGTGGCTGAATCCGCACGTTTATCTGGACACTTTCGTGGTACTGGGTAGCCTGGGCGGTCAACTGGATATGGAGCCGAAGCGTTGGTTCGCTTTGGGAACCGTCAGCGCTTCTTTCCTGTGGTTCTTCGGTCTGGCGCTGCTGGCCGCCTGGCTGGCGCCGCGACTGCGTACCGCCAAAGCCCAGCGTATCATCAATACTCTGGTAGGGCTGGTGATGTGGTTTATCGCTTTTCAACTGGCAAAAGAAGGGGTTGCACACGTTCACGCATTGTTCAACTAAGCGTTGTCTGATGGACAACGCGCAGATACCCGCTAAGCTTGCCTGCATGCGCCCTGAGTTTCAGGGCGATTAACGTAACATGGAGGAGCGACAGTGAAGTTCAAAGTGATGGCCCTTGCGGCATTAGTCGGATTTAGCGCAATCCCGGTACAGGCAAATGAGTTGCCGAATGGACCGCACATCGTGACTTCCGGGACGGCAAGCGTGGATGCGACGCCTGACATCGCCACCCTGGCGATTGAAGTCAACGTGTCGGCAAAGGATGCCGCTTCCGCCAAGAAACAGGCCGATGAGCGTGTTGCGCAATACCTTTCTTTTCTTGAACAAAATCAGATTGCCAAGAAAGACATCAGCTCTGCAAACCTGCGCACTCAGCCGGACTATGACTACCAGAATGGTAAAAGTGTGCTGAAAGGCTACCGCGCGGTGCGAACCGTTGAAGTTACGCTGCGCCAGCTGGACAAACTCAACTCTCTGCTGGATGGCGCGCTGAAAGCGGGTCTGAATGAGATCCGGTCGGTGTCATTAGGCGTTGCGCAACCGGATGCCTATAAAGATAAAGCGCGTAAAGCGGCGATTGACGACGCGGTTCACCAGGCTGAGCAACTGGCAGCGGGCTTTAACAGCAAGCTGGGGCCGGTTTATAGCGTGCGTTACCACGTTTCTAATTATCAGCCGAGCCCGGTGGTGCGAATGATGAAAGCGGACGCGGCGCCTGCGGTGTCGGCCCAGGAAACCTATGAGCAGCCGACAATTCAGTTTGCTGATCAGGTCGATGTGGTGTTCCAGTTAGAACCAGCAGCAGAGACGAAAGCACAGTAAACGTTGTTGAAACGCCTTATCCGGCCTACGATGGTTTGTAGGCCCGGCAAGCGCAGCGCCTCGGGCAAATTGCCGGATGGCGGCGTAAACGCCTTATCCGGCCTACAAAATAACCTGTAGGCCTGATAAGCGTAGCGCCATCAGGCACGGCGCGTTAATCCTGCCTTAAAACCTTATGCCCATACTCCAGCAGCGCGTCAGTCACGTTGCGCATCATACGGCTTTCCGGCGCGAAACGGTGCCAGTAGAGCATCCGACGCTGGAACAGGCCAGGCGTTAAATCGATCAGCTCACCGCTCTCCAGCTCTTTCTCGATCTGCAAATGCGGGATCATACAGCAGGTGGTGCCCTGACGCGCGAGCTGTACGAAGGCTTCGGAAGAGTTAACGATATGGCATGGCACGCTGCCCGGCGGTAAATCGAAGTTCTGCTGTAAAAAGGCCTGGTGCATGTCGTCCAGATGGTCAAACGCCACTGCGGGCGCTTTCAGTAGCGCGGAACGGGTGACGCCGTTGGGGAAGTAGCGCTCGGCGAAGGGTTTTGATCCCACGAACAGATAGTCGAGCGCGCCAAGTTTGTCTACCAGGCAGCTTGGCAGCGCCTGGTGCTGAATACTCACCGCGCCAACCACTTCGCCGCGACGCAGACGTTCCTGGGTGCGGGTTTCATCTTCCACCTGCAAATTGAGGCGAATAGGCGAGTCGGCCAGAACCGGCGCCAGCGCCGGAAGCAGCCAGGTCGCCAGACTGTCGGCGTTGACCGCCAGCGACAGCAGCAGCGGCGTGGAGCCGGTTTGCTCATCGCCAAGCCACTCATCTTCCAGTAGCTCTACCTGACGCAGCAGCGCCAGCAATTTTTGTCCTTGTTCGGTAGGACGCGGCGGAACGGTACGTACCAGCAGCGGTTGCCCAAACATATTCTCAAGCTGTTTTATGCGTTGTGAGACAGCGGATTGTGTGATGCACAACTTCTGTGCGGCGCGTTCAAATCCCCGTTCACGAATCACCGCATCCAGCGCTTGTAGTGTTCTGTAGTCTGGACGTTTCATTGCTCTGAGGTACTCCTGAAATTTTTCTTATCCCGCACTATGACATAAATTTCACTCAGGTACAGACGAAATCCGCCGCTTGCGAGCGGGGCCGGAGGGATTTTTTCGTACAATGATCTATAATGCGCCTGAATTTTCACACCACAGGCGAAACGATCATGACGCAGGATGAACTGAAAAAAGCAGTAGGATGGGCGGCACTTCAGTATGTACAGCCCGGCACCATTGTGGGCGTAGGTACCGGTTCAACAGCCGCGCACTTTATTGATGCGCTGGGCACAATGAAAGGTCAGATTGAAGGGGCGGTGTCCAGCTCGGATGCATCTACTGAAAAACTCAAGAGCCTCGGCATTACCGTTTTCGATCTGAACGAAGTGGACAGCCTGGGCGTCTATGTTGATGGCGCGGATGAGATCAATGGCCACATGCAGATGATTAAAGGCGGCGGCGCGGCGCTGACGCGTGAGAAAATCATTGCTTCGGTGGCGAAGAAATTCATCTGCATCGCGGATGCCTCCAAAGAGGTCGATATTCTGGGTAAATTCCCGCTGCCGGTGGAAGTGATCCCGATGGCGCGCAGCGCTGTCGCACGCCAGTTAGTGAAGCTGGGCGGTCGTCCTGAGTACCGTCAGGGCGTAGTCACTGATAACGGCAATGTGATCCTCGACGTATACGGCATGGAAATTCTTGATCCGATCGCGATGGAAAACGCGATTAACGCCATTCCGGGCGTCGTGACCGTCGGCCTGTTCGCCAACCGTGGCGCGGATGTGGCGCTGATTGGTACGGCAGACGGCGTAAAAACTATCGTAAAATGATCTGGCGAGGGTGATTCATCCCGCGTTAAAAAAATTTGGCAGGGCAAATTTGGTGACTTGTGTCACGTTTTGGATGTTGCCCTGCCGATCTCTCCAAAGAAAATCTTATCCCCAGCATTTTCCTCTGCCATTTCACGCTGAATGATATTTCTTCAGAGTGGCGACGCAAACGTTCATATTGCCGCAATAGTTTTTTTTGATATGTTGAAAGGCGGATACAAATCCACATACAACACATCAGTTTCGATAAAAAGACAGGGTCGGGGAAATGGCAAAGGTATCACTGGAGAAAGACAAGATTAAATTTCTGCTGGTTGAAGGTGTGCACCAAAAGGCACTCGAAAACCTTCGCGCGGCAGGTTATACCAACATCGAATTTCACAAAGGCGCTCTGGATACTGAGCAGTTGAAAGAGTCCATCCGTGATGCCCATTTCATTGGCCTGCGATCCCGAACCCATCTGACCGAAGATGTGATTGACGCCGCAGAGAAACTGGTGGCGATTGGATGTTTCTGCATCGGCACCAACCAAGTTGATCTGAGCGCAGCGGCAAAACGCGGAATCCCCGTGTTTAACGCGCCGTTCTCCAACACGCGTTCTGTTGCGGAGCTGGTGATTGGCGAGCTGCTGCTACTGCTTCGTGGCGTGCCGGAAGCGAACGCGAAAGCGCACCGTGGCGTGTGGAACAAACTGGCGGCCGGTTCGTTTGAAGCGCGCGGCAAAAAGCTGGGGATCATTGGTTACGGCCACATTGGCACGCAGTTGGGCATTCTGGCGGAATCGCTGGGCATGCACGTCTTCTTCTACGATATTGAAAACAAACTGCCGCTGGGCAACGCGACCCAGGTACAGCATCTTTCCGATCTGCTGAACATGAGCGACGTTGTGAGCCTGCATGTGCCGGAAAACGCCTCCACCAAAAACATGATGGGCGCGACGGAAATCGCACTGATGAAACCGGGCGCGCTGCTGATCAACGCGTCTCGCGGTACGGTGGTGGACATCCCGGCGCTGTGCGATGCGCTGGCGAGCAAACACCTGGCGGGCGCAGCTATCGACGTGTTCCCGACGGAACCTGCGACCAACAGCGATCCGTTTACTTCTCCGCTATGTGAATTCGACAATGTGCTTCTGACGCCGCATATCGGCGGCTCTACCCAGGAAGCGCAGGAGAACATCGGCCTTGAAGTGGCGGGCAAACTGACGAAGTATTCTGATAACGGCTCTACGCTATCTGCGGTGAACTTCCCGGAAGTCTCCCTGCCGCTGCACGGCGGTCGTCGTCTGATGCATATCCATGAAAATCGTCCGGGCGTGCTGACCGCGCTTAACCAGATTTTTGCCGAGCAGGGCGTTAACATCGCCGCGCAGTATCTGCAAACGTCTGCCCAGGTCGGTTACGTGGTGATTGATATCGAAGCGGATGAAGATGTGGCGGAGAAAGCCCTGCTGGCGATGAAAGCACTACCGGGTACGATTCGCGCTCGTCTGCTGTACTAATTTGTATACTGTGCCGGGTGGCGGCTATGCCTCACCCGGCCTGTGCGATCGGCTCGTAGGCCGGGTAAGCGTAGCGCCATCAGGCAATTCACTGCGGCCACTCCCACACTTTTGACGGCGTCACCACCGCAGGCAGCGGGATATCCCACTCTTCGACAGGCAACTTTTCCACTAACTGACAATCGTGCGCATAACCCACCGGTTGGATCTTATGCTGTCGCCAGTTCTGCAACGTTCTGTCGTAGAACCCGCCGCCCATTCCCAGACGCTGGCCGTCTTCGTCGAAAGCGACTAACGGTGTAACCAGCACATCTAACTGAGAGAGCGGCAGCACGTCACGCACGTCCAGCTTCGGTTCCTGAATTTTCAGACGATTCATCACCAGCGAGCTTTGCGGATGATAATGCAGAAACAGTAAATTGCCGGGGCTGAACGGATGGAGAACCGGTAAATACACGCGTTTTCCCGCGCGCCAGAGCTGCTCAATCAAGGATTGCGTGTCCAGCTCGCCATCGAATGAAAGAAACACCGCGACGGTGTGGGCAAGAACCACGGGAGGATAAGCAAGCATTCTGGTGGCGGCCTGTTGACCGAACGCGGTTTGCTGTTGAGACGTCAGCGTACGGCGACGTTGCCGAATCATCTGGCGGATTTCTTGTCGGGATAAAAGAAGTTCAGGAAGTTGCGTCATGGCTGTCGCCAGGTAGAAGGGGAATCTCCGAGATGCCGCCGCAGGCTGTAACCCTTGAACCCTTGGTTCAAGGTGAATGCGTCGTCACGGTTTTAAGGCTTCTCGGACTAGCCGAGCATGCTCACCAACCATGGAGCGCCACATTCTTGTGGTATGAAATATCGGCTCAGGGGACTGGCCCGCTTGCAAACATCTCAGAGAAATTTTGTCTTCACGGTCACTCTACCATAGTAAACCGAAAAGTGTTATTCAAAGTTTTGGCCCGTTTTTTCGGTTATGCGACCCTGATCAAGCAACGCCTGTTCAATGGTCTGTTGAAGCATCCGAATTCGTTGTTCCATGCTCGCCGCGTAGTCGCGGGTCTTCGCTTTTTCCTGAGTTAATTCATAGCTGATGTTCAATGCGGCAATGAAAACCAGCTGCTCAGTATTTGTGACTCTAGTGCGAACTTTTAGATCTTGCAACCGCTGATTCAGATCGTCCGCAGCCTGATTCAACGCATCCCTTTGTTCAGGCGGGCAATTCACGCGGAGTGAACGGCCAAAAATTTGGATATCGACGGGTTGTGCAGACATGCCACCTTCCTGCTGATTGACTGCGCTGCCTTCGCCTCCAGACCCTGGGTCGGCGAAGGGGCGACACTATAGCTACCCCGGTGTGAAGATACAAGCCCTTTTCTGGTTCACCAGGGTCCAAAGTGGTAGCATATCATGAATATCCTCCCTTTGATGACGAATGCTTATGTCTATACAGAACGAAATGCCTGGTTACAACGAAATGAACCAGTTTTTGAACCAACAGGGGACGGGGTTAACCCCGGCCGAAATGCACGGTTTGATCAGTGGGATGATTTGCGGCGGCAACAACGACAGCTCATGGCAGCCGCTGTTGCACGACCTGACGAACGAGGGGCTGGCCTTTGGTCACGAACTGGCGCAGGCGCTGCGTAAAATGCACGCGGCAACCAGCGACGCGCTGGAAGACGACGGCTTCCTTTTTCAGCTTTTTCTGCCTGAAGGCGACGACGTGAGCGTGTTCGATCGCGCTGATGCGCTGGCCGGCTGGGTTAATCACTTTTTACTGGGGCTTGGCGTCACGCAGCCTAAGCTGGATAAAGTGACCGGCGAAACCGGTGAAGCCATTGACGATCTGCGCAACATCGCCCAGCTCGGTTATGACGAAGACGAAGATCAGGAAGAGCTGGAGATGTCGCTCGAAGAGATCATCGAATATGTGCGGGTTGCGGCGCTGCTGTGCCACGACACCTTTACGCGTCAGCAGCCGACGGCGCCGGAAGTCCAGAAACCGACTCTGCACTAAGAACGTAAACGCAATGGAGAGTGTTATGAGCGATATATCTCAGCAGGAGTATCAGCGTCGCCGCCAGGCATTACTGGCGCAAATGCAGCCGGGCAGCGCCGCGTTGATTTTTGCAGCTCAGGAAGCCACGCGCAGCGCGGACAGTGAATATCCGTATCGCCAGAGCAGTGATTTCTGGTATTTCACCGGTTTTAACGAGCCGGAAGCGGTGCTGGTGCTGATTAAAAGTGATGACACTCATAACCACAGCGTTTTGTTTAACCGCGTTCGCGATCTGACGGCGGAGATCTGGTTTGGTCGCCGCCTGGGGCAGGACGCCGCGCCGGAAAAACTGGGCGTGGATCGCGCGCTGGCGTTCAGCGAAATCAACCAGCAGCTTTATCAGCTACTCAATGGCCTTGACGTGGTTTACCACGCGCAGGGCGAATATGCGTATGCCGACGAGATTGTTTTCGCCGCGCTGGATAAACTGCGTAAAGGTTCCCGACAGAACCTGACTGCACCGGCGACGATGACCGACTGGCGGCCAATGGTGCACGAGATGCGCCTGTTTAAATCGCCGGAAGAGATTGCCGTCATGCGTCGCGCGGGCGAGATCAGCGCGCTGGCGCATACCCGCGCAATGAAAAAATGCCGTCCGGGGATGTTCGAATATCAACTGGAAGGTGAAATTCACCACGAATTTAACCGTCACGGCGCGCGCTATCCGTCCTATAACACCATTGTCGGCAGCGGTGAGAACGGCTGCATCCTCCACTACACCGAAAATGAAAGCGAAATGCGCGACGGCGATCTGGTGTTGATCGACGCCGGATGCGAATACAAAGGTTATGCTGGCGACATTACGCGTACTTTCCCGGTGAACGGCAAATTTACGCCCGCCCAGCGCGAAATCTACGATATCGTGCTGGCGTCGCTGGAAACCAGCTTACGCCTGTTTCGTCCGGGAACGTCTATCCAGGAGGTCACGGGAGAAGTGGTGCGCATCATGATCGCGGGGCTGGTGAATCTGGGCATTTTGCAGGGTGACGTGGAGCAGTTGATCGCGGAAAACGCCCATCGTCCATTCTTTATGCATGGTCTTAGCCACTGGCTGGGGCTGGACGTACACGATGTCGGCGTTTACGGGCAGGATCGCTCCCGCGTGCTGGAGCCGGGTATGGTGCTCACCGTTGAACCGGGTCTGTACATTGCGCCGGACGCCGACGTGCCGGAAGCGTATCGCGGCATCGGCATCCGTATTGAAGATGACATTGTCATTACGGAAACGGGCAACGAAAACCTGACCGCCAGCGTAGTGAAAAAAGCGGACGATATTGAAGCCTTAATGGCGGCGGCGCGTCAGCTATGAGCGTGATTATTGTTGGCGGCGGTATGGTGGGCGCGACGCTGGCGCTGGCCCTTTCTCAGCTTAGCCACGGCAAACTGGCCGTGCACCTGATTGAAGCGAGCGCGCCTGAAGCCGCCGCGCATCCCGGGTTCGACGCCCGGGCGATCGCGCTGGCGGCAGGCACCTGTCAGCAACTGGCGCGGATTGGCGTCTGGCAGGCGATTGCTGATTGCGCAACGGCGATCAACACGGTACATGTCAGCGATCGCGGCCATGCCGGTTTTGTCACTCTGGACGCGCAGGATTACAGCATCGCTGCGTTGGGGCAGGTTGTGGAGCTGCATGATGTCGGTCAGCGACTGTTTGCGCTGTTGCGCAAAGCGCCGGGCGTGACGCTGCATTGCCCGGATCGCGTTGCCAGCGTGGCGCGAACGCAAGAAAAGGTGAATGTCACTCTGGAAAACGGTGACGTGATTTCTGGTCATGTCGTGGTGGCGGCCGACGGTACGCACTCCGCTCTGGCGACCGCCTGCGGCGTGGACTGGCAGCAGCAGCCTTATGAACAACTGGCGGTGATCGCCAACGTTGCGACCGCTATCGCGCATGACGGACGTGCGTTTGAACGCTTTACCCAACACGGCCCGCTGGCGATGTTGCCGATGTCCGAAGGTCGCTGTTCGCTGGTGTGGTGCCATCCGCTTGAACAGCGCGATGAGATCATGCGCTGGTCGGATGAACGTTTTTGCCATGAGCTACAGTCGGCGTTTGGCTGGCGGCTGGGACGAATCACCCATGCGGGTAAGCGCAGCGCTTATCCGTTAGCGCTCACCACGGCGGCCAAAGCGATAACCCATCGCACCGTGCTGGTCGGCAATGCGGCGCAGACGCTGCATCCTATCGCCGGGCAAGGGTTTAACCTGGGGCTGCGCGATGTGATGAGCCTTGCCGAAACGCTGGTGCAGGCGCATGAGTCTGGGGCGGACGTCGGCGAGTACGGCGTGCTTTCTGAGTACCAGTCGCGCCGTCAGGCTGACAGAGAGGCGACGGTTGGCATAACGGATAGCCTGGTGCATCTGTTTGCTAACCGCTGGGCGCCGCTGGTTGCCGGGCGCAACGTCGGCTTAATGGCGATGGAGTTATTGCCTCCCCTTCGCGACACGTTGGCAAAACGGACGTTGGGCTGGGTCGCACGATAATTCACCGGTAGGTCGGAATAAAGAAGTAGGCCTGATTAGCGCAGCGCCATCAGGCAATGCCGTGGAAGTAATGTAATGCCGGATAGTGGCTTTGCCTTATCCGGCCTACGGTTTTTGATTGTCCTATTTTCAGGAGTACACAGTGCAAAGTGTTGATGTAGCCATTGTTGGCGGAGGCATGGTAGGCCTGGCTGTCGCCTGCGGTTTGCAGGGCAGCGGTTTACGCGTTGCCGTTCTGGAACAGCGCGTTCCACAGCCGCTGGCGAGCGACGCTCCCCCGGCATTACGCGTGTCGGCTATCAATGCCGCCAGTGAAAAACTGCTTACGCGTCTTGGGGTCTGGTCAGACATTCTTGCTCGCCGCGCAAGCTGCTACCACGGTATGGAAGTCTGGGATAAAGACAGCTTTGGCCGCATCGAGTTTGATGACAAAAGCATGGGATACAGCCACTTGGGGCACATCATTGAAAATTCGGTGATCCACTACGCGCTATGGCAAAAGGCGCAGCAGTCAGCGGATATTACCCTGATGGCGCCGGCTGAATTGCAGCAGGTCGCCTGGGGAGAAAATGAAACCTTCCTGACCCTGAAAGATGGCGCGATGCTGACGGCAAGGCTGGTGATTGGCGCAGACGGCGCGAACTCCTGGCTGCGCAACAAAGCGGATATTCCGCTGACCTTCTGGGATTACCGTCATCATGCGCTGGTGGCGACCATCCGCACCGAAGAGGCGCACGGCGCCGTTGCGCGTCAGGCGTTTCATGGCGAAGGCATCTTGGCATTCCTGCCATTAAGCGATCCGCATCTGTGTTCCATTGTCTGGTCGCTGTCTCCGCAGGACGCTGAGCATATGCAGCAGGCGAGTGAGGATGCGTTCAACCGGGCGCTGAACGTCGCGTTTGATAACCGCCTCGGCTTATGCCGCGTTGAGAGCGAACGCCAGGTGTTCCCGCTGACGGGACGCTATGCGCGTCAGTTTGCCGCACACCGGCTGGCGCTGGTGGGCGACGCCGCACATACCATCCATCCGCTGGCGGGGCAGGGGGTGAACCTCGGCTTTATGGACGCCGCAGAGTTGATCGATGAACTCAAACGTCTGCAACGCCAGGGCAAAGACATTGGTCAATACCTCTATTTGCGTCGCTACGAGCGCAGCCGTAAGCACAGCGCCGCGATGATGCTGGCAGGTATGCAAGGTTTTCGCGAACTGTTTGCCGGAGAGAACCCGGCGAAGAAATTGCTGCGCGATATTGGTCTGAAACTGGCCGATACTCTTCCGGGCGTAAAACCGCAACTGATTCGTCAGGCGATGGGATTGAACGATCTGCCTGAGTGGCTCCGCTAAGCATTTCCCTCCTGCTTCTGAGAGTTTGAAACCCGTCACATTTTCCTCTCCCGGCCTTCGCGCCGGGACGCTTTCCTCATTTGAAATAATCTAATTTTACCTCTCTTTTCGCATTAGTTTTTTTAATATTACGATTTTCAACTATCGTCATTTTTGACATTTTTTCCACATTTAATATGGATATGTGCGGGATGGTTGCGTATTTTATTATCGTTTATGGAGGTTTTTTGTTTATTTCATGGTTTTTTATGCTGAGGCGGGTTTGGCGTTTTTTGGTCATAAGCTAATGTGATGGTTAATTTTGCCTTATGGTTTAGCGTCTGCTTCGGTGGTAAGTTCAGGTAAAAGAGAACGTTTGCGTCGAAGCCCTGGAGTGGCTGCGACGCCGGGTTTCGTGGCGAAGATTTCACCATGAAATGGTTGTAAGCCCCGCTTATTCAATGAGGACAAGATGGCTCAACAGACTCCTTTATACGAACAACACACGCTTTGTGGCGCGCGCATGGTGGATTTCCATGGCTGGATGATGCCGCTGCACTATGGTTCTCAACTTGATGAGCACCATGCAGTTCGCACTGATGCCGGTATGTTTGATGTGTCGCATATGACCATCGTCGATCTACGCGGCAGCCGCACCCGGGAGTTTTTGCGTTATCTGCTGGCGAATGACGTGGCGAAACTCACAAAGACCGGTAAAGCCCTCTACTCTGGTATGCTCAATGCCTCGGGCGGCGTGATAGATGACCTGATTGTCTATTACTTCACTGAAGATTTCTTCCGCCTCGTTGTAAACTCCGCCACCCGCGAAAAAGACCTCTCCTGGATTACCCAACACGCCGAACCTTACGCCATCGACATCACCGTTCGTGACGACCTGTCGCTGATTGCGGTACAGGGGCCGAATGCGCAGGCGAAAGCGGCCACGCTGTTTACTGAAGAACAGCGCAAGGCGGTGGAAGGCATGAAACCGTTCTTTGGCGTGCAGGCGGGCGATCTGTTTATTGCAACAACCGGTTATACCGGCGAAGCAGGCTATGAAATTGCGATGCCAAACGAAAAGGCGGCGGATTTCTGGCGTGCGCTGGTGGAATCCGGCGTGAAGCCGTGTGGCCTGGGCGCGCGCGATACGCTGCGTCTGGAAGCGGGTATGAACCTGTATGGTCAGGAGATGGATGAAGGTGTCTCTCCGCTGGCGGCGAACATGGGCTGGACCATCGCCTGGGAACCGGCCGATCGCGATTTTATTGGTCGCGAGGCGCTGGAAGTCCAGCGTGAAAAAGGCACCGAACAACTGGTGGGTCTGGTTATGACCGAGAAAGGCGTACTGCGTAATGAACTGCCGGTACGCTTTACCGATGCCCAGGGGAATCAGTTGGAAGGCATTATTACCAGCGGCACTTTCTCTCCGACGCTGGGCTACAGCATTGCGCTGGCGCGCGTTCCGGCGGGTATTGGCGAGACGGCGATCGTGCAGATCCGCAACCGCGAAATGCCAGTAAAAGTCACTAAACCTGTTTTTGTGCGTAACGGCAAAGCCGTCGCGTGATTCATCCTTTTTTGGAGATTTATTGATGAGCAACGTACCTGTAGAACTGAAATACAGCAAAGAACACGAATGGCTGCGCAAAGAAGCAGACGGTACTTACACGGTTGGCATCACGGAACACGCTCAGGAATTGCTGGGCGATATGGTTTTTGTCGATCTGCCAGACGTCGGCGCCACCGTTGCGGCGGGCGATGACTGCGCGGTAGCAGAATCGGTAAAAGCCGCTTCTGACATTTATGCGCCGGTGAGCGGTGAGATTGTGGCGGTAAACGACGCGCTCAGCGACTCCCCTGAACTGGTCAACAGCGAGCCGTATGCGGGTGGCTGGATCTTCAAAATCAAAGCCAGCGACGAAAGCGAAATCGACTCGCTGCTGGATGCAACCGCATACGAAGCATTGTTAGAAGACGAATAAATACGCTTCATCCTTCACGCAGCAGGTGTGTTGGCTTCCTCGCTCACCCCAGTCACTTACTTATGTAAGCTCCTGGGGGTTCTCTGCGTCGCCGCCGTCCTGCAACGTGAATGATTTTGCGTATTCGTTTTCGCACGCGTAGGCCCGGTAAGCGTTAGCGCCACCGGGCAATTGAGCCAGAGACAATCACGATTCACTGCACGTTTCAGGAACCATCGCCCATGACACAGACGCTAAGCCAGCTTGAAAACAGCGGCGCTTTCATTGAACGCCACATTGGACCGGACGCCGCACAGCAGCAAGAGATGCTGAATACCGTTGGCGCCGAGTCGTTAAACGCGCTGATCGGCCAGATTGTGCCGAAAGACATTCAGCTTGCCATGCCGCCGCAGGTAGGTGAAGCGGCGACGGAATACGCCGCGCTGGCCGAATTAAAAGCGATTGCCGGTCGCAACAAGCGCTTCACGTCTTACATTGGCATGGGTTATACCGCGGTGCAGCTGCCGCCGGTTATCCTGCGCAATATGCTGGAAAATCCGGGCTGGTACACTGCGTATACGCCTTATCAGCCGGAAGTTTCGCAGGGGCGTCTGGAAGCGCTGCTGAATTTCCAGCAGGTGACGCTGGATCTGACCGGGCTGGATATGGCCTCCGCTTCGTTGCTGGATGAAGCAACCGCTGCCGCAGAAGCGATGGCGATGGCAAAACGCATCAGCAAACTGAAAAACGCCAACCGTTTCTTTGTCGCCTCTGACGTTCACCCGCAAACGCTGGACGTCGTGCGCACCCGCGCGGAGACCTTCGGTTTTGATGTGATCGTCGATGACGCGGAAAAAGTGCTGGATCACCAGGATGTGTTCGGCGTGCTGTTGCAGCAGGTTGGCACCACCGGTGAAGTCCACGACTACAGCGCGCTGATTAGCGAACTGAAGTCACGTAAAGTTATCGTCAGCGTGGCCGCCGATTTTATGGCGCTGGTGCTGCTGACGGCGCCGGGTAAACAGGGCGCGGACATTGTGTTCGGCTCTGCGCAACGCTTCGGCGTACCGATGGGCTACGGCGGCCCACACGCGGCGTTCTTTGCCGCCAAAGATGAATTCAAACGTTCCATGCCGGGCCGTATTATCGGCGTATCGAAAGATGCGGCGGGCAATACCGCACTGCGCATGGCGATGCAGACTCGCGAACAGCATATCCGTCGCGAGAAAGCGAACTCCAATATTTGTACTTCGCAGGTGCTGCTGGCCAACATTGCCAGCCTGTATGCCGTTTATCACGGCCCGGTTGGGCTGAAGCGCATTGCTAATCGCATTCACCGCCTGACCGACATTCTGGCGGCGGGCCTGCAACAAAAAGGGCTGAAACTGCGCCATGCGCATTACTTCGACACCCTGTGCGTAGAGGTGGCCGATAAAGCCGCCGTCCTGGCGCGCGCGGAAGCCGCAGAGATCAACCTGCGCAGCGACATCCACAACGCTGTCGGCATCACGCTGGATGAAACGACAACCCGCGAAAACGTGCTGCAACTGTTCTCTGTACTGCTGGGTGACGACCACGGTCTGAACATTGATACGCTGGATAAAGACGTGGCGCACGATAGCCGCTCTATCCAGGAGAGTATGCTGCGTGATGACGCGATCCTGACGCATCCGGTGTTCAACCGTTACCACAGCGAAACGGAGATGATGCGCTACATGCACTCGCTGGAGTGTAAAGATCTGGCGCTGAACCAGGCAATGATCCCGCTGGGTTCCTGTACCATGAAGCTGAACGCGGCGGCGGAGATGATCCCCATCACCTGGCCGGAATTTGCGGAACTGCATCCGTTCTGCCCGGCAGATCAGGCGGAAGGGTATCATCAGATGATCAACCAGCTTTCTGACTGGCTGGTGAAACTGACGGGCTATGATGCCGTGTGTATGCAGCCGAACTCCGGCGCGCAGGGCGAATACGCGGGCCTGTTGGCGATTCGTCATTATCACGAAAGTCGCAACGACGGTCATCGCGATATCTGTCTGATCCCGGCCTCCGCTCACGGCACCAACCCGGCTTCCGCACAGATGGCGGGTATGCAGGTGGTGGTGGTCGCATGCGATAAGAACGGCAACATCGATCTGGCGGATCTGCGCGCTAAAGCCGAGCAGGCGGGTGACAATCTCTCCTGCATCATGGTGACTTACCCATCCACCCACGGCGTGTACGAAGAAACCATTCGTGAAGTGTGCGAGATCGTGCATCAGTTCGGCGGCCAGGTATACCTCGATGGCGCAAACATGAACGCGCAGGTTGGCATTACCTCTCCGGGCTTCATCGGCGCGGATGTTTCACACCTCAACCTGCATAAAACCTTCTGCATTCCGCACGGCGGCGGCGGCCCGGGTATGGGGCCGATTGGCGTGAAATCACATCTGGCACCGTTTGTTCCGGGTCACAGCGTGGTGCAGATCGAAGGGATGCTGACCCGTCAGGGCGCGGTGTCCGCCGCACCGTTCGGCAGCGCATCCATTCTGCCGATCAGCTGGATGTACATCCGCATGATGGGCGCGGAAGGGCTGAAGCAGGCGAGCCAGGTGGCGATTCTGAACGCCAACTATATCGCCAGCCGCCTGAAAGACGCGTATCCGGTGCTGTATACCGGTCGCGATGGCCGCGTGGCGCACGAGTGTATTCTCGACATCCGCCCGCTGAAAGAAGAAACCGGCATCAGCGAACTGGATATTGCCAAGCGTTTGATCGACTACGGTTTCCACGCGCCGACCATGTCGTTCCCGGTGGCGGGAACGTTGATGGTTGAACCGACGGAATCTGAAAGCAAGATGGAGCTGGATCGCTTTATCAATGCGATGCTGGCGATTCGTGCGGAAATCGATCGCGTGAAAGCCGGTGAGTGGCCGCTGGAGGATAACCCGCTGGTTAACGCGCCGCACACGCAGAATGAGCTGGTCGCGGAGTGGAACCACGGATACAGCCGTGAAGTCGCGGTGTTCCCGGCGGGGGTAGCGAACAAGTACTGGCCGACCGTGAAACGCCTTGATGACGTTTACGGCGACCGTAACCTGTTCTGCTCCTGCGTACCGATGAGCGAATATCAGTAATCTCTCTGCCATGCTGTAGGCCGGGTAAGCGCAAGCGCTACCCGGCTTTTTTTTATTCGGAGACAGAACTTGTAGGCCGGATAAGGTATTAGCCGCCATCCGGCAAAAAATTACAGCTTCTCGCCGTTGCTGGCGATAACCTCTTTATACCAGGTAAAACTTTTCTTCCGCGAGCGCGACATATCGCCGCTGCCGTCGTCATGCTTGTTCACGTAAATAAAACCGTAACGTTTGCTGTATTGTCCGGTCGTGAATGACACGCAGTCGATGCAGCCCCACGGCGTATAGCCCATCAGATCCACGCCATCATACGTCACCGCTTTCATCATCTCTTCTACGTGAGCACGCAGATAGTCGATACGGTAATCGTCGTTGATGCTGCCGTCTTCTTCCACTTTGTCGTAGGCGCCAAACCCATTTTCCACAATAAACAGCGGTTTCTGATAGCGTTCATACAGCTCGCACAGGGAATAACGCAGGCCGACCGGGTCAATCTGCCAGCCCCAGTCGGAAGCTTTGACGTGCGGATTCGGCACGCTGCCCTCGAAGCCGGAAATGGCATCGCCGCTACCGCCTTCTGCTTTTACTGCGTTAGTCATGTAATAGCTGAAGCCAAGGTAATCGCAGGTGCCTTCGCGCAGAATCTCCGCGTCGCCAGCGTCCATGTTGATGTTAAAGCCGCGACGTTCCCATTCGTTCAGTACGTAAGACGGGTAGTAGCCGCGTAGCTGAACGTCGGTAAACACATAGCGCTCACGCATGGATTCCTGCGCGAACATGACATCTTCCGGCTTACAGGAAAACGGATAGAGCGCGACCATCGCCAGCATACAGCCGACCTTCATCTCCGGGTTGATGCGGCGTGCCGCCTTTACCGCCAGCGCGCTGGCGACGAACTGGTGATGCAGCACCTGATACATGGTTTCTTCCGGGTTTTCATGCTCGGTATACACCACGCCGGAACAGCAGTAGCCAAACAGCGGCGCGCGCCAGTTGCGCTGGTTGTTGATCTCGTTGAAGGTCATCCAGTATTTGACTTTGTGCTTGTAGCGCTCAAATACCACCTCCGCGAAGCGGACGAAGAAATCCACCACTTTACGGTTGGTCCAGCCGCCGTATTGCTGTACCAGATGCAGCGGCATTTCAAAGTGGGAGAGGGTGATGACCGGTTCGATGTTGTATCTGAGCAACTCATCGAACATATCATCGTAGAATTTCAGCCCTTCTTCGTTCGGCTGTGTCTCGTCACCCTGCGGGAAAATGCGGGTCCAGGCGATGGAGGTGCGAAAGCATTTAAAACCCATCTCGGCGAACAGCTTAATGTCTTCTTTATAGTGACCGTAAAAATCGACCGCTTCATGGTTCGGATAATATTTACCCGCTACGACTTGTCGGGTGATTTCACGCGGTACGCCATGCGCTCCGCCGGTCAGCACATCACAGATGCTCGGCCCTTTGCCGCCTTTGTTCCAGCCGCCTTCAACCTGATGAGCGGCAACTGCGCCGCCCCATAAGAAATCTTTTGGTAAGGTGAGTTTTTTCATTGTTGCTCAATCTCAAATTAATACAATCTGGTTTTGAGTCTAACAAAGGAAGGCAAAAAGTCACGATATAACAAAATAGCGCTGGTGTAATTTGTTACGTCCAAAAAACAACTTGTTTTTTTACGCTAATTTTTTCGCCAGCTTACGGCCTAATGATTCAAGAATATAGATAACGGGGATCTGCGTTGTAATATCATAAACGCCAGCAATACGGGTTTGTGGTACATGCCAGGAGAGATTAAAGTCAGCCAGCTTTGCCAGCGCCGAGTGTTCATGGCTGGTAATCGACAGCACTTTGCAGTTGTGCAGGCTGAACTGGCTGGCAAAACGCAGGATCTCCGCAGTCTCTCCCGATACTGAAAGCACAATCGCCAGCGCGTTTTTTGCCATATCGTTGGTGACCGGAAAATAAGGATCGTCAATATGATTACTGAATTTCCCGACGTTAGAGAAAAAACGTGCGCCATATTTTGCCAGCGCGCCGGAGGTTCCTGTGCCGACAAATATAATACGTTCGGAAGATAAAATGATATCGACAGCCTGATCGAGTAATTTATCAAACTCATCGTTATTGACGCTTTTAAAGAAACTGATAATTTCGCTGGCGCCAAAATTAGCCTGTTGCGGCTCATCCTGCTCTAAATATAATTTAAAGCGCACGCGGAATTCAGAGTAGCCGTCACAGTGAAGTTTGCGACAAAAGCGCAGTACGGTGGTGGTGGAAACGCCCACGGCATCAGCCAGTTCGCGAATGGTCATGTACATGACTTTGTCACGGTTTTTGATGACATAGTTGTAGACCAGCATCTCAAGATTGTTGAGACTGGCGATGGCAGCGTGGGAGAACATACTCACAATGGCAAAACTCACTCATCAGACTTCATCTACAGGGAATAATAACATGCAGCCAAATGACATCACTTTTTTTCAGCGTTTCCAGGATGACATTCTGGCCGGACGCAAAACTATCACCATTCGTGACGAGTCCGAATCACACTTCAAAGCCGGGGATATTCTACGGGTTGGACGCTTCGAAGATGAGGGTTACTTCTGCACAATTGAGGTTGTTGGCACCTCAACCGTCACGCTGGAGACGCTGACGGAAAAACATGCCCGGCAGGAAAACATGACGCTTGAAGAACTTAAACATGTGATTGCCGGGATTTACCCGGATCAGACGCAATTTTATGTGATTGATTTTAAATGCCTTTGATTTTAATGAACAACTGTTAGTTGAAAAGTAAGTTTCAACATCATGATTTAAAAAGATTAATCTTAAGTTGATATTTATTTTAGCTAACAGGTGTTCACTGGAACCATTCTCAGTTACGCTAGGAACGCTATCACGATTGTGAACGTTCTTTGGAGTAAGCTATGGTGCAGAAACCATTAATCGCACAGGGATATTCGCTGGCAGAGGAAATTGCCAATAGCATCAGCCACGGTATTGGGTTGATGTTTGGTATTGTCGGTCTGGTGCTGTTACTGGTTCAGGCGGTAGACGCGAATGCCAGTGCAACGGCCATTACCAGCTACAGCCTGTACGGCGGCAGCATGATCCTGCTGTTTCTTGCTTCAACCCTCTACCACGCGATTCCGCATCAGCGGGCGAAGATCTGGCTGAAAAAATTCGACCACTGCGCTATCTATCTGCTGATTGCCGGAACCTATACGCCGTTTTTGCTGGTGGGGCTGGATTCGCCGCTGGCGCGTGGGCTGATGATTGTCATCTGGAGCCTGGCGCTGCTCGGTATTTTATTCAAGCTGACTATTGCCCACCGGTTTAAGGTTCTCTCGCTGGTAACGTATTTAACGATGGGGTGGCTGTCGCTGATTGTGGTTTATCAACTGGCGATCAAACTGGCGGCGGGAGGCGTGACGCTGCTGGCGGTCGGCGGCGTGGTCTATTCGCTAGGCGTGATTTTCTACGTCTGCAAACGCATTCCCTATAACCATGCAATCTGGCACGGGTTCGTGCTGGGCGGCAGCGTGTGCCACTTTCTGGCGATCTATCTGTACGTAGGGCAGGTCTGACACACTGTTGCCGGATGGCGGCTACGCCTTATCCGGCCTACGAGGGATGGGGCCTGAAACCCAACTGCCGGATGGCGGCTAATACCTTATCCGGCCTACATGGCGCACTGAACCGTAGGCCTGATAAGCGCAGCGCCATCAGGCGTTATTCTTTTCACTCTTCCAGCGAATAGGGCAGCGGTACGATGTGCAGGGTATTCGCATCATCGCGTACGCGAAATACGCTGTCAGCTTCCATATCGTTGTTCATGACCACCTGCACCAGAACCTGGCCGTCATCCAGTTGCACTGCCGCAAGAACGGTGCCGGTACGACGCCAGTTCTCACCCATCTGCAACTCCAGATCTTCTCCGGCTTCCGGTACGCGGCTGGCTTTACCCGCCAGAGACCAGAGCGCGCGTTTGTTCGCACCGCGGAATTTTGCCCGGGCGACCATCTCCTGCCCGCTGTAGCAGCCTTTCTTAAAGCTGATACCGCCCAGCGCCTGTAGGTTGGTTGCCTGCGGTATAAATTGCCCGCTGTTCGCGGAGTCAATGACCGGAATGCCCGCTTCAATATCCAGCGCCAGCCACTGCTGGCTGTTGTTCAGCGCCGCTTCGCCACGCAGTTTTTCAGTCAGGGATTCAGCCGTGGCGACATCCGTAATCAACAGAAAACGTTCCGCCGGATGTTCAAACCAAAGCAGGGTAGACGCCCCTTCGCTCACGACCTGTTTTTCGCTGTTCGGTAACTCGCTAAAGATATTCGCCAGCGCTGCGCGAGCCTGAAAACCAGCGATACCGAGCAGAACACGCTCATCGTCAGGCGTGATCGCGACTTTAGAGAACACGGCGTATTTTTTCAGCTCGGTCAGTTGGGCCTCGCGCAGAGTACGGCGTTCAATCCAGGCAAAACCGTCGCCGTCGCGGAACAGACGCAGGTTGCTCCACATCTTCCCTTTTGCATCGCAATGGGCGACCAGTAAGTGTTGCTGTTCGGTAAGCTGGTTGACGTCCGCTGTGACCTGACCTTGCATATACTTCTCGCTGTCGGCGCCGGTGATCGAGGCCAGCGCCCAGTCATCGAGAGTGATCAGCGTCAGAGGCAAACGGGCTGACGCGGACGGTTGACGAGGAGGAAAAGGTGTAAAAGCCATAATAATGTCCTGATTTGCTTAACGCAGTAATAGTGACTAATGGTAAAAGAGCTATAGCCCATTGCAAGCGGTTTAAACATCCCATTTGTGCCTTATCGCCCGCTTTGCGAGGCGCGATGCAAAATCGATGAACCCTTTGACTTAATGTGGTTTTATTTGCCGATCATGCTTCCGTTTATGGAGATTCCCGTAAAAGAACATGAAAAACACGTTACAATAGCCGGGTACTTCATTTTCGCGAGACAGGAAGAAGAACATGGATATTAATAACAAAGCACGTATTCATTGGGCATGCCGTCGCGGTATGCGTGAGCTCGACATTTCCATCATGCCGTTTTTCGAACATGAGTACGATAACTTAAGCGATGAAGAAAAATGCATCTTTGTTCGTTTGCTGGAATGCGACGATCCTGATTTATTTAACTGGTTGATGAACCACGGTAAACCGGGTGATGCAGAGCTGGAACAAATGGTGAAACTCATCCAGACACGGAATCGGGAACGTGGTCCTGTGGCAATCTGATTTACGCGTCTCCTGGCGCGCACAATGGCTCTCTTTGCTCATTCATGGGCTTGTCGCCGCATTGGTTTTATTGATGCCCTGGCCATTGAGCTACACGCCGCTCTGGCTGATATTGCTTTCGCTGGTGGTGTTCGACTGTGTGCGCAGTCAGCGGCGGATTAATACCCGGCAGGGCGAAATTAAACTGCTGATGGATGGGCGTTTACGTTGGCAAGGGCAAGACTGGACGATTCAGGGCCCGCCCTGGATGCTTAAAACTGGCATGATGCTGCGTTTGCGCGCCGACAGCGGGAAGCGTCAGCACTTGTGGCTGGCGGCAGACAGCATGGATGACGCCGAGTGGCGGGATTTACGGCGGTTAATGTTGCAACAGGCGACGCAGGGGTAACGCTGACGAAGGCCTGATGGCGCGCAGCTTTAAGGCCTACGGTTCGGTGCGCCATGCAGGCCGGACAGGGCGTTCACGCCGCTATCCGGCAAAACGGTCAGCAGGAATAGTGCTCTGCCATCTCACCGAGAATTTGCTCGCACCAGGCCTGGATGCGCTCATCGCTGAGATCGTACTGGTTGGTTTCATCCAGCGCCAGGCCGACAAAAAGTTGCCCATCGGCAATGACCGGTTTCGGGCTGGTGAACTCATAGCCTTCGGTAGGCCAGTAGCCGACAAATTTAACGCCTTTGGTGACAAGTTTGTCATGCAGCATACCCAGCGCATCCAGGAACCACTCGCCGTAGCCCAACTGGTCACCCATGCCGTAGAGCGCGACAATTTTGCCTTCCAGCTTGAGATCGTCCAGTTGATTCCAGACGGCTTCCCAGTCTTCCTGTATTTCACCAAAATCCCAGGTCGGAATGCCTAAAATGAGCACATCGTACTGCTCCATTAAGGTCGGAGAGTCATCCTTGAGGTTGTGTAATGTGACCAGTTCCGGGCCAATAATGTCGCGAATTTTTTCCGCTGCCATTTCGGTATAGCAGGTGCTGGAACCATAAAAAAGGCCGATATTCATGACGTACTGCTCTCGATTCTTGCGATGACGATGCGGCTAGTGTACCAGAAAGGCGTCGGCTTCAGGCATAATGGCGTTGATTTAACACGCAGAGGGGCCCGAGATGGATAAGGATCTGGCGCGTATCGAGCAGTTTCTCGATGCCCTGTGGCTGGAGCGTAATCTGGCGGAAAATACGCTGAGCGCGTATCGGCGCGACTTGTCGATGGTGGTCGAATGGTTGCATCATCGTGGAAAAACGCTGGCGACGGTGCAGAGCGATGATTTACAAACGCTGCTGGCGGAACGTATGGATGGCGGGTATAAAGCCACCAGTTCCGCACGGTTGTTGAGCGCCACGCGGCGCTTCTTTCAGCATCTGTACCGTGAAAAATTTCGTGAGGACGATCCGAGCGCGCAGCTCGCGTCGCCCAAACTTCCGCAGCGTTTGCCAAAAGATCTCAGCGAAGCACAAGTTGAGAGATTATTACAGTCGCCAGTTGTTGACCAACCGCTGGAATTACGCGACAAAGCAATGCTGGAAGTGCTGTATGCGACGGGCCTGCGCGTTTCTGAGCTGATCGGGCTGACCATGAGCGATATCAGCCTGCGCCAGGGCGTCGTGCGGGTTATCGGTAAAGGCAATAAAGAACGTCTGGTGCCGTTGGGCGAAGAGGCGGTGTACTGGCTGGAGACGTATCTGGAGCACGGGCGCCCGTGGCTGTTGAACGGCGTGTCGATTGACGTTTTATTTCCCAGCCAGCGGGCGCAACAAATGACGCGTCAGACCTTCTGGCACCGCATTAAACACTATGCCGTGCTGGCGGGAATCGACAGCGAAAAGCTGTCGCCGCACGTTTTGCGTCACGCTTTCGCCACCCATTTGCTGAATCATGGCGCTGACTTACGCGTTGTACAGATGCTGCTTGGGCATAGCGATCTCTCGACCACACAAATTTATACTCATGTCGCAACGGAGCGCTTGCGTCAACTTCATCAACAGCATCACCCGCGAGCGTGAGTGCTGACAGGAAAGGATAGGTTATGAAAAAACGTTTTATGATGTTCACCCTGCTGGCGGCGGCATTTTCGGGAATGGTCCATGCGGACGATGCAGCCATTCGCCAGTCGCTGACTAAGCTGGGCGTGCAGAGCACGGAAATTCAGCCCGCGCCGGTTGCAGGCATGAAAACCGTGCTGACCAACAGCGGTGTGCTGTACGTCACCGACGATGGTAAGCATATTATTCAGGGGCCGATGTATGACGTCAGCGGCGCGTCGCCGGTAAATGTCACCAATCAGTTGCTGATGAAACACCTGAATGCGCTGGAAAAAGAGATGATTGTTTACAAAGCGCCGCAGGAAAAACATGTCATCACCATCTTTACCGATATCACCTGCGGCTACTGTCACAAGCTGCATGAAGAGATGAAAGACTATAACGCGCTGGGGATTACCGTGCGTTATCTGGCCTTCCCGCGCCAGGGGCTGGAAAGCCAGGCCGAGCAGGATATGAAGTCCATCTGGTGCGCGAAAGACCGAAACAAAGCCTTTGATGAGGCGATGGCGGGCAAAGGCGTGAAAGCCGCCACCTGCGATATCGATATCGCCAATCATTATGCGCTGGGCGTGCAGTTCGGCGTGAGCGGCACGCCAGCGATTGTGCTGAGCAACGGCTATGTGGTGCCTGGCTATCAGGGGCCGAAAGAGATGAAGGCGTTCCTTGACGCGCACCAGAAACAGACCAGCGGTAAATAATTCGCGTGAAACAACAGATACAACTTCGTCGGCGTGAGGCCGACGAGACAGCTGAGCTGCCAGCCGACCTGCCGCCGCTGCTGCGCCGTTTATACGCCAGCCGGGGCGTACGCAGCGCGCAGGAGCTGGAGCGCAGCGTAAAAGGGATGCTGCCGTGGCAGCAGCTTAGCGGCGTCGAAAAGGCGGTTGAGATCCTCTATAACGCGTTTCGCGAGGGGACTCGCATCGTCGTCGTGGGCGATTTTGACGCGGATGGAGCCACCAGTACGGCGCTTAGCGTCCTCGGTATGCGTTCGCTGGGCTGTAACAATATCAGCTACCTGGTGCCAAACCGTTTTGAAGACGGCTACGGATTAAGCCCGGAAGTGGTCGTTCAGGCGCATGCCCACGGCGCGCAGCTGATTGTGACGGTGGATAACGGTATCTCTTCTCATGCCGGTGTGGAACATGCCAGAGCGTTGGGGATTCCGGTGGTGGTGACCGATCACCACCTGCCGGGCGATACGCTACCTGACGCAGAAGCCATCATTAACCCGAATTTGCGAGATTGCGATTTCCCGTCGAAGTCGCTGGCAGGCGTTGGCGTGGCGTTCTATCTGATGCTGGCGCTGCGCACTTTCCTGCGTGATAAAGGCTGGTTTGATGAGCGTGGCATTACGCCGCCGAATCTGGCGGAATTGCTCGACCTGGTCGCGTTAGGCACGGTGGCGGACGTGGTGCCGCTGGACGCCAATAACCGCATCCTGACGTGGCAGGGGTTGAGCCGTATCCGCGCCGGAAAATGTCGCCCAGGCATTAAGGCGCTGCTTGAGGTGTCGAACCGCGATCCGCAGAAGCTGGCAGCCAGCGATTTAGGCTTTGCGCTGGGGCCGCGTCTGAATGCCGCAGGGCGGCTGGATGATATGTCCGTCGGGGTGGCGTTGCTGCTGTGCGATAACATCGGCGAAGCGCGGGTGCTGGCGAATGAACTGGATGCGCTGAACCAGACGCGTAAAGAGATCGAACAGGGGATGCAGGCGGAAGCGCTGACCCTGTGCGAGAAACTGGAACGCAGCCGTGAAACGCTGCCTGGCGGCCTGGCGATGTACCATCCAGAATGGCATCAGGGCGTGGTCGGCATTCTGGCTTCGCGCATTAAAGAGCGCTTCCATCGCCCGGTGATTGCCTTTGCGCCCGCCGGTGACGGTACGCTGAAAGGTTCCGGTCGTTCCATTCAGGGGCTGCATATGCGCGATGCGCTGGAGCGTCTGGATACGCTGTATCCGGGGATGATGCTCAAATTCGGCGGCCATGCGATGGCGGCAGGATTGTCGCTGGAAGAGGCGCAGTTTGAACATTTCCAGCAGCGTTTTGGCGAGCTGGTGACCGAATGGCTCGACCCATCTCTGCTACAGGGCGAAGTGGTTTCTGATGGCCCGCTGAGCGTGGCTGAGATGACGATGGAAGTGGCGCAACTGCTGCGTGACGCAGGGCCGTGGGGGCAGATGTTCCCGGAACCGCTGTTTGACGGACGTTTTCGCCTGTTGCAGCAGCGGCTGGTCGGCGAACGCCACCTGAAAGTGATGGTCGAACCGGTTGGCGGCGGCCCGCTGCTGGACGGCATTGCGTTTAACGTTGATACCGCCTGCTGGCCGGATAACGGCGTACGCGAAGTTCAGCTTGCCTATAAGCTGGATATCAACGAGTTTCGCGGCAACCGTAGCCTACAGCTGATCATTGATCACCTCTGGCCAAATTGACAACAGTATATTGTATATTAATGAGAGCGCGAATCCGGTAGAATTCCGCTCTTATCACTGCATTTTGACTAGTCCAATAAAAGAAATCAGACCATGTTTGAAATTAACCCGGTAAATAACCGCATTCAGGACCTCACGGAACGCTCTGACGTTCTTAGGGGGTATCTTTGACTACGATGCCAAGAAAGAGCGTCTGGAAGAAGTAAACGCCGAGCTGGAACAGCCGGATGTCTGGAACGACCCCGAACGCGCGCAGGCGCTGGGCAAAGAGCGTTCCTCCCTTGAAGCGATTGTCGACACCCTCGACCAAATGACTCAGGGTCTGGAAGATGTTTCCGGGCTGCTGGAGCTGGCTGTAGAAGCCGACGACGAAGAAACCTTTAACGAAGCCGTAGCTGAACTCGATACGCTGGAAGAAAAGCTGGCGCAGCTGGAATTCCGTCGTATGTTCTCCGGTGAGTATGACAGCGCGGATTGCTACCTCGATATTCAGGCAGGTTCCGGCGGTACTGAAGCGCAGGACTGGGCAAGCATGCTGGAGCGTATGTATCTGCGCTGGGCAGAAGCGCGCGGCTTTAAAACCGAAATTATTGAAGAGTCTGAAGGTGAAGTCGCGGGGATCAAATCCGTCACCATCAAGATTTCCGGCGAATACGCCTATGGCTGGCTGCGTACCGAAACCGGCGTTCATCGCCTGGTGCGTAAGAGCCCGTTCGATTCCGGCGGCCGTCGTCATACCTCGTTCAGCTCCGCGTTCGTCTACCCGGAAGTTGACGATGATATTGATATCGAGATCAACCCGGCAGACCTGCGTATCGACGTTTATCGCGCATCCGGCGCGGGCGGTCAGCACGTTAACCGTACAGAATCTGCGGTACGTATTACGCACATCCCGACCGGGATTGTGACGCAGTGCCAGAACGACCGTTCCCAGCACAAAAACAAAGACCAGGCCATGAAGCAGATGAAAGCGAAGCTTTATGAACTGGAGATGCAGAAGAAAAATGCCGAGAAACAGGCGATGGAAGATAACAAATCCGACATCGGCTGGGGCAGCCAGATTCGTTCTTATGTCCTTGATGACTCCCGCATTAAAGACTTGCGTACCGGGGTTGAGACCCGCAACACGCAGGCGGTGCTGGATGGCAGCCTGGATCAATTTATTGAAGCAAGTTTGAAAGCAGGGTTATGAGGAACCAACATGTCTGAACAACACGCACAGGGCGCTGACGCGGTAACCGATCTTAACAACGAACTGAAAACGCGCCGCGAGAAGCTGGCTAGCCTGCGCGAGCAGGGTATCCCGTTCCCGAATGATTTCCGTCGCGATCACACCTCAGACCAACTGCACGCTGACTTCGACGCGAAAGAGAACGAAGAACTGGAAGCGCTGAACATCGAAGTGTCCGTTGCGGGCCGTATGATGACCCGTCGTATTATGGGTAAAGCGTCTTTCGTTACGTTGCAGGATGTCGGCGGCCGTATTCAGCTGTACGTTGCCCGTGACGATCTGCCGGAAGGCGTTTACAACGAGCAGTTCAAAAAATGGGATCTGGGCGATATCCTCGGCGCGAAAGGGAAGCTGTTCAAGACCAAAACCGGTGAGCTGTCCATCCACTGCACCGAACTGCGTCTGCTGACCAAAGCGCTGCGTCCGCTGCCGGATAAATTCCACGGCTTGCAGGATCAGGAAGCGCGCTATCGCCAGCGTTACCTGGATCTCATCTCTAACGATGAATCCCGTAACACCTTTAAAGTCCGTTCACAGATTATGGCGGGTATTCGTCAATTCATGGTGGGCCGCGGCTTTATGGAAGTGGAAACTCCGATGATGCAGGTGATTCCTGGCGGTGCGGCAGCTCGTCCGTTTATCACCCATCACAACGCGCTGGATCTGGACATGTACCTGCGTATCGCGCCGGAACTGTACCTGAAGCGTCTGGTGGTTGGCGGCTTCGAGCGTGTGTTCGAAATCAACCGTAACTTCCGTAACGAAGGGATCTCCGTTCGTCATAACCCAGAGTTCACCATGATGGAACTCTATATGGCGTATGCGGACTATAAAGACCTGATCGAACTGACCGAATCGCTGTTCCGTACGCTGGCGCAGGATATCCTGGGCAAAACTGAAGTGCCTTACGGCGATGAAGTGTTCGACTTCGGCAAGCCGTTCGAAAAACTGACCATGCGCGAGGCTATCAAGAAATACCGTCCTGAAACGGATATGGCCGATCTGGATAACTTCGACTCCGCCAAAGCGATCGCTGAATCTATCGGCATCAAGGTTGAGAAAAGCTGGGGTCTGGGCCGCATCGTAACTGAGATCTTCGAAGAAGTGGCGGAAGCGCACCTGATTCAGCCGACCTTCATCACCGAATATCCGGCAGAGGTTTCTCCGCTGGCGCGCCGTAACGACGTGAACCCGGAAATCACCGACCGCTTTGAATTCTTCATCGGCGGCCGTGAAATCGGTAACGGCTTTAGCGAGCTGAACGATGCAGAAGATCAGGCGCAGCGTTTCCAGGATCAGGTTAACGCGAAAGAAGCCGGTGACGACGAAGCGATGTTCTACGACGAAGACTACGTTACCGCTCTGGAGCACGGCCTGCCGCCGACAGCGGGTCTGGGAATTGGTATCGACCGTATGGTAATGCTGTTCACCAACAGCCACACCATCCGCGACGTGATTCTGTTCCCGGCGATGCGTCCGGTAAAATAAGACGTGAGATGCCGGATGGCGGCTTCGCCTTATCCGGCCTACGATTTGCACCTCTGTAGGCCCGGTAAGCGTAGCGCCATCGGGCATAAAGCCGGATGGTGGCTTCGCCTTATCCGGCCTACGTTTTGCACCTCTGTAGGCCCGGTAAGCGTAGCGCCACCGGGCACAAAGCCGGATGGCGGCTTTGCCTTATCCGGCCTACGTTTTGCACCTCTGTAGGCCCGGTAAGCGCAGCGCCACCGGGCACAAAGCCAGTAAATTAACCCTGGCTGTACTCCCGCAACAACTCACGCGCCTTGTCGTCAGACGTCTGCAACACCATCCACGGACTGAACGCCCACGGCGCCGCGCTCAATGCTTGCAGTACGGTTTCCAGGCCGCTCCACTGGTAATCCATCACTTCATCCGGGTTTACCTGTAGCGCACTGGTCACCTGCGCGGCGTATACCGGACAGACCTCATTTTCCACGATGCCATTCGGGTCAGTTGCCCGATAGCGAAAATCTGGATAGACGGGCGTCAGGTTGGTAATTTCGACGCCAAGCTCAAAACGGCTGCGTCGGATAATTGCTGCTTCAGTGCTTTCTCCCTGCTGTGGGTGTCCGCATACTGAGTTGGTCCAGACTCCCGGCCACGCTTTTTTACTGAGCGAGCGGCGAGTGACCAGCAATTGCCCCTGCGTGTTAAACAACCAGCATGAGAAGGCGAGATGTAAAAGGGTATCAGAGGTATGAGCCGCATATTTCTCCAGTATGCCGTCAGGATTACCCTGCTCATCCAGCAATATGACATGTTCCCCGGTCATAAAAACTCCTGAATATGAAAATAGCCGCATACTGCTGCAAGCCATATACTCTGGCAACTAGCGTAGTCTATATAGGGTGGAAAGGCATTACCAAAAGTAGCGGTGGCAAGAAGGAGATATCGTGACACCGATGGCAATACATTGGGCATCTGGCTTTTGGCTGCTATGATAAGGCGTTTGAAATGTTGCGAGGAATAGTTTTGAGTGCAGGACGCCTGAACAACAAGAGCCTGAGTATTGTGATGCTGCTTTGTGCAGGCTTGCTTTTAGCGGGCTGCTCCAGCAATCAATCTTCTGATTCGGGTTCCGTCTATACCGTTAAGCGGGGAGATACGCTCTACCGCATTTCGCGCACGACGGGAACCAGCGTGAAAGAACTTGCCCGCCTGAACGGTATTTCCCCGCCTTACACCATTGAGGTAGGGCAAAAACTGAAACTGGGCGGCGGGGCGAAGCGTTCTGGTTCATCGCGTGCGACCACGGCGAAATCCTCTACGAAAACGGCGGCAGTCAGACCGTCCTCTTCTGTGCCGCAATCTTCCTGGCCTCCGGTAGGGCAACGTTGCTGGCGCTGGCCTGCCAGCGGCAAAGTCATTTTGCCTTATTCAACGGCGGAAGGCGGCAACAAAGGCATTGATATTTCCGCCGCGCGCGGTACGCCGATTTATGCGGCAGGGGCAGGGAAGGTGGTCTATGTCGGCAACCAGTTACGCGGTTACGGGAACCTCATCATGATTAAACATAATGAGGATTACATCACCGCTTATGCCCACAACGACACGCTGTTAGTTAACAACGGGCAGAGCGTGAAAGCCGGGCAGAAAATCGCCACAATGGGGAGCACTGATGCGGATTCCGTTCGCTTGCACTTCCAGATTCGCTACCGCGCAACAGCGATTGATCCTCTGCGTTATTTACCGCCGCAGGGGAGCAAACCAAAATGCTGACGGTGAATTAATCGCCAGTCAGTGAGCAAGTACCTTGTCAATAAGAGCGTAAGGTTTATAATGCCTTACGCATCTCGAAGCGGGCGTAGTTCAATGGTAGAACGAGAGCTTCCCAAGCTCTATACGAGGGTTCGATTCCCTTCGCCCGCTCCAGCTTCAAGTTTCCTGAACTCCGCATTCAACTCCCAACAGGATTAACTGCCCGCTATTATGGCGTCCGTGCCAGTAGTGCGGTCATTAACAGTCGTATCAACAATCTTCAATAATCAGATATACCGCCTTAACCGGGCCATGCACGCCGACCACCTTGATCAGTTCGATATCCGCCGTTGAGCTGGGTCCACTGATGATGTTAATACACGATGGCATGCGTTCACCGGCCTGCGATTTCTGATGCAGTTTTTCCGCCAGTTGTGCCACGCGCGGCAGAATGGTGCTCTTGCGTAGCACGAAAATCGAGGACTCCGGCAGCAGGCTTAATGAACGCCCGCGCTCAGGCGCGGAAAACAGCACCACACCGCCCGATTCCGTTAAGCCATATTCGGCATACACTACGCCGACTTTCGCTTGTTCGGCTTGGGTAACATTTTCTGCTCCCCGGGCCGGGGCCCAGACCACGGCGTTGCATTCCTGTTGCAAGCGTTCGGTGATGCCCAGTTCAACCAGTCGGCTATCGCCGCTGAGCACCACCGATTTATGCCCCAGTTCTTCACACAGGCGTAACGCCGCTTCCGGCGCCTGCGCTTCGCTGGTCAGTTCGCAGCGTACCAGCATGACATCGCTCGCAAACTGGATAAACGCGTCGCAGCGCTGCTGCTGGCTAAGTTCGGTCAGTCGCTCGTTCGCATAGTTGTTAACCGGCAGCGTATCTGCCTGCGGTTCGAATCGCAGCGGGCGGCCCAGCGCCTGGGCGATAGTGTTTAAAAACGCGCTACGGTTATCCATTCTTTTTCTCCTCTGCCTGATGTTTCTTAAACCAGCTACGGAAACTCTCTCCGTCAGCATCAGGGAGATCTCGCGCCTCCATCCAGTCACCAATAGCGCCGACTTTAAGCGGCGTTTTACCGCCATTAATAAACCAGCTTGCCGCATGGGCGCCCGCCATCATCCCGACTTTCCACAGCCCAGGATGGCTATTGGCATAAGCGAACATTTTGATCGCCCGTCGCTCGGCTTTCGGGGTAATGCCCTCTTCGGCCATCACTCGGCGATGGCGCAGGATCAGTTTTGACAGCGGAATGCGCACCGGGCAGACGCTGTCGCAGGCCGTGCATAATGAACAGGCATACGGCAGATCTTTAAAATCCTTATAACCGCCGAGCAGCGGGGAAATCACCGCGCCGATAGGGCCGGGATAGATAGAGCCATAGCCGTGTCCACCAATGTGGCGGTATGCCGGGCAGGTGTTCATACAGGCTCCGCAGCGAATGCAGCGCAGCACGTCGCGAAATTCAGAACCGAGTACCTGGGAGCGCCCGTTATCCACGATAACCAGATGGAACTCTTCCGGCCCGTCAACGTGGCCCGCCTCGCGTGGGCCGGTCAGCCAGGTGTTGTAACCCGTCAAACGTGCGCCAACGGCGCTGCGCGCCAGCATAGTGATCAGTACGTCCACGTCGGCAAAGGTGGGGGCGATACGCTCCATCCCCATCACCGCAATGTGCGTTTTCGGCAGCGTGGTACACATCCGCGCATTGCCTTCGTTGGTCACCAGGCACACCGAACCGGTTTCCGCCACGGCGAAATTGCAGCCGGTAATACCGATTTCAGCGCTGAGGAAATCCTCGCGGATCTTCTGGCGGATGAATAAGGTCATTGCTTCTGGCGTTTCCGGGCCGTTATAGCCCAGACGTTCATGCAACACGCGGCGGATCTGATAGCGATCCTTATGGATTGCCGGAACCACAACGTGTGAAGGCGGGTCCTGATCCAACTGGAGAATATACTCGCCCAGATCGGTTTCGATCACCTGAATTCCGGCATCCTGCAACACATGATTGACGCCAATCTCTTCGGTCACCATCGACTTGGACTTCACTACCTTGCGCGCGTTTTTACTTTGGGCGACCTGTAAAATGTAGCGGGTGGCTTCTTCTTTGGTTTTGGCGAAATAGACGTGCCCGCCGTTTTCCGTCACTTTCTCGGTGAGTTGATACAGGTAAGCGTCGAGATTGCTCAGAACGTGATCGCGGATCTGGCTGGCACGGTCACGCCATTCGTCCCAGTGCCCTAACTCATCGACCATTTTTTGCCGATTCGCGCCGATACGCTCCTGCGCATTGGCCACGGCTTTGCGCATGATCGGATCTTCAATTTGCTGACGAATGCGCAGTTTAAATTCTACATCGCTGGTTTTTATCGACATCTCTTTCCCCTCAGCGGCTCATCAGCACTTCAGCAATATGCATCACTTTGACCGGCTGGCCTTCCCGTTGCAGTCGACCGCCAATGTTCAGCAGGCAACTGACGTCTGCGCCAATCAAATATTCAGGCCGGGCATCCATCAGGTGTAAGACTTTCTCTTTCACCATCTCGCCGGATATTTCGGCCATTTTGACCGAGAACGTCCCGCCAAATCCGCAGCAGGTATCCTGATCGGCAAACGTCAACAGCTCCAGCCCGCGCACATTTTTCAGTAGCGTGAGCGGTTCTTCCTTCACTCCCAGCTTGCGGGTCAGGCTACAGGATGGGTGATAGACGGCTCTGCCCTGAAGGCTGGCTCCCACATCCACCACACCCAGTTTATTAACGATAAAGGAGGTGAGATCCTGCATGCGCGCGGCGACCTTTTCCGCACGTAACGCCCATTCAGGCTCATCGACCAGATATGTTGGGTAGCTTTTTACCGCGTAGGTACAGGAGCCAGCAGGAGAGATAATCGGGTCGTCGTTGTCTTCCAGCGCTGCGATCAGGTTTTTCATCCCAGGGATCGCTTCTTTGATGTAGCCGCTGTTGATGGCTGGCTGGCCGCAACACCCTTGCTTCTCGGGGAAATTAACGCGGCAGCCCAGTTTTTCCAGCAGCAATACGGAGTCTCGTGCCATCCGTGATTTCAGCGCGTCACCAATACAGGTAACAAAGAAATTTACATTCACAATCAATGCTCCATTGCTTCACTTCTATTTAGCCCCGATGACAACCGGCCACCGGGTCATAAATCAATAATAAAAACGACCATTGTTTTTCGGTTTATCCTACTCTATGTTCATTTGTATGACAAAATAGAATAATCCACCAATCAATACCCATATGCAATGCCCGGGTTTATTTATTTCGGCATTGCTCACATTTTTATAATGAAAACCACAGCGATGTGAACGTCCTAAAAATAGTTTCAAGTGATTACTAATTTCGTCAATATCATTATTAAACAGGTTGTTAAATAACTATTTATAGGTATCTGCCTTGCTCTTAAGTATATTTTTCTGGCATTGAATTTTAATTAAAAGATTACAATAGTTACAAAACTACGAATCATAATTACTTTATTCACTGAAGCGATTCAGTTTACATATTTCATTTGACCAGCAATGTAGCCTCCCCACCATAAATATAAATCAGGTTTAATGAACCAATCAGGAATAGTAATGAACGAATATTTTATGTTTGCCCTGGCACTCTCTCCTTTGCTGCTTATGGTATTTTTAATTCTGAAATTGAAAATGCCCATCCATTATTCAGTTTTGATTTCGTTGGCATTCACTGCCGCGCTGTCTGCAATATTCTGGGACATGCCAGTACAAAATCTTAAAGCCTCGATGGGTTATGGCGCACTGAAAGGATTATGGCCGATCGTGATTGTGATCCTCGGCGCTATATTCAGTTATAACGTCATGCAGGCGACCAAAGCGCTGGATATTCTCCGCGATATTCTCGCCAGTATTAGCGAAGATAAGCGTATTCAGGTACTGCTGATTTCGTGGTGTTTCGGTGGATTCCTTGAAGCGGCTGCCGGGTACGGTACGGCGGTCGCGATACCTATCGGTATTCTCATCGCGCTGGGATTCAACCCACTGAAGGCAGCAATTGCTTCACTTGTGGCCAACACCGTACCCACGGCGTTCGGGGCGGTTGGTATTCCGGTCTCTATCCTGGCTGAACAGGTTAATCTGCCGGTTTACACCTTAGGCGGAACGATTATTCTGCAATTAGCCCTTTTTAATATCCTGCTGCCGTTTGTCATAATTTGCATTATTGGCGGTGGCCTGAAAGCCATTCGCGGCGTGTTCCTTATTACGCTGCTTTGCGGTATCACAACGCTTGTTCCGCAGTATTTTGTCGCCATACATCTCGGGGCAGAATTACCTGCCTTTGCCGGTAGCCTGGTCAGTCTTTTTGCCGTCGCAATTGCCAGCCGCCTGCGCAAAGGGAAAACAGATCCCGAGTGGCGCATTGAAGTCAGCCACACCCGTGAAACGACGCCGCGCTCGGCGAAAGTGCTGTTCCGGGTCGGTTCTATCTATCTGTTTATTTTTGTCTTTATTCTGCTGTGCTCGCCGTTATTCCCAACGATAAAAGCGGCGGCTTCTCAGTTGGCTTCGGTGCTGCATTTTACGCTGGCCGATGGCAAAACGCTGGCGCTGAAAGTTGAATGGGTCACCACGCCCGGAATGTTGATTATCTTTGCGACCATTATTGGCGGTTTTATTCAGGGGGCATCAGCACGCGGTATGCTGGAAGTGTTTGTCAAAACCGTATTCCAGCTTAAAAATTCCATTGTTGCGATTATGGCGATCGTCGCTCTGGCAACGGTAATGGATCTCAGCGGTATTATCTCCACGCTGGCCCAGTCGATTGTCGATCTGACCGGAAGCTCGTACGTTTTTCTCGCTCCGGTGATTGGTGCGCTGGGAACGTTTGTTACCGGCAGCGACACCAACTCGAATATTCTGTTTGGCAAACTACAAACCATTGCCGCCAGTAAATTAAATATTGATCCAAACTGGCTGGCTGCGGCAAATACCTCCGGCGCAACAGGCGGGAAAATGATTTCACCGCAAAGTATCGCCATTGCGGTTTCGGCAACTAAAATGGAGGGACAGGCGAATCAGATAATGTCCGGCACTATGAAGTACTGCTGTGCCTATATTGTGATCCTTGGATTAAAAGTTGGTCTCTTTTATTACTGGTTTATGACTTAACGTTATTTTGCGCAACGACGACTGCTCATCAACTGGCAAATGCCTCTGTTTTCCTGTAGCCACGCCACTTTGACGGGGCTATGCTTACTAGCGAAAACATAACAATTACAGAGGCAATGTCATGGATCAGGAACTACTGGATGCGGGTTACCGGGCCTATACCGGCGAGAAAATCGATGTCTATTTCAATACGGCCATTTGTCAGCATTCGGGTAATTGCGTGCGCGGTAGCGCGAAGCTCTTTAATCTGAAACGTAAGCCGTGGATCATCCCGGATGAAGTGGATGTGGCAACGGTTGTGCGTGTTATTGATACCTGTCCGAGCGGCGCGCTGAAATATCGCCAGAAATAAGTGAGGAAATGATGGAGATACTCGAAGGCCACAACAAATTTTATGTGAATGATGCTGCGGGTAATCAGGTCGCCGAAATCGTATTTGTACCGACGGGCGAGCATCTGAGCATTATTGAGCATACGGATGTCGATCCCAGCCTGAAGGGGCAGGGCGTCGGTAAACAGCTTGTCGCGAAGGTAGTTGAAAAGATGCGCCAGGAGAACCGCAAGGTTATTCCACTTTGTCCTTTCGCCAAACATGAGTTTGATAAAACGCGCGAGTATGACGATATCCGCGCCTGATGCGTTTTACCGGTCATCGCCGTGGGTTTCTGCCCACGGTATTTTCCGGCGCTCCGCTGTTTATTATCGGTTTCTCATAAACCCAGCGATTACCGTGGTCGTTGATAAGCTCGTACCTGACGGTACGACAATGTCCTGCCTTCCCGGATAATGCTAGCGGTTGTGAAGACAGCGGAGCGATCATCAGCGGCGTTGCGCTGGTGTTGTCGCACGCCAGCGCTGCCAGCGTGATGTACCACGGCGTCGGGTTATTAACATAAAGCTGCGTCTCCTGCGGCTGGAATGTGAAGGTCAGCCGTTCGCCATCCTGCTCTCTCAATGGCCCAACGCCCTGTGGACGAATAAACACTTTCATGCGGATGCGCAGCGGCAGCACGAGTTTTTGCCGCGTTTTCGCATCCTGAACGGTCATCGGCGGGATCTGGTAGATATTCAGCCAGTAAAGCGACTCCCGCTCGCGCGCTAACTCAGGCTTCTCTGCGAGCTGTAACTTTACCGTCCGAATTTCCGTCGGCTGCATTTTGAATACGGGCGGTATCGCGACGATGGGCGTGATGGTCTCAGCAGGCTGACTCAGCGGATCGCCTTCATCCGTCCAGATTTGAACCAGGGCAGGGTGCTGCGCTGAATTTGCCAGCGCCAGCGAATAATGGCTCTCTCCGGCGTTAAAAATAACGCGGGTCACTTCCGTATTGACCACGGCCCGTGCGGGGGGCGCCGTCCATCCTGTCCAGACGATAAGAAGCGTGTATGTGGGCCAGTTACTGAAAACTGACCACCACCTGGAGCTGTGCATAGACCGTTCCTGCTGTTACGTTTTCCCCCGGAATCGCTTCCAGAGAGGCGGTAAAGTCGCCGCTGTAGAGGCTGGTTGAGCCGCTGGCGGTTTGCGTGGTCAGATCCTGATAGCCGTACCAGCCGCCCGCGTTGCCCGTGGCTGTGGCTATTTGGTTGGGTAGAAGATTCAGCGCATTGCCATTTTGCTTGTCGCTGTAGAGGCGAATGCCGACGCCTGATGCAACGCCGTTTACGCCATAATGATTGTCGAGTAGCCATGTATAAGCGCCGGAGCCGGTCTTGAGGCCCAACTGAGAGGCCGCATTGGCTGCGGTGGGATTGCTGACCAGGAATCCCATCGCTACATATGCTCTTAAGCTGGTGGACGCCGTCGTGCCGGACAACGCCCCGGTTTCGCATTCAACGCTAATGCTAAAAGGAGCCTGACTGCTGCTGCCGCTGATGAGTTCGCCAACGCTGGCTGGCGGTAACCTGACAATGGCGGGGTAGTCGTTGACCCGGCAGGCGGCGCCGCGCACGAACACGGTCTGGCTGGTTAACGTCCAGCCGCCGGGCCACTGCGCTGCGCCCCAGCCGCTATAGTTGGTTCGGCTGTCAGCGCCCTCGAAAAGCCCTGAACTCATGCCGCCGCCGTGGAAAGCGATATAGCCTGCCGGTCCCGCGTAGGGATAGGTATAACGGTTGGAACCATCAACGCCTCTGGCGCTGTCATCAACCCGAAACAGTTCAACAAATACGTCGCTAAAGGCGCTGGCTGGGATGTAGATATAGGTGCCGTCATTGAACATTTCACTTTCCGGGATTGCGCGCGCTTTCCAGTAACGGGAGTAATATTCTCCGGTTTTTAGATTGGTCAGCCTGACCGCCACGTTTTTAACGTAGGTGTAGTAAGCGCCGTCGATTCCCGGTACGTCGACCATGCCTCCCCAGTAATCGTCGCCGTTGGTGGCGTAGTATTCATATACCTGGCCGATTTCGGAAACGGTACAGCGAAACATAATCTGATTGGTCGTGACGCCCTGCGTTCGTCCATTGGGGACGAAACTGGCAGCGGCGCTGCCCAGCAACGTGCCTTCGCTCTGAAATCCCGTCCCGTTGCTTAAGGTAATGACGCCGGGCAAGCCCAGTTTCCCTTTTACATCGCCATCCCCCACGCCGCCCCAACTGGCGCCCACATAGCCTGCGTCTTTCGCCGCCTGAGAAAGGGGGCTGGCTGACGTAACCTTGATGCAGGCGGACAAGGCGGGATGCGCAACCATGCCGCTGAATAACAGGCCGTAAAAGAGCTGTCTGATTTTCATACGTTATTCCTGACGACAAGGTAGTGTGAGCTGATACAGCGGCGCATGCGTTTTAGCCGGTAGTTGATACCAGACCTGGCACCGCTGCGTGGATTTTTGCCCCCACTGTACGAACAGCACGCCGGACTGTTCCGCCAGTCGAGCGTAAATTTGCCCGCCCTGGCCGACCATTCCCACGGATTCGCCGTGGCCGTCCGTCACGTCAGCGCCCATTGGCGGCTGGTTGCCATCGGGAAGCGTTGTGTTGATGAGCGCCGCTTTACCGCTGGTGGTCGTGAATTTCACGCGGGAAATCGCGCCGGCGTAGGGCACGATGCGCTTGCTGCCGCTCTGTAGCTCAACTTCGGCATTCATGTTTCCGCTGTCCAGGCTTACGGTGTTATAGCGATAGGGGGTCATGGAAGGGAGCAGGGCATAGCCGAAATAATCGACCGTTGCACCTTGCCCGTTACGTACAGCCGCGCCGTGCGCGCCTGGCGCTTCGATAAGCGCGAACGTATCGCTGGTGTAGGGGCCAGCGGTGATCCCGCCGCGGTGCGCAACCAGCGTGCCGGACATCCCCAGACCATATTGCTGGTAATCGCTGCCGCGGGAGGCGAAGCCGCGAAACACGCCGACGGCGGTTCGTTGCTCCACGTTGCCGCCCCAGGTTGCGCTGCTGCCGTCGTGCTTATCTCGCTCCAGACCGCTATAAACGGCCCAGGATGTGGCGCTGTTCTCGCCCGCGGCGCCGCTTATCCCCACCGTGGCGGTGCGAACGTCGCGGCTGCGATTCATATCCAGATTTAGCTGCGTGCGGCTGGCGCCAACATCGAAGGGGATGGAGATCCCCAGTGAAAGCGTGTTTTCGGTGTATTTACGCTGGTTTTCGCGGTCAAAATCCTGGTCGTTTACGCTGGTGTCGTAGCGGCTGGCATAACTGCTGCGCTGTCTGGCGGCGCTAAGATTAAAGGTGATGTTGCGCCAGCTGTTGCTGTAGCCAAACTGGAGTTGGGTGATGCGCGACGCGTCGCTGTAGTAATCTGACGTACTGCCGGTGAAGCTAACCATGCCCCAGTCGCCCATCGGCTGGCTGAGCGTAGCGGAAAAGTTATTACGCTGGTGCAGCGTATCCGAATAATACGCCACGCTGTTTTTCTGCTGACGGCGCACGCCCAGCACATCCTGTAAATCACGATAACCGCTGGTGGAGTAACGGTAGGCCGCCAGCACCAGATTTGTGCCGGTGGTAAACGTTTTGCTGTAGCTGGCCTCAATGCGCCAGCCCTGCTCGTTATCGTCGTTTTCGACTCTGGCGTTTGAGTAAACGGTATTGAGGCCGAATGCCCCGACGGATGTTGCCATTACCCCTCCCAGCAGAAACGCCTGATAATCATCGGCCAGCCGTGAACCCAAATTGGCGGTTAGCGTGTTGCTCATCCCGCGCTGCAAAACGCCTTCGACAAATTTATTCTCCACGCTGTAGTAGTGGCGAACGTAGCCCATTGCCAGCTCATAGTTCCAGTTTCCCGGCCGAACGGAATCAGGAACCGCCGAGTAGGGAACGGTAAAACTTGAGATTTGCCCGTTCGCTTCGATGACATCGACGGCCAGATCGCCCTGGCCACGGGTATTGTAGAGATCGTTAATAACAAAAGCGCCGGGCGCGACGGTGGTTTCGTAAATCACTTTACCCTGCTGGCGTACCACCACGCGGGCGGTTGTGGTCGCCACGCCGCGCACTTCCGGCGCATAACCGCGTTTGCCCTGCGGCCACATCCGTTGATCGGTGTTCAGTTTTATGCCGTTGAATGAGAGGCTGCCGAACAGGCTGCTGTTGGTGTAATTGTCCCCAAACGCTATCACGCTCTCAAACTGAGGAAGAGGGCGCTGAATCGCAGTCGCTACCGCATTGTATTTGTAGTGGCTACCCGTCTGGTTGTCATCGGCATAGCGGAGGTTCCCCTGATGGCGAAATTGCCACAGCCCGATGTTGAAACCGCCATTGATATTGCTCCACAGGTAGTCGTAGCGCAGGTGTGAGTCTGTATTTTCCGTATGATAAAAATTGGTATTGTGGCGCAAAAACAGCGCGGTCTCTCCGGCGTTCCATTCGGAAACGGGAATATACCCCCGGGGAGCGTGGTAAAGCCCGGCCTGAGGAATCATCATATTCAGGCGCAGCTTCGCTATATCCACTTGCCAACTGATTTTTTGCCCGGTCTCGCTGATGCGCAGACAGTGCGGCGTTGAAGATGCCGCAGAGGAGCGCGTGCGAATCGCGCTGGCGCGAACCACCTCAAACGGCAGACAGGGTTCGACGGCGTTATCCGGCGTGGCGGATGCGATAAGTTCGATCTTTTCCTGCTGGCGAATCAACTGGTTATTAAGATAAATATCCAGCACGTATTCACCCGCAGGCACGCTGTCTTGGGTATGATTAAAGCGCTGGAGATCCAGACCATGACCGTATGCGGACCCCTGGAGCAGCGCGGGATCAAAATAGTAATCAGCCCTGGCCGCAGCGGAAAATGCCGTAACGCATACCATCAGGCCGAAACCCGCCGGGCGATTAAAGAGGAAAATCTTCACTGATTCTGGCTCCCTGATCGTTAATCAACGTGATGCGAACACGCTGATTTGCAGCCGATCGGGCGTCGGTAAAGACATAACGCTCACTGCTGAAAGGGGCAATCATGCCTGCTTTTTGGGCGCGGGTTTCTGAGGCATTGATCAACTGTAGCCCGGCAATGGTGATGTAATAAGGCTGATTATTTTTAATGGTGATGCCGGTTTGACCTGTCCGCGTGACCTGAAGGTTCGCCAGCATTTTTTGTGGATTACCGTTTAATTCAGCCGGACGATAAAATAACTTCACCCGGTTGCGTAGCATGATCAGCAGGCTGTTTTGATTGCCCTGATCCGGGCTACGTTGGCCCACATTCGCGGGCGGAACTTGCATAAAATTAAAATAGAACAGAGATTCCCTGTCTTGTGGCAGGGACTGGGCCGCCGTAAAAACAATCCGAATAATTTGCCCTTCGCCGGGTTGAATACGAAATACCGGCGGCGTGGCGATAAAGGGAAGTTGAGCTGATTTCTCCGGCCCGTCTGCCATATTGCCGTTATCGAACCAGGTTGAGACCACGTAAGGGAAGGAATCTTTATTCTTTAAATGAACATCGACAGAGTTGGCTGAACCATTATAAATAATTCGCGTCCCGGTCATGGTAATACTGGCGGCGATGTGTTCACTCCAGAGTGTAAAAAAGATAAACAGAAACCCCGCGAGAGAATACAGGGCGTCGCGAATGGGGTTCATTTATTACTCCCTGGTCGAAAGAGGGCGGGACGAAATTCCCGCCTGGGTTAAATTACTGGTAAGAAACCGCGTATTGCATGGAGGCCTGCACCGTACCGGTGGTTGCTGCGCCCCCTGAGTAATATTGGGCCTTGTAGGTTGCCGTGGCTGATGTTTCATTTGCCGCCAGCGCTAAATCTCCGCCGCCATTAAACGCGTTGCGAAAATCGATCTCTGTATCACTGGTGTCGAGGATCTGAATTTCAACATCGCTCGCCGAGCCATTGCTGGCCAGGTTTCCGGTCGTGGCGCTGATGTTATTTCCGACGAAGACGGTTGAAATATTGATCCCGGAGGCTGAGCCGGTGCATCCGCTGACGCCGATGTCGAAGGTCGTTTGTCCTGCAACCTGATTGGTGTTCAAGGTGTTTACCGTGACGGTAGGCAGTAAGACGACAGGTGAGGCCTCAGAACCATTTACCGATACGGAACAGGTTTCATCAGAAACTTCTCCCATAAATGTAATGGTATTATCAGAAGCCAGTGCGCCCGCAGAATAGATCGCGGAGATCACCAGCGCCGGAATTAGGGCACGATTCAGTTTCATAACTAAACTCCATTTTCATTCAGTCGTGTTGATTTACCCTGAGAATTCAGGGTGTTCCCAATGCTCAGGGACATTCATAAAAATGGCACTGTGCTGGAATGTTGCTGTATTAAGTCAGTGTTGGCGAAAATATTGGTATTAATCCTGGTGTTGAGGCGTTGAAATAGAAAAATGTGCTGCTGAACGCGCCTTCTCCGTTTTTATTCAACAATGCGTCCCAGGCGACAAATAGCCCATCTGAAAATATATCTTTTTTCTTATGCCGGAATTTTAACGACAGTAATCTTAAATATGAAAATCGTTTAAAACATCCGAATAAATCTTTTGTAATAGGTGGTAGCTATTAAAAACTGGAAATAGATCGGTTGCGTCGATATTAAGATAATTAGATATTCGCTTTATTGGTATTAATGATTTAGCCGTAAAGTCGTTCCATGTCGGTGTGTTAATTAATTGAATCTGTGATGTAAATAGATACCGGTTTTATAGTAATCATCAGCATCACTATATTGTTTCTGTTGCTGACTATTAGGTGCGTACTCTTTACTTTAGGAATTTTATTTTATTTTGTTGGATCTTTTGGAGCTTAAAAGGCTTAGTTTCCAATAAACCCCATTTGATTAAGATCAACAATTGATGCAATCGTATTTAAGTTGCCAGTTGATATAGTGCGTTTTGTTCGCATGAAGCGTGTTTTCTGCGCGGAATTATGCTGATGTTGAGCGTGGGAGAGAACAATTTTTCCGCAATAAATCCGCAATGCCTGCGCGCTTGTCGCAAAAGCGCGGAACTGCAATACGCGCCGGGTAATAGCATCGAATTATACGGCCAGGCGACTTTCTGGAAAGATTTGTTAATGCGCCTCACTCATCAGAGCGGCTTACCGCTCGTCTACGGTCTGCTCATGGCTTGCGAAAAATTGATATGAACGGACGTGCAGCGCCCGGGTCGCTGCACGTTTGTGGAAACAGGCGGGGAACAATTAGTGGATAATGCCCAGATAACCATGCATTCCCATATAAAGCCCCACCAGACCGATCAGTATGCTGGAGAAATAGGGGGCTTTTCTCGCCAGGGTATTAAATCCGTTCCAGCGTTTTGCGGCCTGTTGCACGCTGATGGCTGCGCCTACGCCAACGGCTACCAGCGTTAACGCCAGACCAATGCTGAAGCACAGTACCATCGTGGCTCCCAGCGTGAAGGCTTTAAGCTGGATGCAGATCAGCAATACGGTGATGGCTGCCGGGCAAGGAATCAGGCCGCCCGTCAGGCCAAACAGTAAAATCTGTCCGTTTGTCACTTCCTGGTCGTGAAAGCGGCGCTGAATATCGGTCGCATGTGCCCGTTCATGGGCATCCTGCCAGGCGTGCGATCCGTCCGTTAGCCCCTTCAGGGAAATATGAACATGCTGGTGGTCGTGGTGATGGTCGTGGTCGTGATGGTGGTGCTCATGGTCGTGATGGTGGTGAGTGTGGGCAGGAAGCCTGTTAGCCAACCCGTCCCGCTCCCCTTTCCAGGTACGCCAGAACATCCAGAACGCCGTGCTCAGAATAATGATGGCGGAGACCAGTTGTAGCCAGGGTTCCACGGATTCTGCGGTAAACGCTCTGCTGATGTACATGCCGCCCAGGGCGATAAGCCACACAACGGCGGTATGTGAAAGCGTGGCTGCCAGCCCCAGCATCACAGCCTGCTTAATCGTCCCTTTGATGGCGATGATAAACGCCGCCATCATCGTTTTGGAGTGCCCGGGTTCCAGCCCATGTAATACGCCCAACAGAATGGCGCTGGGAATGAAAAACCAGGCGTTTCCTTGCTGAAGTAATGTTGAAAATTCGCCCATGAGAATGATTCTTAGTTGTCTTATTTCCCCGCATTCTACTCCCCCCCAGTACCAAATACTACCCCCCAGTAGCGTCACAATGCTATAATCCATAATGATTTATGTTAATAAGGCGTTGTTATGTCACATACGATCCGGGATAAACAAAAACTTAAAGCTCGCGCCAGTAAAATCCAGGGGCAGGTTGTCGCACTGAAAAAAATGCTGGATGAACCTCACGAATGTGCCGCGGTATTGCAGCAAATCGCGGCGATACGCGGCGCGGTGAACGGATTAATGCGTGAGGTGATCAAAGGGCATCTGACCGAACACATTGTTCACCAGAGCGATGAAGTGAAGCGCGAAGACGATCTGGAAGTGATCCTGAAGGTGCTGGATTCCTATATAAAATAGCCGGGACCGGTGCCCGACTGTTGTCTTCAATGCTAACGCCGTCTTTGCAGATGAATAAGCGAGCCTTTGCATTCCTTTGTGATCATTGGGAATGCGGCTTTTTCATTGGAGAGTGGATGCGAATGAATAAACAGCGTGTTTATCTTCCCGCCCATTCTTTTCTCGATCCTCTGTTTATAAGCATAGACGCTGCGGATATCCATACTCAGTAACTCGGCGATTTGATGCGGATTTTTCCCTGCAACCATGTTACCCATAATGATGAACTCCGTCTGGGTCAGGGTATTCCCTTTTGTAAAAGACAGATGTCGCCCAATAAATACTTGTCTGATTTTTTCATTTGCAACCGCCAGTCCATCATCGTGATAAATGACGACAGAAACCGCCGGATGATGTTTACGCCAGTAGTTGGCTAAGGAAGGTGCGAACAAGTTCCTGATATGAGATCATCATATTCATCCGGAGCGCATCCCAGAGGGACATCATGAGCC
>NZ_JAOWFM010000006.1:0-836 GCF_030333655.1 Citrobacter sp. CK180 | reverse complement strand
AAAAAATCGGCCCAGATCCGCGAAATTTTAATCAGCGAGTCAGCTTGGGAAGAAATGACCTGCTTATTCGCACCTTCCCTGTCATCGGCGGCGGTACGCTGGCTACCGTGAGCACCTACACACTCAGCTGCCTGATGAGCGCCGCTCTGGAGTTACCGCGTTGCTGCATTGTGATTGCCAACCTATCCGGCAGCTATGTGGCTCAGACCAAGGCAATTGCCGAAGCAATCTCTAACCTCCAGCAAGAAGCCAGTCGCCAAGCGAGCACCATCACCCCCGTGCAGTTGGCGGGTACCTGTTCATCCCTGGCGCCTCTCCGCCTTGATGCTGGCAGATTCAGTCTGGCCTCGCGGTTCGACCTACCGAAATATCGGCGGTTACATTGTCCCCAGAGCTTCAGACCCGGCTGTTACCGGCCACGCCTGTCTGGGTAGGGAACGAGTGGTGGAACAGTCGGTTCCGTCGGGCGTTAACCTGCGGAACAGAAACCCATGCGACTTTCAGGTCGCACTGCCGAAATAATACTGGTTTCCCTTCTTGGTCTGGTGCATTTCCGGGTCGCGCTTGCCGTCCTTGTTCTTGGTCGAACTGGGCGCATTGATCAGCGTTGCATCGACGATGGTGCCCTGGCGCAGCGACAGGCCGCGGTCGCCCAGAGCCATTGATGACAGCGAGGATGCCGGCCGCCAGCTCGTGTTTCTCCAGCAAGCGGCGGAAGTTGAGAATGGTGGTTTCGTCGGGGATGCGCTCCAGGTGCAGCCCGGCAAACTGGCGCAGGATCGTGGTTTCGTACAGCGCTTCCTCCATCGCTGGATCGCTGTAGCCGAACCAGTTCT
>NZ_JAOWFM010000005.1:0-573 GCF_030333655.1 Citrobacter sp. CK180 | reverse complement strand
AAAGAGGCTCCCACTGCTTGTACGTACACGGTTTCAGGTTCTTTTTCACTCCCCTCGCCGGGGTTCTTTTCGCCTTTCCCTCACGGTACTGGTTCACTATCGGTCAGTCAGGAGTATTTAGCCTTGGAGGATGGTCCCCCCATATTCAGACAGGATACCACGTGTCCCGCCCTACTCATCGAGCTCACAGCCTGTGCATTTTCGTGTACGGGACTTTCACCCTGTACCGTGCGACTTTCCAGACGCTTCCACTAACACACAAGCTGATTCAGGCTCTGGGCTCCTCCCCGTTCGCTCGCCGCTACTGGGGGAATCTCGGTTGATTTCTTTTCCTCGGGGTACTTAGATGTTTCAGTTCCCCCGGTTCGCCTCGTTAGCCTATGTATTCAGCTAACGATAGTGTGACGAATCACACTGGGTTTCCCCATTCGGACATCGCCGGGTCAAGGGTTCATATCACCTCGCCGGCGCTTTTCGCAGATTAGCACGTCCTTCATCGCCTCTGACTGCCAGGGCATCCACCGTGTACGCTTGGTCGCTTAACCTCACAACCCGAAGATGTTTCGTGAAACA
>NZ_JAOWFM010000004.1:0-216 GCF_030333655.1 Citrobacter sp. CK180 | reverse complement strand
TAACCTGGAAGAACTGAAAAGGTTGTCACGAATGACCAGTGACATGCTTTTTCTGGCACGTTCAGAGCATGGTCTGCTGCGGCTGGATAAACATGATGTGGATCTGGCAGCCGAACTGAATGAATTACGTGAGTTGTTCGAGCCCCTGGCAGACGAAACAGGAAAGACAATCACGGTTGAAGGAGAGGGCGTTGTTGCCGGAGACAGCGATATGCT
>NZ_JAOWFM010000057.1:97289-262994 GCF_030333655.1 Citrobacter sp. CK180 | reverse complement strand
AAAATCGGCCCAGATCCGCGAAATTTTAATCAGCGAGTCAGCTTGGGAAGAAATGACCTGCTTATTCGCACCTTCCCTAACGACTGCATGTTCCGATCGCTCACCAGTACAATACCCATACGTGTGCTGGCGAGATAATCAATCCACTGTTTGTCGAGAAACAGCCGCAAAAAGCTGATAGAGAAATCGACAAAAATATAACCATTTAATCGGGCATTATGATTATTATTTAAAATGCCCTCAATAACACCTCTGTTAAAGTAGATACTTTCTTCCGGCCACATACAAAAACATGCGTTAGCACAATATTGTAAACGAGGTGATTTTTCTGGCATTATTTTACAATGTAAAGAACAACTACTGCACGTAAGGTTTTTTAATTTAACATCCAGCTCCATACAGGAACCTCCCTATCCGTAGATAATTTCATAATTTCATCCGTTTTTAAATATGTCAATACTTTGCCAGACGGCAATTAGCGTGCGTAAAAAATCGATGTATATCACTTATTGCTATTTTTCTTAAAGCCTTGCGATGCATTTATAATAGTGGCTATTTACATGCTACTTATTTTCCTGGGGCGACGTCTCGTCAGAGACAGAAACAATTTAGCATCCAGGACTTTTATAGCAAAATCTAGGAATAGTTATATTGCAAAAATGTTTAAGATATTTTGTTAAATGGCATTTATGGACAAAAGTTGCATCAATGTTAATTGCTGTATCTTAATTGTAAAATCGCTATTGTTTTTCATAATTAATAAATTATGTATTTGTGTGCTTTTTAAGCTTATCGTAATAATATCAGGAGAGCATGAAAATGCTTTAAAAATAGTCTTAATTAAGAACAAATGATCTTTTTTGACTTAAGGTTTTTGATTTGTAAGTAATTTTACCGCTGGCGTTTGACAGTAATCGCATAATCAAATATTTATAGTGATCTCGATATAAGAATTTTGTAGCATGGCATTCATCATGTGAATGCCAGAAGGAATACTGTGTCGGATTTGTTAAAACACGCCAGATGTTACACAATTAATAACCTGGTTGACTTTCACCCTGGAAATCGGGCGTTATCGAATAGCGCAATGCAGAAGACCGTAACGTTACAAAGTCCTGCAAGCCTTATCCTTTTATATCTTATTCAGCATAACAACACGGTGGTTTCTCAAAACCAGCTGATTACAGCGGGTTGGGGAGAGAAGAATCATGTTACCTCGGCGAATACTTTTTATCAGACGATTCTCATTCTAAGAAATGCGTTAAGTGATATTGGGTTACCGCGCGATCTTATAAAAACCATTGCCCGTCGCGGTATGATGATTTCAGCGAATATTCAGACGGATGAGATAACCGCAAAAGCATCAGCGACCGAAGCGCCGGCGCAGATTGTTGCACCCCAAATGGAGCCGAAGGGAGACACGCCAATAAAAAAGCGCCATCTCTCGTTGCCTGCGGCGCTTTGCGGACTGGCGCTTCTGGTGGTGATGATAAGCATTGCCGCCAGCCTGTTTTATATGTCTCCAGAGTCGCTGCTGTCGTCTTATGAGGTTCTGGACTCCGAGACTTTTTCATCCTGTACCGTCCTGCAAAAAGGGAATGATGTGCTGGAGCTAAATTATATTCGCTTTATGCACAAACATCGCGAGATTTGCGATAACAATAACTATGTGTTTCTCTCAGGAATGAGCAGCGCAAAAAATATCACGGCGATTATATGCCCGGAGGATGCCAGAGAAAATCCGTCCGTAAAGTGTATAACCTACTATTCGATAAATGATGAAAATTAAAATACTGGCAGCGGCTATTATTATCACGATCTTCATTGTGGGTGGCGGAGGATTCTGGTATGCGCACAGCATTAATCCGAAAATTGATTGCAGTGGTTATGCCGTCTGGGATATTGATCATGAACTTTTTGCTGGTGATATTACCTACCAGATGCATAATCATCAGGGGATCGTGACATTAACCGGCGTGTTGAATACGCCCGACGCTCATTCTTATAAAATTAGCCGGATTATTTATTTTACGTACCAGAAGTTGCAGCAAAACTATATTATTACGACGCATAATCTGGTCCGATATCCGTCTGACGAATTGCAGGGCAGCCATGAACGCAAGGCCATGCCGCTTATTTATTTATCAAAGGACGCGACGTTCTCGTTTTTGATACAACCCTGGCGGGAAGGCTGGACGTTTACGACAGTCGGGTCGCCCTCACTATTATGCCGATAGATTAAAGACTGAGTAAAACGGCTCGCCCCTCTTCAGGTGGATGAGCCGTTTTGTATTGAGATTAGCCAAAAAACATCACGGACACGCAAAGCAGACCCACAATCAGGGTAAGCAGATTTCCCAGAGAGCGGTATGGTTTGAGCGCGGGGATCAGATAGGTCGACAGCGTCGGCATGATAAACAAAATCATGGCGATAAGCGGGCCGCTGATCGCATAAATCATCGAAATGGCGTTGGGATTAATGCAGCAAACGACAAAGGTAATCAGCGAGACCAGCATGATAGACAGGGCGCGATTAAATGCCCGGCTTTTCTTCACGCCAGTCTGAAGTAACGCCGTTCGTACTATCTCTGTTGCCCCTTCAATCACTCCAAAATAGGTGCCCAGAAACGATTTTGACATCGCGACAACGGCGACAATAATCCCTGAAATGGAGAGCCATGCCGGTGCGGCTGGCATCATAGACAGCGCTGACAGGATGGTCACGCCTTCATGTTTCGCGGCTTCAATATAGGATGGCGGAATGGAGAGCAGACAGCTGAAAACGAAAAACAGCACGCTCAGGCAAATGATCAGATAAGCCACCTTCATGATTTTTTTGCATTTACCCATGGCCTGCTCGCCGTATCTTTCACGTCTGTCGATAGCAAACGTGGAGATAATGGGCGTATGGCTAAAAGCGAAAACCATCACCGGAATGGATATCCATACCTGATGAAGTGTGTGCCGATCGAAAGACATCTGGCTGGTCAATAACGCGGGCTGCCAGCTTCCGGTCAAATAAAGCGACAGAAATAAGAAATAGGCGATAAGCGGAAACACTAAAAAGCCCATCACGCGGATAGTCGCATGTCGTCCCATCAGGAAAATCAGATTCAGAATCAATACGACGCCCAAGCTGACCAGAACACGCACCCGCAGGTCTACCGTCATCTGCTTTGCCAGCTGTTCCGTCAGGGAGTTGGTTATCGCCACGGCGTAAATCAGGACCACCACGAAAAACGCAATAAAGTATAGCGAGGTGATGAGACTGCCGATCTTCTTGCCGTAGTAATGCGTTACCGCACCGGTGATCCCTTCGCCAGCGGAGGTTTTCGAAGAGAGGATAAACTGGCACAGCGCTTTATGAGGCCAGTAAGTCAGAGGCCAGGCAACCAGTGCGGTAATAAACAGCACGATGGCCCCCGCGGAACCCAACTGAATGGGGAGGAAAAGGGTGCCTGCGCCGACCGCAGTCCCATATAGTGCAAAACTCCAGAGAGTTTCTTCTTTTGACCAAATTTTCGACATTATTTGAACGTATCAACTATAAAATAAACAAAAAGAAGCGCAATTTACCATAAATGGCATGGGGCTGGGGAAACTAAAGCGGTGTGCGAGGGCAGGCAGGAAGCGCCGGAACGGGGAATGTTCCGGCTAAACAGAGCATTATCAGGCAGTAACGCGCTGCTGGCGGCGTCTTACTACGCGAAGACGCAACGTGTCATAGGCCCAGTTGTAGAACATGGTGTATGGCAGGAAGAAAAGGAAGAAACCGATTTCCAGCGTGAAGGCCTGCAACAGGCTGACGTTCAGCGCCCAGGCGACAATACTCACACCAATGACGATAAAGCCGCTTTCAAATCCCAGCGCGTGCAGTGCGCGAACTTTAGCGGTGCGCGTCACTACGTGTGACGGCCAGAAGCGGTCAAACAGCGCGTTATAGATGATATTCCAGATCATCGCCGTGGTTGCCAGCAGAATGGTTAAGCCTCCCATTTCCAGCACTGAGCGCTGCATCAGCCAGGCGGTAGTCGGGGCCAGAATGGCGGTGGCAATGCCTTCGAAGCAGACCGCATGGAAAATGCGTTCGAGTAGCGAACGGCGTTGGACTAAATCATGTTGCATAGGATCAAACCTTTTTTTTCATCTCCGGGAAAACGGAATGTCAGGCATTTTATCGTTTAATATGATATCTAAAAGATAGAATCCATCGATAAAGTAGATAGTTTATGCACTACTCTCCCGAAGCATTGATCGCATTTGTTGAGACGGTCTCCTGCGGCTCGTTTTCCGCTGCGGCGCGCCGGTTACGGAAAAGTCAGTCCACCGTCAGTACGGCGATTGCCCACCTGGAAGCCGATCTGGGGTTTTCACTGTTTGATCGCTCTTCACGACAGCCAGTGCTGACGGAAGAGGGCAAGCGGGTGCTCAGCTATGTGCAGGCTATTCTGTCAGCAAGCGATCGTCTGGATGAGGTGGCGTTATCCCTGTCTGGCGAAACGGAAACCCGTCTGACATTCGTGCTATCCGACACCCTGCATCCAGACGTTCTGGAAGAATTAATGGTGCAGTTCGACCGCCAGTTTCCCCATACGGAATTTGAATGTCTGATCGGCGAAGATGAAGATGTCATCGATCTCCTGCAAAAGGGACGCGCGCAGGTCGGGCTGATTGAAGCGCGCAATCATTACCCTACCGAGATGGGGGTGACGCGTCTGCCCATGCAGACCTGGATGGGACTCTACGTGGCGGCCTCACATCCTCTGGCCGCGCAGAAAACCCTGCAATGGGATCAACTGCATACCTGGCGTGAACTGCGGCTGAATACCTATCTGGAAAGTGGCGCCAGCGTGGCGCGCGGCCCGGCCTGGTCTGCGCCTAACTATTTGTTATTACTGAGTATGGCGGTGCAGGGATTTGGCTGGTGCGCATTGCCTTGCGCGCTGGTGGAAGAGTTCGCGGCTGAAAAACCGCTGGTGCAACTGGATGTACCCGGCTGGCCGAAGGCGATCTCGATTGATCTTCTCTGGAACAAGAAGTCGCCGCCGGGTGCGGCGGGAAGCTGGCTCCGCGATCATTTACAGCAGGGGCGTATACCGGGCTGATTAAAATAGCTGCAATTTCCTTTGTGATAAAACTCACCATTTTTAAACAAGCAGGATAATTATCTTTAACAATCCTCTACTATTGCGGTGTTATTTTGCGCTGAGGTGGTGATGAAAGAGGTTGTGATAGTTGGGGCTTTACGTACGCCGATCGGATGCTTCCAGGGAACGCTGTCCCGCCATTCTGCCGTTGAACTGGGCAGCATGGTGGTAAAAGCGTTGATGGAGCGTACCGGCGTTGATGTACATGCTATCGATGAAGTTATCCTCGGTCAGGTGCTCACGGCGGGCGCAGGACAAAACCCGGCGCGGCAGTCAGCCATCAAAGGTGGGCTGCCCAACACCGTTTCTGCTATCACCATCAACGATGTCTGCGGTTCCGGCCTGAAAGCGCTGCACCTGGCTACACAGGCGATTCAGTGCGGCGAGGCGGATATTGTCATTGCCGGCGGGCAGGAGAACATGAGCCGGGCGCCGCACGTTCTTACCGACAGCCGCACAGGGGCGCAGCTCGGTAACAGCCAACTGGTGGACAGCCTGGTTCACGACGGCTTGTGGGATGCGTTTAACGATTACCACATGGGCGTTACCGCTGAAAATCTGGCGCGGGAATACGGCATCAGCCGCGAATTGCAGGACGCCTATGCCCTCAGTTCCCAGCAAAAAGCGCGGGCGGCCATTGATGCCGGGCGTTTTAAAGCTGAGATTGTCCCGGTTGTCACCCAGCGTAACGGCCAGCCTGTCGTTGTCGATACTGATGAGCAGCCAAGAACCGATGCCAGCGCGGAAGGATTGGCCCAGTTGAACCCGGCATTTGATCTCCTCGGCTCGGTCACGGTGGGCAATGCCTCGTCAATTAACGATGGCGCGGCTGCCGTCATGATGATGAGCGAAGCCAAAGCGCAGGAACTGGATTTACCCATACTGGCGCGTATTCGCGCTTTTGCCAGCGTCGGCGTCGATCCCGCACTGATGGGCATCGCACCCGTTTACGCCACCCGACGTTGTCTTGAACGGGTAGGCTGGCAACTGGCGGATGTGGATCTTATCGAGGCTAACGAGGCTTTTGCTGCGCAGGCGTTATCCGTCGGCAAAATGCTGGAGTGGGACGAACGCCGGGTGAACGTTAACGGCGGAGCGATTGCGCTCGGTCATCCCATTGGCGCATCTGGCTGCCGGATTCTGGTGTCGCTGGTGCATGAGATGGTTAAACGCGATGCGCGAAAGGGCCTGGCGACGCTCTGCATTGGCGGCGGGCAAGGCGTGGCGCTTGCTATCGAACGAGATTAAAACCGCCTTCATTTTCCGCTTCCCCCGTACTGGCGCTGCCAACCGCGCCAGCCGCAATATGTGCTGATATTTCCCCTCCCTGACGCCTCGGGTTGCAGCAATCCGGCGTTTCTTTTCAGGAGCACACGCTGCTCCCATATCCACCTGATAAACCTATCTTATTGTTTTTAATTTTATTTTAAGTATCTCAGCCTGTGCCTGCTAAAGGGAAATCTCGCGCTGACGTGATCGCAATTACACTTTTGATAATAAGATGCAGAAAAACTGAAACGACGTTTTATTTGTAATTGAAAACCCGTTTCTGGAGGGATATCATTACCGCATAAAGTAAAACGGAACGGTGTTTTGCCTTCCGTTCTGACATTCACGGTCGGTTTATTATTGGAGGTTGATGTGGACGTAAGACAGAGCATCCACAGCGCGCACGCTAAAACGCTGGACACCCAGGGGCTGCGCAACGAGTTTTTGGTCGAGAAAGTGTTTGTTGCTGATGAATACACCATGGTTTACAGCCACATCGACCGCATTATTGTCGGCGGCATCATGCCGGTAGCGAAAACGGTTTCCGTTGGCGGTGAAGTCGGTAAACAGCTGGGCGTTACCTACTTCCTGGAGCGTCGTGAACTGGGGGTGATCAACATCGGCGGGCCGGGCACGATTGCTGTCGATGGTCAGTGCTATGAGATCGGCCACCGCGATGCCTTATATGTCGGTAAAGGCGCGAAAGAAGTTGTTTTCGCCAGCGTTGATGGCGCAAATCCGGCGAAGTTCTACTACAACTGCGCGCCGGCGCATACCACTTATCCGACTAAAAAAGTGACGCCAGCCGATGTCGCGCCGGTCACTCTGGGCGACAACCTCACCAGTAACCGCCGCACCATTAACAAATACTTCGTGCCGGACGTACTGGAGACCTGCCAGCTGAGCATGGGTCTGACCGAACTGGCGCCCGGCAATCTGTGGAACACCATGCCTTGTCACACCCATGAACGCCGCATGGAAGTGTACTTCTATTTCAACATGGAAGAGAACGCCTGCGTCTTTCATATGATGGGGCAGCCTCAGGAAACGCGTCATATCGTGATGCACAACGAGCAGGCGGTTATCTCCCCAAGCTGGTCTATTCACTCCGGCGTCGGCACCCAGGCCTATACGTTCATCTGGGGGATGGTGGGTGAAAACCAGGTCTTTGATGATATGGACCACGTTGCAGTAAAAGATCTGCGCTAGTCGCGGACGGCAATCATGTCTGTCCGTGACAGGCACTAAGAAAATAAGGATTAACAATGATTTTGAATGCATTCTCTCTTGAAGGTAAGGTCGCGGTAGTCACAGGTTGTGATACCGGTCTGGGTCAGGGGATGGCGCTGGGGCTGGCGGAAGCGGGCTGTGATATTGTCGGGATCAACATTGTTGAGCCGACGGAAACCATTGAACGCGTCACCGCGCTGGGCCGCCGTTTTTTAAGTCTGACGGCGGATTTGCGTCAGATTGACGGTATTCCAGCCCTGCTTGAACGTGCGGTGGCGGAGTTCGGTCACATCGATATTCTGGTGAATAACGCCGGTCTGATCCGCCGTGAAGACGCGATCGACTTCAGTGAAAAAGACTGGGATGACGTCATGAACCTGAACATTAAGAGCGTGTTCTTTATGTCTCAGGCTGCGGCGAAGCACTTCATCGCCCAGGGTAACGGCGGCAAAATTATTAATATCGCCTCTATGCTCTCCTTCCAGGGCGGGATTCGCGTTCCTTCCTACACCGCGTCTAAAAGCGGCGTTATGGGCGTAACGCGCCTGATGGCGAACGAATGGGCGAAACATAACATCAACGTGAACGCTATCGCGCCGGGTTACATGGCGACGAACAATACTCAGCAACTGCGTGCCGATGAGCAGCGTAGCGCGGAAATCCTCGACCGTATTCCGGCGGGGCGTTGGGGGCTGCCGAGCGATCTGATGGGGCCGGTGGTGTTCCTGGCATCCAGCGCATCTGACTATATTAACGGCTATACCGTTGCGGTAGATGGCGGCTGGCTGGCGCGTTAATTCTGATGTCGTAAAAGCCTCGCCCCGGTGAGGCGATAACATCCGGCCTGCGCAGGGTTTCCTGTACAGGCCGGATGCGTATGGCTTACGCGTTGAGGAAATCTTCGCGTACTGGCGTGAAGGTATCCAGCAGTGTTCCCGGTTGTAAACACACGCAGCCATGCATGATATTGGGCCGTTTATATAGCGTGTCGCCGGCGCGCACCACATGCTTTTCTTCACCAATAGTAAACTCAAATTCACCGGACAAAACGTAAGTCAGCTGTTCATGAGGATGATTGTGCAACGGCCCGATTGCGCCTTTTTCGAAATTCACCTCTACCGCCATCATGTTGCCGTCGTGAGCCAGAATACGCCGGGTAACGCCATTTCCCAGATCCTCAAGCGTCGTCTCATTATGAAAAATAAACATGCGGTGATCCTGTTATTTATTGAAACAATGTTTCAACTAAATTAGTTCATACCGGGGAAAAAGAAAATGGCAGACCAAATGAACTGGAAACTTGATCACAAGTTTGCTTCACTGCTGTCATCAAGGTGAGAAGGAGAAGGTAATGAAAACGATTGGACTGCTGGGCGGCATGAGTTGGGAATCGACGATCCCCTATTACCGTTTGATTAATGAAGGAATCAAAACACGGCTGGGCGGTTTGCATTCCGCCAGCCTGTTGCTGCATAGCGTTGATTTCCATGAAATTGAAGAGTGTCAGCGCCAGGGCGAGTGGGATAAAACGGGAGATATTCTGGCGCAGGCCGCACTGGGTTTGCAGCAGGCGGGCGCAGAAGCGATAGTGCTGTGTACTAATACCATGCATAAAGTGGCGGAGACGATTGAGTCGCGCTGTTCACTGCCGTTTTTACATATTGCGGATGCGACAGGGCGGGCGATTGCGCGCAAAAACATGACGCGCGTGGCGCTACTGGGGACGCGCTACACGATGGAGCAGGATTTTTATCGCGGGCGTCTGGAGCAGCGGTTTGCGATTGAAACCCTGGTGCCGGAAACTGACGACCGCGCGCAGATCAACCAGATAATCTTTGACGAACTGTGCCTCGGCGAGTTTAGCGAACGCTCCCGCCAGTATTATTTGCAGGTGATCGAACGTCTGGCGGCGCAGGGCGCTCAGGGCGTGATTTTCGGCTGTACTGAGATCGGGTTGCTGGTGCCGGAAGCGCAGAGCGCGCTGCCAGTGTTTGATACTGCGGCGATCCATGCGGCTGACGCCGTGGAATTTATGCTTTCGTAACCGGCTCCAGAATGGCCTCCAGCGGATCGACAAGACGCGGAAGGCTGGTTTGCAGGTGCTCACTAAACGCATCCACCAGCGCGGATGATGGCCGGTGCAGCGGGCGGATCAGACTGACGGTAAACGGAACGTCGACACTGAACCGCCGCACGGTCACTCCGCTGGCGGCATAATCCAGCGCGGTGAGCGGGTTAACCACCGAAAGCCCGGCGCCCGCGCGCACCATCGCACAAACCGACGCCGCGCTGTGGGTTTCCACGACCATCCGGCGTTTAACCTGGTGTTCGTTAAACAGCGCATCCAGCAGCTGGCGATAGCTGTCGGTGCGCGACAGGCTGATGTAATTCTCTCCCTGAAAGTCGCCCGGAGTCAGCACGGATTTGGTCGCCAGCGGGTGACCGGGCGGCAGCACGCACACTTCATTTAGCGTCAACAACGCGGTGCGTTCGGTGCCTGCCGGGGTATGCAACGTCTCCGTCAGGCCGAGGTCGTGGCGTTGAGCGGAAAGCCACTCTTCCAGCAGCGGCGACTCCTGCGGCACGATGTTCAGGCTGACATCAGGATAGCGGGCGAGAAACGGTTGCAGCAGCGTGGGTAAAAAGGACTGGGAGAAAACGGGCAGGCAGACAATCGACAGCTCACCCTGGCGAAATTCACGCAGGCTCTCCGCCGCGTTTACAATGCGATCCAGCCCATACCAGGAACGCTGCACCTCTTCGAATAGCCGTAATCCTTGCACCGTCGGGTGCAGGCGTCCGCGCGTGCGCTCAAACAGTTTAAGCCCCAATACTTTTTCGAACCGCGCCAGCTCCCGGCTAACGGTGGGCTGCGAGGTATGCAGCAGGCGCGCCGCTTCGGTCAGGTTTCCGGCGGTCATCACGGCATGAAAGATTTCAATGTGGCGCAGGTTCACGGCTGCCATCGTTGGCTTTCCCCTCAGTGGATATCATCCATATCATTTTTGCATAGGCTTGCCATAAAACGATATTTTTTATTCCCTTCAGTTTGTGGCGTAATCATAAAAAATGTCTTGCCCGGAGCCTGCTATGCCACATTCACTGAATTGCACTGATACTGACCTCAACGCTGAAAATCTGCTCAGACTACCGGCGGAATTCGGCTGCCCGGTATGGGTCTATGACGCGCAGATTATTCGCCGTCAGATCGCGGCCCTGCAACAGTTTGATGTGGTGCGCTTTGCGCAAAAGGCCTGCTCGAATATTCATATTTTGCGCCTGATGCGTGAGCAGGGCGTAAAGGTGGATTCCGTCTCGCTGGGTGAAATTGAGCGCGCGCTGGCGGCGGGATACGATCCGCAAAACCATCCTGATGATATTGTCTTCACGGCTGATGTCATTGACGCCGCCACGCTGGCCCGCGTCAGCGAACTGCGCATTCCGGTGAATGCCGGGTCGGTGGATATGCTGGATCAACTGGGGCAGGTTTCGCCGGGTCATCGCGTCTGGCTGCGTATCAATCCCGGTTTTGGTCACGGGCACAGCCAGAAAACCAATACCGGCGGCGAGAACAGCAAACACGGCATCTGGCATACCGATCTGCCTGCCGCGCTGGCGGTGATGCAGCGCCATCGGCTTCAGCTTGTCGGGGTTCACATGCATATTGGTTCCGGCGTTGATTACGGTCATCTGGAGCAGGTATGCGGCGCGATGGTGCGCCAGGTTATCGATTTTGGGCAGGATCTGGAGGCGATTTCGGCGGGAGGCGGGCTGTCGATCCCTTATCACGAGGGAGAAGAGGCGGTCGATACGCAGCATTACTTCGGACTGTGGAACGCTGCCCGCGAGCAAATCGCTCGCCATCTGGGGCATCGGGTGAAGCTGGAAATTGAACCGGGACGTTTTCTGGTGGCGCAATCCGGCGTGCTGGTGACGCAGGTACGCAGCGTGAAAGAGATGGGGCGCCGTCATTTTGTGCTGGTGGATGCCGGTTTCAACGACCTGATGCGTCCGGCAATGTACGGCAGCTACCACCATATTACGGCGCTGGCGGCGGACGGTCGCTCGCTTGAACATGCGCCGCTGCTGGACACCGTGGTGGCGGGGCCGTTGTGTGAATCTGGCGATGTCTTTACGCAGCAGGAAGGCGGTAACGTGGAAACGCGTGCGCTGCCTGCGGTAGCACCGGGGGATTACCTGGTTCTGCACGATACCGGCGCGTACGGCGCGTCCATGTCATCAAATTACAACAGCCGACCGCTGCTGCCGGAAGTGCTGTTTGATAATGGTAAAGCGCGATTGATTCGCCGCCGCCAGACGATTGAAGAGTTGCTGGCGCTGGAAGTTTTTTAACCGGCAGGCTGGATAAGACGCCTTTGCCTGATGGCGCTACGCTTATCAGGCCTACAGACGGTGCTATATCACAGGCCGGATAAGGCGTCTTTGCCTGATGGCGCTACGCTTATCAGGCCTACAGACGGCGAAATATCGTAGGCCGGATAAGGCGCTTGCGCCGCCATCCGGCAAAACATCAGCAATCCGACTGAAAAAATGGCCCGGTGGTTACTGAATCACGCAGCACTAATGTTCCTGTAAACGGCGGGATCGGCTCCAGCTCCTCGCCGCTCGCCAGCCGAATCGCCTGATCGATTGCGGTGGTAATCATACTGTCGATCGGCAGATAAACGGTGGACAGCGCCGGTTCCAGCCACTTCGCGCTGGGCGCGTCATCGAAGCCAAACAGCGAAATATCCTGCGGTATCCGCAGCCCGGCCTGATGCAGCGCCTTTGATGCGCCAAGCGCCATATCGTCGTTACAGGCAAAGAGCGCGGTAAAGGCGATCCCTTCCTCCAGCAGTTCACGGCACGCTTCGTACCCGCGTGTCATACTGGAGTCGCCGTATTTCACTTTCGCCGGGTCCCAGGCGATCCCGTTTTTCTCCAGCGCCTTGCGGTAGCCCGTCAGACGGGATTTTCCCGTTGGCGTGTGATTCGGTACGGTAATGCAGGCGATATCCCGATGGCCCTGTGAGATCAGGTAATCCACCGCCTGAAACGCGGCATCTTCCTGTTCAAAGAATATGGCGCGATCGCGGGCCAGACTGACATCGCGATTGATCACGACCAGCGGTGTCTCTATGGTATTAATCAACGAGATGATCGTTTTTTCGCTCATATAGCGGGTATAGAGAATGATCGCGTCGCACTGCCTGTCGGCCAGCATCTGCACCGCCTCTTGCTCGCGTTCCGGCGTGTCATGGCCATCGGTCACGATAAGCTGCTTACCGTGCGACTCCGTCTGGCGTGACGCCTGTTGCAGCAAACGCCCGAAGTAAAATCCGTCAAAGGTCGAGACAACAAGCCCAATGCTGTTACTGGTGCGGTTCGCCAGCGATCGCGCCAAGAAATTGGGTCGGTAATCTAACGCCTGCATCGCTTTGAAGACTTTCTGGCGCGTGCTCTCTTTCACCTGTCCCGTTCCGTTCAGCACGCGAGAAACCGTCGCTTTTGATACGCCCGCGCGACGTGAAACATCCAGCATTGTTGTCATGACGCTATCCTGATTAATCGTTTGACGAAGAATTCCCGGTTTCCGACGGCGTCGAAACGGAATGCCGACGTACCAGAGTAGGGCTAAAGACATGGGTGATTTCGGGTACAGGCCGTTTTTCCGCCAGCGCGAGCGCCAGTTCGGCGGCCTGAGTCGCCATGGTCACGATCGGGTAGCGTACCGTGGTCAGACGTGGACGCACGTAGCGCGAGACCAGCACATCATCGAAACCAATCAGTGAAATTTCGCCCGGCACGTCAATACCGTTGTCGTTTAATACGCCCATTGCGCCTGCGGCCATCGAATCGTTGTAACAGGCGATCGCCGTGAAGTTTCTTCCGCGACCTAACAGTTCGGTCATTGCCTGTTCACCGCCGCTCTCATCCGGTTCACCGAACGTGACCAGCCTGTCGTTAGCCGGAATATGGCTCTCTTCCAGCGCGTCGTAATAACCCTTGAGCCGGTCTTCCGCATCAGAAATCGAATGGTTGGAACAGATATAGCCGATGCGGGTATGGCCCTGCTGAATTAAGTGACGCGTTGCCAGCCAGGCGCCGTAACGGTCATCTAACGCCACGCAGCGCTGCTCAAACCCAGGCAGGATGCGGTTAATCAGCACCATGCCAGGCATCTGTTTCATTAATGACGCCAGATCCGCGTCCGGGATCATCTTGGCGTGTACGACTAACGCCGCGCAACGATGGCGGATCAGTTGTTCAATCGCCTGACGCTCTTTTTGTTCATTATGGTAGCCGTTGCCAATCAGTAAGAAATTACCGGTGTGGTAGGCCACCTGCTCGACCGCTTTAACCATCGCGCCAAAGAAAGGGTCGGAGACATCCCCCACGACTAAACCAATTGTCTCCGTGGATTGCTGCGCCAGCGCTCGCGCATTGGCGTTGGGGTGATAGCTGAGCGATTCCATCGCGCTGGTGACCGCGAGGCGGGATGCTTCGCTGGCTTTCGGGGAATCATTAATAACGCGAGAAACGGTGGCGACTGAAACACCAGCCAGTCGGGCTACATCCTTTATGGTCGCCATGACAGTACCTATAGTGGGTAAACGCTTACATTTCGTCAGTGTTACGGAAAATGGCTATCTGTTCAAGCAGATTGCCTGACGGGAACGCGCAAATGTGAGCGCACGCCGGGGAAGTAAGACAGAAAAGGGAGAATGCAAACCTTTGGTTACACTTTGCGAAGCGCTGTTGCGATTGTTCGCTGGTGAGGGCGTCGGGCGGATTGCTAGAGTTGAGATCCCAGAGGTATTGATAGGTGAAATCAGCTTTCGGGTTGATCACAAGAATTACACCAACCTGCGCATCATGTGCAGGTTTTTTTTTGCGCTTACACCAATCTGTAACAGTAACCGATAATTTACACAACTCGTTGCATTTGTGTTCATTCCTTTGCGTTTTGCTGGTGGCGCGCAGCGTCGCCGGAGACCACAATCAAGATCCCAGAGGTATTGATTGGTGAGATTATTCGGTACGCTCTTCGTACCTGTCTCTTGCACCAACCTGCGCGGATGCGCAGGTTTTTTTTCGTCCTTCCATTTACCTGTCGCGCCTGTTCCCCATCTCGTATAATCTGCAACCATGCATCTTTACCGAACTGTGAGCAAAGGGAGTTGACATGCTTTTTGGATTTTTTCGCAACCTGTTCCGCGTGCTTTATCGTGTACGCGTCACCGGGGATGCCAGGGCGCTACAGGGTGAGCGCATCCTGATCACGCCAAACCATGTCTCTTTTATCGACGGTATTTTACTCGCCCTGTTTTTACCGGTTCGCCCTGTTTTCGCGGTCTATTCCTCTATCAGCCAGCAATGGTACATGCGCTGGTTAAAGTCGCTGATTGATTTCGTGCCGCTCGACCCGACGAAGCCGATGGCGATTAAGCACCTGGTACGCCTGGTAGAGCAGGGCCGCCCGGTGGTTATCTTCCCGGAAGGGCGAATTTCGGTTAGCGGTTCGTTGATGAAAATCTACGACGGCGCCGGGTTTGTGGCGGCGAAGTCTGGCGCAACGGTGGTGCCGGTTCGTATTGAAGGCGCAGAGCTTACGCACTTTAGCCGCCTGAAAGGTCTGGTAAAACAGCGCTTTTTCCCGCGCATTCACCTGCATATCCTGCCGCCTACTCATCTGCCGATGCCGGAGGCGCCGCGAGCGCGCGAGCGCCGCAAACTGGCCGGAGAAATGCTGCATCAAATTATGATGGAAGCGCGCATGGCGGTGCGCCCGCGTGAAACGCTGTATGAATCACTGTTAGCTGCGCAGTACCGCTACGGGGCGGGTAAAAATTGTGTTGAAGATATTAACTTCACGCCGGACACTTATCGCAAATTGCTGACAAAAACGCTGTTTGTCGGCCGCATTCTGGAAAAATACAGCGCGCAGGGCGAAAACATCGGCCTGATGCTGCCAAACGCGGCCATCAGCGCCGCCGTCATCTTTGGCGCGGTTTCTCGTGGCCGTATCCCGGCGATGATGAACTACACGGCGGGTGTGAAAGGGTTGACCAGCGCCATTACCGCTGCGGAGATCAAAACCGTATTCACCTCCCGTCAGTTTCTTGAGAAAGGCAAACTCTGGCATCTGCCGGAGCAACTGACGCAGGTTCGCTGGATTTATCTCGAAGATTTAAAAGCTGATGTGACGCTCGCCGATAAGCTCTGGATTTTTGCGCATCTGCTGATGCCGCGCCTGGCGCAGGTCAAACAGCGGCCGGAAGAGGCGGCAATGATCCTCTTTACATCCGGTTCGGAAGGGCACCCGAAAGGCGTGGTGCACAGCCATAAAAGCCTTCTGGCGAACGTTGAGCAGATAAAAACCATTGCCGATTTCACGGCGAACGACCGCTTTATGTCAGCGCTGCCGCTGTTCCACTCCTTCGGCCTGACCGTCGGCCTGTTGACGCCGCTGCTGACCGGCGCTGAGGTGTTTCTCTATCCCAGCCCGTTGCACTATCGCATTGTGCCGGAGCTGGTCTATGACCGGAACTGCACGGTGCTGTTTGGCACGTCGACGTTTCTGGGCAACTACGCGCGCTTTGCCAACCCGTATGACTTCTATCGTCTGCGCTATGTCGTCGCCGGCGCGGAAAAATTGCAGGACAGCACCCGACAGCTCTGGCAGGACAAATTCGGCCTGCGCGTTCTGGAAGGTTACGGCGTGACCGAATGCGCGCCGGTCGTGTCGATTAACGTACCTATGGCGGCGAAGCCGGGCACCGTTGGGCGCATTTTGCCAGGCATGGATGCGCGCTTGCTGGCGGTTCCGGGCATTGATGACGGCGGGCGTCTGCAACTCAAAGGGCCTAATATCATGAATGGCTACCTGCGGGTTGAAAAACCGGGCGTGCTGGAAGCGCCTGCGGCGGAAAATGCGCTGGGCGACGTTGAACAGGGCTGGTACGACACGGGCGATATTGTGCGTTTCGATGAAAACGGTTTTGTGCAGATCCAGGGGCGAGCGAAGCGCTTTGCGAAAATCGCCGGAGAGATGGTTTCGCTGGAGATGGTCGAACAGCTGGCGCTGGGCGTCTCGCCAGATAAAATGCACGCCACGGCGATTAAAAGCGACGCCAGCAAAGGCGAAGCGCTGGTGCTGTTCACGACAGACGGCGAGCTGACGCGTGAAAGCCTGCTACAATATGCCCGCACACACGGCATTCCTGAACTTGCCGTACCGCGTGATATCCGCTATCTGAAACAACTTCCGTTACTGGGCAGCGGCAAACCAGACTTTGTGACGCTGAAAAGCTGGGTTGATGAACCGGAAAAACAACATGCGTGAGTCAGTACATACTAACACCTCGATCTGGTCGAAAGGGATGATGTCGGTTATCGCCGCGCAGTTTCTCTCTGCGTTTGGCGATAACGCGCTGTTGTTCGCGACGCTGGCGCTACTGAAGGCGCAGTTCTACCCGGACTGGAGCCAGCCGATCCTGCAAATGGTGTTTGTAGGCGCTTACATTCTTTTTGCCCCCTTTGTCGGGCAGGTGGCGGACAGCTTTGCCAAAGGTCGGGTGATGATGTTCGCCAACGGCCTGAAACTGTTGGGCGCCGCGAGCATCTGTTTTGGTTTTAATCCCTTTGTCGGCTATACGCTGGTGGGGATTGGCGCGGCGGCTTACTCTCCGGCGAAATATGGCATTCTTGGCGAGCTGACCACGGGCGACAAACTGGTGAAAGCTAATGGTCTGATGGAAGCCTCCACCATTGCCGCGATTCTGCTGGGATCGGTGGCAGGCGGCGTACTGGCAGACTGGCATGTGATTGCGGCGCTGGTCGCCTGTGCGTTGGCCTATGCGGGCGCAGTCGTCGCTAACCTTTTTATTCCGAAACTCGCGGCGGCGCGGCCAGGCCAGTCCTGGCATTTGCGTAAGATGGTGCGCAGCTTCTTCTGTGCCTGCATGTCTCTCTGGCGTAACGGGGAGACGCGTTTCTCGCTGGTTGGCACCAGCCTTTTTTGGGGCGCGGGCGTCACTCTGCGTTTTCTGCTGGTGCTGTGGGTGCCGGTAGCGCTGGGAATTACCGATAACGCCACGCCGACTTACCTGAACGCAATGGTGGCGATCGGTATTGTTGTGGGCGCAGGCGCTGCGGCGAAGCTGGTTACGCTGGAGACGGTAGCGCGTTGTATGCCTGCGGGTATTCTGATTGGCGTGGTGGTGCTGATTTTTTCTTTGCAACACGCGTTGCTTCCGGCCTATGCGCTGTTGACGCTTATTGGCGTGCTGGGCGGCTTTTTCGTGGTGCCGCTCAATGCGTTATTGCAGGAGCGCGGCAAGAAAAGCGTCGGCGCGGGCAACGCGATTGCGGTACAGAACCTGGGGGAGAACAGCGCGATGCTGTTGATGCTGGGTCTCTATTCGCTGGCCGTACTGGTGGGCATTCCGGTCGTGGCGATCGGCATTGGTTTTGGCGGGCTGTTTGCATTGGCGATTGCGGCGCTGTGGATTTGGCAGCGCCGCCAGATGTGATTGTTGCGCCGTCGGTAGGCCTGATAAGCGCAGCGCCATCAGGCAGAAGCGCCGGATGGCGGCGCAGGCGCCTTATCCGGCCTACGGTATGGTGCTGTTGGTAGGCCGGATATGCATATTACGGTGCCGGGTAGGTATAAACCTGGTGTACCGCTTCGATCTCCGCCAGCACCTCTTCGCTTAACTCCAGATGCAAACTCTCAACGTTGGTTTTTAACTGCGCCATCGTCGTTGCGCCCAACAGGGTGCTGGCGACGAACGGCTGACGACGCACAAACGCCAGCGCCATCTGGGCCGGATCGAGGTTGTGGCGTCTGGCGATGTCGACGTAGGCCGCAACCGCCTTTTGCGCCTGCTCGCCGCTGTAGCGCGTAAAGCGGCTAAACAGGGTGTTGCGCGCGCCGGCGGGTTTGGCGCCATTCAGATATTTACCGGTCAACGTACCGAACGCCAGGCAAGAGTAGGCCAGCAGCTCGACGCCTTCATACTGGCTGACTTCCGCTAATCCCACCTCATAACTGCGGTTCAGCAGGCTGTAAGGGTTCTGGATAGTAACAATGCGCGGCAGATCATGTTTATCCGCCAGATGCAGATAGCGCATGACGCCGAAGGCCGTTTCGTTAGAGACGCCGATGTAGCGAATTTTGCCCGCGCGCTGGAACTCCGTCAGCGCGTCCAGCGTTTCGAGCAGCGTGACAACCGGTGCCGAATCCGTCCAGCTGTAGCCCAGCTTGCCGAAGCAGTTGGTCGGGCGCTGCGGCCAGTGAACCTGATACAGATCCAGATAGTCGGTTTGCAGGCGTTTGAGGCTATCGTGTAAGGCCTCACGGATATTTTTACGATCCAGCGCCTGATTGGGGCGAATTCCGCTGTCGTTATTACGCGATGGGCCGCTTACCTTGGAAGCGATAACCAGCTTCTCACGGCTGCCGTGTTTAGCAAGCCAGTTACCGACATAGGTTTCTGTTAGCCCCTGGGTTTCCGGGCGTGGAGGCACCGGATACATTTCGGCGACGTCGATCAGGTTAATGCCCTGATCCACGGCGTAATCGAGCTGTGCATGTGCGTCGGCTTCGCTGTTTTGTTCACCAAACGTCATTGTGCCCAGCCCCAGTGTACTTATTTCAAGCGAGCTGTGGGGTATACGGTGATAGTGCATAGCCGTTTCCTTCTTATTATGAAGTCAGTAAATCCCGACAAAGGAATATAAAAATGGCAGAGGGAAGAGAAAAGGGAAAGAGAAAATTCTAAGGCCAGCAGGGCTGCTGACCTCAACAATTAGCGTTCAATGATCTGAGAGACTTCGTCACGATTGATTTGCATCGCGTTGCCTTGCTGATCGTGGTAGCTCACCAGACCCGTATCATCGTCAATTTCTGGTTTACCGTCGGTCAGAATCATCCGACCATCTTTGGTCGCCATTACATAATCGCTGCTACATCCAGAAACAGCAAAAGCCAGTCCTACAGCGGAAATCACAACTGCCCATTTTTTCATCCATTTATCCTCACGTGGCCTGCGTCTGATAATAGTCTAGTAATAACCTGAAGTTATGTCTGATAAAAGCAGTAAAATCTTAAACTGTGAGGAACGGGAGCGGCATTGCGGGTATTCGCTCCCCTTACAGGGAGCGAAAGAGTGAATCAGAGAGGGTTCTTTTTATTGCGCATCAGGTTCAGGCTCTCTACCGCGATAGAGAAGAACATGGCGAAGTAGATGTACCCTTTCGGAACGTGTACATCGAAACTTTCCAGAATCAGGGTAAAGCCGACCAGAATCAGGAAAGAAAGCGCCAGCATTTTTACGGAAGGGTGGCGGTCAACAAACTCGCCGATAGGACGCGCCGCGAACATCATCACGCCGACGGCAATCACAACTGCCGCCATCATGATAAACAGATGATCCGAGAGGCCCACCGCCGTGATGACGGAGTCAAGGCTGAAAATAATATCCAGCATCATGATCTGGACAATCGCGCCCAGGAAGGAGGAGACGCGCGTTTTCAGCCCTTCTTCCTCGCCTTCAATCGATTCGTGAATTTCTTTACTGGCTTTCCAGATCAGGAACAACCCACCCAGCAGCAGGATCAGATCGCGGGCGGAAATCGCTTCGCCGAAAATCTCGAACAGCGGGTTTGTCAGGCGTGTGACCCAGGCGATAGAAGCCAGCAAAGCCAGGCGCATCACCATCGCCGCCGCCAGCCCAAGGCGTCGGGCGTGATTCCGTTGCGCTGTAGGAAGTTTCGCCACCACCAGAGAGAGGAAAATAATATTGTCGATCCCAAGAACGATCTCCAGCAGCGTCAGCGTACCGAGCGCGAGCCAGGCGTTAGGATCGGTTACCCATGCAAATAACATCGAACAAAGTCCTGCCAAAAAAAAGAAGCGCTAATTATAGGCGCGCAATGCGGCAGGTGAAAGTCCAGTCTGTGCCTGTTAGCCCTGTAACAGGAAATGGCGGGCCAGCAGCGTGCGAGTGAAGTTCTTTTTCAGATAAAAGCCGCGCGGCAGCGTCAGAATAGTCTCTCCCTGCGCGCCAATTGCTTCGGTAAGGGCTTTGGCATTCGCCGCTTTTGGCCGCAGTTGTAAAAATTCGCCATGCCGGGCGGTGATCCGCTCAACCTGACCCAGCACAATCATGTCCATCAACTCTTCCCAGTCGAGGCGAAGCTGCTGGTCTTCTTCTTCATTTGGGCTCCACAGTAGTGGGGAACCGACGCGCCGATCGGCTAACGGAATACTGCGATCCCCCTCTACGGGAACCCATAACACACGTTTTAATTTGTGGCGGACGTGACTTGTTTCCCACGTCACGCCGCTGTTGCCGGTTAGCGGCGCGACGCAGACAAACGTGGTTTCCAGCGGGCGGCCAAGGCTATCGACGGGAATGGTTTTCAGCTCCACGCCAAGCGCGGCGAAATCTTGTTCCGGTTTGCTACCGGCGCTGGCGCCGAGCCAGATCTCCAGCAGCACGCCAATCCAGCCTTTATCCCGTTTCAAATCTTTGGGGGCCACTAAACCGGCCAGCGTCGCCAGTTCGCCCAGCGAGTAACCTGAAAGCTGCTGCGCCTGGGCAAGCAAAAGGGCTTCAGATGCTGGCGGAGAAAGTAGCGGGCGGAGTCCGGGCATGACGTTATACCTTAGGCGAAAAAGTGAACAATGATTTTATACCGTATGAACAGAGTTTAACGATTTCCACACGCGATGTTCAATCGCATGATTTATATTGGTTTTTAGGATTTGATCCTGCAAGTTGCGCAACAGAGAAATGGGTTTTCCAAATCTGGTCACTGAAAATAAACAGGATCTTACACCATGTTATCCACAGAAAGATGGGATAACTGTGAAAAACCGCCACTACTGTTTCAATTTACAGCCTTGACGTGCGACGAAAATCGAATTTTTACACAAATTGTGCCTAACTTATTGGCACAATCTGTGGATAAAAGCGACGGTGGTTGATCTTTCATCAGCCTGACGATCTTCAATGTGATGTCTGTCACGATTTAGCACGAATGGTCGCAGGTTTTGCATTTAACTTAATGAATTTACAAAGCTATTTTTTGATGGTGTTTGCCGCCCAATTCAGACTGTTCCGGGTTTTCCCGTAGTAATTCCGTACTTCTTCACAACTATATCCACAGAAAAAGTGAATAAAATCGTCTGTGAACACACCTCTCTGTTTATAACTCGGCTATTTGCTGTGAGTTATTCAATTGTTATTAGTAGCGCGTACGCCTAACAGAGTGGTTTACCGTCTCTCTGGAGTGTGAAACAATCATTCATATATAAGGTTTATGTTGAGGTAGTCCGGTGATTGATGACGATGGCTACCGCCCAAATGTAGGTATCGTAATTTGTAATCGCCAGGGGCAGGTTATGTGGGCCCGGCGATTTGGTCAGCACTCCTGGCAATTCCCGCAAGGCGGGATAAATTCAGGGGAGTCAGCAGAACAAGCGATGTACCGGGAACTGTTTGAAGAAGTCGGGTTGAGCCGTAAAGATGTGCGGATACTTGCTTCTACTCGCAACTGGTTGCGTTACAAGTTACCGAAACGTTTGGTGCGTTGGGACACGAAGCCGGTTTGTATCGGCCAGAAACAAAAATGGTTTCTTCTGCAATTGATGAGCGCTGATGCGGAAATCAATATGCAAACCAGCAGCACCCCTGAGTTTGATGGCTGGCGCTGGGTAAGTTACTGGTACCCGGTCAGGCAGGTGGTGTCATTTAAACGCGATGTCTACCGCAGGGTGATGAAAGAGTTCGCAAGTGTCGTGATGGCGCTTCAGGAGAGTACGCCGAAGCCACAAAACGCACCTGCCTGGCGACGTAAAAGAGGTTAAAGCTACGCAAATTATGCTCACCCGCCTGCGCGAAATAGTGGAAAAGGTGGCCAGTGCGCCGCGCCTTAACGAGGCGCTGAATATTCTGGTCACTGATATCTGTCTTGCGATGGATACAGAGGTCTGTTCGGTCTATCTGGCCGATCACGACCGACGTTGTTACTACCTCATGGCGACGCGAGGGCTAAAAAAACCGCGTGGCCGTACTGTCACACTCGCATTTGATGAAGGTATCGTCGGCCTGGTTGGCAGGCTGGCGGAACCGATCAACCTTGCCGATGCGCAGAAACACCCCAGCTTTAAATACATCCCGTCAGTAAAAGAGGAGCGTTTCCGCGCTTTTCTGGGCGTGCCGATTATCCAGCGCCGCCAGCTACTGGGGGTGCTGGTGGTACAGCAGCGTGAACTGCGCCAGTACGATGAAAGTGAAGAGTCTTTCCTCGTTACGCTGGCGACTCAGATGGCGGCTATCCTTTCGCAGACGCAGCTAACCGCGTTATTTGGTCAATACCGCCATACGCGCATCCGTGCGCTGCCCGCCGCGCCCGGCGTGGCGATAGCGGAAGGCTGGCAGGATGCAACGTTGCCGCTGATGGAGCAGGTCTATGAAGCCTCCACCCTTGACCCGGCGCTTGAGCGCGAGCGGCTGACCGGCGCGCTGGAAGAGGCCGCTAACGAATTTCGTCGTTACAGTAAGCGCTTTGCCGCTGGCGCGCAGAAAGAGACGGCGGCGATCTTCGATCTGTATTCACACCTGCTTTCTGATGCCCGACTGCGTCGTGAACTGTTTGCCGAAGTCGATAAAGGCGCGGTGGCGGAGTGGGCCGTCAAAAAAGTCATCGAAAAGTTTGCCGAGCAGTTTGCCGCCCTGACGGATGGCTACCTCAAAGAGCGTGCCGGAGATTTACGCGCGCTGGGCCAGCGTCTGTTATTCCACCTGGATGACACCATTCAGGGGCCGAACACATGGCCCGAGCGTTTTGTGCTGGTGGCGGACGAACTCTCAGCCACCACGCTGGCGGAACTGCCGCAGGACAGACTGGCCGGCGTCGTGGTTCGCGACGGCGCGGCTAACTCGCATGCGGCGATTATGGTGCGCGCGCTCGGTATTCCGACCGTGATGGGCGCGGATATTCAGCCTTCGGTTCTTCATCACCGCACGCTGGTGGTGGATGGCTATCGCGGGGAACTGCTGGTCGATCCTGAACCGGTATTGTTGCAGGAATATCAGCGGCTTATCAGCGAAGAGAATGAACTAAGCCGGCTGGCGGAAGATGATGTCAATCTGCCCGCGCATCTGAAAAGCGGCGAACGCGTTAAGGTGATGCTTAACGCAGGGTTAAGCCCGGAACATGAAGAGAAGCTGGGCAGCCGTATCGACGGTATCGGGCTTTATCGCACCGAAATTCCGTTCATGTTGCAAAGCGGTTTCCCCTCGGAAGAAGAGCAGGTGGCGCAGTATCAGGGGATGCTGCAAATGTTTAACGACAAACCGGTGACTCTGCGTACGCTGGATGTCGGCGCGGACAAGCAACTGCCCTATATGCCGATCAGCGAAGAAAACCCGTGCCTGGGCTGGCGCGGCATTCGTATTACGCTCGATCAGCCGGAGATCTTCCTGATCCAGGTGCGCGCGATGCTGCGCGCCAACGCCGCGACCGGCAACCTGAGCATTTTACTGCCGATGGTCACCAGCATTGATGAAGTGGATGAAGCGCGACGCCTGATTGAGCGTGCCGGGCGTGAAGTCGAAGAGATGATCGGTTACGCGATCCCCAGGCCGCGCATTGGGATCATGCTGGAAGTGCCGTCGATGGTATTTATGCTGCCGCAACTGGCGAACCGGGTCGATTTTATCTCCGTTGGCACCAATGATCTGACGCAGTACATCCTGGCGGTTGATCGCAACAATACGCGTGTGGCCAGTATTTACGACAGCCTGCATCCGGGGATGTTACGTGCGCTGGCGATGATCGCTCAGGAAGCCGAAAAACAGGGGCTTGATTTGCGGCTATGTGGTGAAATGGCGGGCGATCCGATGTGTGTGGCGATCCTGATAGGCCTGGGATTCCGCCATCTGTCGATGAATGGTCGCTCCGTCGCGCGGGTGAAATACCTGCTGCGGCACATTGATTATGAAGACGCGCAAACGCTGGCGCAGCGCAGTCTGGAAGCGCAAATGGCGACGGAAGTGCGTCATCAGGTGGCGGCGTTTATGGAGCGCCGTGGCATGGGAGGCCTGATACGCGGGGGGTTGTGACAGGCGCTGTGCCCTTGATTGCCGGATGGCGGCGCACGCGCCTTATCCGGCCTACGGTACGGTGCCGTCTGTAGGCCTGATAAGCGCAGCGCCATCAGGCAAAGATGTTGTGCCGTCTGTAGACCTGATAAGCATAGCGCCATCAGGCAAAGGTGTTGTGCCGTTTGTAGGCCTGATAAGCGTAAGCGCCATCAGGCATTCCTGGGATTGTCATTGATAGCCTATACAGATCTTTTACATCTTCCCGGCATCACCGATGCACCCCTTGTGCTATCATTCGCTCCTTTGGAGCGCCTGTGAACGGCTGGCGCGCATATCAATTGCTGTCTATTTTCAGCGAAATAACAAGAACTTGTGGTGACAGATGACCAGTAGCTATCTGCATTTTCCGGAATTTGATCCGGTCATTTTCTCAATTGGGCCCGTTGCGCTGCACTGGTACGGCATGATGTACCTGGTCGGTTTTGTCTTTGCAATGTGGCTGGCGATTCGCCGGGCAAACCGTCCGGGCAGCGGCTGGACCAAAAACGAAGTTGAAAACTTACTCTATGCCGGTTTTCTCGGCGTTTTCCTCGGTGGCCGTATTGGTTACGTTCTGTTCTACAACTTCCCGATGTTCCTGGAAAATCCGCTCTATCTGTTCCGCGTCTGGGATGGCGGCATGTCCTTCCACGGCGGCCTGATCGGCGTCATTCTGGTGATGGTGATCTTCGCCAGACGCACTAAACGTTCTTTCTTCCAGGTATCCGATTTTATCGCGCCGCTGATTCCTTTTGGTTTAGGCGCAGGGCGTCTGGGGAACTTTATCAACGGTGAGCTGTGGGGGCGTGTCGATCCGAGCTTCCCGTTTGCCATGCTGTTCCCGGGCTCTCGCGCGGAAGATATCGCGCTGTTGCCGTCAAACCCGCAGTGGCAGTCGATCTTTGATACCTATGGCGTTCTGCCTCGCCACCCGTCCCAGCTGTATGAGCTGGTGCTGGAAGGTATCGTGCTGTTCATTATTCTTAACCTGTTTATCCGCAAGTCGCGCCCGATGGGGGCTGTCTCTGGCCTGTTCCTGATTGGCTATGGCGCGTTTCGTATCATTGTTGAATTCTTCCGCCAGCCGGATGCGCAGTTTACCGGCGCATGGGTACAGTACATCAGCATGGGGCAGATTCTCTCTATCCCGATGATTGTCGCTGGTGTGATCATGATGGTTTGGGCTTACCGCCGCAGCCCACAGCAACACGTTTCCTGAGGAACCATGAAACAGTATTTAGAACTGATGCAAAAAGTGCTGGATGAAGGCACACAGAAAAACGACCGTACCGGAACCGGAACGCTTTCCATTTTTGGTCATCAGATGCGTTTTAACCTGCGGGAAGGATTTCCGCTGGTGACGACGAAGCGCTGCCATTTACGCTCCATCATTCACGAGCTGTTGTGGTTCCTGCAAGGCGATACCAACGTCGCTTACCTGCATGAAAACAATGTGACGATCTGGGACGAATGGGCCGATGAAAACGGTAATTTAGGCCCGGTATATGGCAAACAGTGGCGCGCATGGCCTGCGCCGGACGGTCGCCATATTGACCAGATCACCACGGTCATGAACCAGTTGAAAAATGACCCGGACTCCCGCCGTATTATTGTTTCCGCCTGGAACGTCGGCGAGCTGGATAAAATGGCGCTGGCGCCGTGTCATGCGTTCTTCCAGTTCTATGTTGCGGACGGCAAGCTCTCCTGCCAGCTGTATCAGCGCTCCTGCGACGTCTTCCTGGGGCTGCCGTTTAATATCGCCAGCTATGCGTTACTGGTGCATATGATGGCGCAACAGTGCGACCTGGAAGTGGGCGACTTTGTCTGGACCGGCGGCGACACGCACCTGTACAGCAACCATATGGAACAGACGCACCTACAGTTAAGCCGCGAACCGCGCGCGCTGCCGAAACTGGTGATCAAACGTAAGCCTGACTCTATCTTCGACTACCGTTTTGAAGATTTTGAGATTGAAGGCTACGACCCGCATCCTGGCATTAAAGCGCCGGTCGCTATCTGACCTGAGCTCATCCTGTCATAACCGACGTCCTTGCGCGTCGGTTTTTTTTATCCCGTACGCCATTCTTCGGCGCTGCTTCCCGAATTTTTGCAACGCGCTGTAATACGATAACTATTTCTCGTAACGCGCCGAATAATCTGCATTCTTGCCTCGTCATTTTCTCCGCCCCCGGCATACTGCCGCTATGAAAAAACAACAGGGCTATACGCTCATTGAAACAATGGTCGCAATGCTTCTTATGGTTAGCCTTAGCGCCACAGGGCTCTATGGCTGGCAGCGTTGGCAACAGCAGCAACGGTTATGGCAAACCGCCAGCCAACTGCGGGATTATTTGCTGCAACTGCGTGAGGATGCGAACTGGCACAACCGGGATCACATTGTTCAGGTCATCAGAGAACGCGGCGACTGGTGCTTTGTCAGCGCTGCTGCGGCGCAAGGTGCCTGTACGCCAGACGCGCCGTTTGTCTTTATTCCAGCATGGCGCGATATCGACGTGGTGGAGATCACCCCCTCGCTGGCGTTTTTTGGTCTGCGCAATACCGCCTGGGCTGGGCATATCCGCCTGAAAAACGCCGCGGGTGAATGGCGTCTGGTGGTTTCGTCCTGGGGGCGAATCCGACTCTGTGAGGGACGCGAGGCCGAAGCATGTCGATGAACGAGCGCGGTTTTTCTCTGCTGGAGGTACTTATCGCGATGGCGATAAGCAGCATGCTACTGCTCGGCGCGGCACGATTTTTACCCGCGCTACAGCGTGAGATTCTACAGACCACGCGGCAACTGTTGCTGGAAGATGAGATCTGGCAGCGTGCTTATACCGTGGCAAAACACCTGCAACGCGCGGGATATTGCCGGGGAAACTGCGCAGGGAGAGGACTGGTGATTGCCGGGCAGGGGGAGTGCGTTATCGTACAGTGGGACGCCAATAATAACGGGCGCTGGGAGACTGCGCCGGGAAAAGAGGCCGAACAGATCGGGTTTCGTTTAAACAATAAAACGCTGGAAACACTGCGCGGGGCAACATCATGCGCAGATAAAGGGTGGGATAAAATGACCGATCCCGATACGGTACAGATTGAGGCATTTAACGTTGAGTGTCAGGAGATGCCCGGTTTTGCGCCGGTACTGACGCTGTCTCTTCAGGGGCGTAGTAAAGCGGCTTCTAAAACCGCTGTTAAGGCGCAATACAGCGTCACCGGGTTTAATCTGTGAAGCGTGAACGGGGTGTGTCTTCTCTGGCGATGGTGCTTTTGCTGCTGGTATTGGGCAGCCTGCTGCTTCAGGGGGCAAACCAGCAGCAGGCGAGCTTTTCCACTCTGGTGGCGACAGAAAGCCGGGCCTTGCAGCGTCAGGCGGTGGCGCAGTCGGCGCTGGAATGGGGAAGGATGCAGTCATGGTCGGCGCAGGCTGCGGTTGAGTGTCGGCAATACGCCACGCCGAATGCCCGCGTTTGCCTGCGCCTGCTTGTGAACAACACCGCTTTATTGATTGCGCAGTATGATGGCGCATCGGTCTGGCGCCTGGGTGCTCTGGAGGAAAGCGGCGTTGTATTTTCTCCGCATGGATGGAGCGATTTTTGCCCGTTGAGTGAGGTGGCGTTATGCCAGATACCCTGAACAGGCAGCGTGGTTTTAGTCTGCCAGAAGTGATATTGGCGATGGCGCTGCTGGTGATCACCGTCACCGCGTTATCGGGTTATCAGCGGGCGTTGATGACGAGTCTTGTCGTCAGGGCGCAATATCAACAGCTCTGGCGGTACGGCTGGCAGCAAACGGCGCTGTATTCATTTTCACCTCCCGAAAGCTGGCAGGCCAACCGAATGCAGACAACACAAGCGGGATGTGTCAGCATCAGCGTTAAACTCATTTCCCCTTTGGGCAGGCAAGGCCAGATGTTGCGCTTACACTGCCCGAAAAGTCAGTAGTCAGGAGTTGTTATGTTAAGGGTCTACCACTCCAATCGTCTGGACGTGCTGGAAGCGTTAATGGAATTCATCGTTGAGCGCGATCGGCTTGACGATCCCTTTGAACCCGAAATTGTGTTGGTTCAAAGTACCGGTATGGCGCAGTGGCTGCAAATGACCCTTTCGCAGAAATTTGGTATCGCCGCGAATATCGATTTTCCGCTACCCGCGAGTTTTATCTGGGATATGTTTGTACGCGTGCTGCCTGATATCCCGAAAGAGAGCGCGTTCAGCAAGCAAAACATGAGCTGGAAGCTGATGACGCTGCTGCCGCAACTGCTGGAGCGTGAGGATTTTACGCTACTGCGCCACTATCTGACGGACGACGCTGACAAGCGCAAACTATTCCAGCTTTCCTCGCGTGCCGCCGATCTTTTCGATCAGTATCTGGTCTATCGCCCCGACTGGCTTACCCAGTGGGAGGCGGGGCAGATGGTTGACGGGTTAGGGGAGGCTCAGATCTGGCAGGCGCCGCTGTGGAAGGCGCTGGTGGAATACACGGCTGAACTGGGGCAGCCGCGCTGGCACCGTGCGAATGTGTATCAGCGTTTTATCCAGACGCTGGAAAATGCGACAACCAGCCCGACGGGGCTGCCTTCGCGCGTCTTTATTTGTGGTATTTCCGCGCTGCCGCCGGTGTATCTCCGGGCCTTGCAGGCGCTGGGAAAGCACATCGAAATCCATCTGCTGTTCACTAACCCCTGCCGTTATTACTGGGGGGATATCAGAGACCCTGCCTGGCTGGCAAAACTGGTGGCTCGTCAGCGTCGTCACATCTTTGAGGAGCGCGACTTACCGCTGTTTCGCGATAACCAACGCGCCGGGGAGTTATTTAATAGCGACGGCGAGCAGGATGTCGGGAACCCGATGCTGGCGTCCTGGGGGAAACTGGGGCGGGACTACATCTATTTGCTTTCCGAACTGGAAAACACACAGGAACTGGATGCGTTTGTCGATATTCCCCCGGACAACCTGCTTCATAACATTCAGGCGGACATCCTTGAGCTGGAAAGTCGCGCCGTGGCTGGGGTGAACCTCGAAGAGTACGCCCGAAGCGACAACAAGCGTCTGCTTGACCCGAATGACGCCAGCGTGACCTTTCACGTATGCCATAGCCCGCAGCGTGAAGTGGAGATCCTGCACGATCGTCTGCTGGCGATGCTGGAGGCCGACCCGACGCTGATGCCGCGCGATATTATCGTCATGGTGGCGGATATCGACAGCTATAGCCCCTTTATTCAGGCCGTATTTGGCAGTGCGCCTGCCGAACGCTATCTGCCTTATGCCATCTCCGATCGCCGGGCACGTCAGTCGCATCCTGTTTTGCAGGCGTTTATCAGCCTGCTGTCGTTGCCGGACAGCCGTTTTGTCTCTGAAGATGTTCTGGCGCTGCTGGACGTACCGGTTCTGGCGGCTCGATTTAACATCAACGAAGAAGGGTTGCGCTATCTTCGCTTATGGGTCAATGAGTCGGGTATCCGCTGGGGGATTGACGACGACAACGTGCGCGAGCTGGCGCTTCCTGCAACGGGGCAGCATACCTGGCAATTTGGCCTGACGCGTATGCTGCTGGGTTACGCGATGGAAAGCGCGCAGGGCGAATGGCAGTCCGTGCTGCCTTATGACGAGTCCAGCGGGCTGATTGCGGAGCTGGTCGGGCATCTGGCGTCCCTGCTTATGCAGTTGAACCTCTGGCGTCGCGGGCTGGCGCAGGCGCGTCCGCTGGAAGAGTGGCTCCCGGTTTGCCGCGACATGCTCAATGACTTTTTCCTGCCCGATGCGGAAACGGAAGCCGCGATGACCCTTATCGAGCAGCAATGGCAGGCGATTATCACCGAAGGGCTTGAGGCGGAGTATGGCGATGCGGTGCCGCTGTCTCTGTTACGGGACGAGCTGGCACAAAGGCTGGATCAGGAACGCATCAGCCAGCGTTTTCTGGCGGGGCCGGTAAACATCTGTACGCTCATGCCTATGCGTTCTATCCCCTTTAAGGTTGTGTGTCTCCTTGGTATGAATGACGGCGTCTATCCGCGTCAGCTGGCGCCGCTCGGTTTTGACCTGATGAGCCAGAAACCGATGCGCGGGGATCGTAGCCGTCGCGATGATGACCGCTACCTGTTCCTTGAGGCCTTAATCTCTGCGCAGCAGACGCTCTATATTAGCTACATCGGGCGCTCTATTCAGGATAACAGCGAACGTTTCCCGTCAGTCCTGGTGCAGGAACTGATGGATTATATCGGGCAAAGTCACTATTTGCCGGGAGATGAAGAACTGACCAGCGATGAGAGCGAGGCCCGCGTGAAAGCGCATATCGCTCGCCTGCACACGCGGATGCCGTTTGATGCGCAAAACTATCTTCCCGGTGAACAGCAAAGCTACGCGCGCGAATGGCTGCCTGCTGCAAGTCAGTCAGGCGAGGCCCATTCTGATTTTGTACAGCCGTTGCCCTATGAACTCCCTGAGACGTTGACGCTGGAAAAACTTCAGCGCTTCTGGGCACATCCGGTGCGGGCGTTTTTCCAGATGCGGCTACAGGTGAATTTCCGCGCGGAAGAGAGTGAAATTCCCGATACGGAGCCGTTCATTCTGGAAGGGCTAACCCGCTATCAGCTTAATCAGCAGTTGCTTAATACGCTGGTCGAAGAAGAGGATGCCGGGCTTTTATTCCGTCGCTTCCGGGCGGCGGGCGATCTCCCGTATGGCGCTTTTGGCGAGATCCTCTGGGATACGCAGCGTCAGGAGATGCAGTCGCTGGCGGACAGGATTATCGCGTGTCGTCAGCCGGGGAAAAGTATGGAAGTTGATCTGCTCTGCAATGGCGTTCAGATCACGGGGTGGTTGCCGCAGGTGCAGGAAGACGGTTTGTTGCGCTGGCGCCCATCTTTAATAAGCGTTGCGCAGGGAATGCAACTTTGGCTGGAACACCTTGTCTATTGTGCCTGTGGCGGAAAAGGCGAAAGTCGTTTGTTCCTGCGTAAAGAGGGAGAGTGGCGCTTCCCGCCGTTAGAGGCTGAACAGGCGTTAACTTACCTCGCACAGCTGATTGACGGTTATCGGGAAGGGATGTCATCCCCACTGCTGGTTCTTCCTGAAAGCGGCGGCGCATGGATAAAAGCTTGTTATGACGCGGCGAATGATGCCATGTTAGATGATGCTGACACGCTGCAAAAAGCCCGGACGAAGTTCTTACAGGCTTATGAAGGTAACATGGTGATACGCGGAGAAGGGGATGATATCTGGTATCAACGGTTGTGGCGACAGCTGGAGCCGAAGACGATAGAGAGCATTATTTCTCAGTCTCAACGTTATCTGTTACCGCTATTTCGTTTTAATCAGTCGTGAGGGCTGTATAAAAATTGCGCAATTAAATGGCTTCATTTATGATGCGTTTTCTGTCACGGACTGATTTTACAATAAGAGATGCTGACTCGTTTAGCACACAGTTTTGTCCTGCTCAATAAGCGCCAGCGTCGCGCTCGCGCTTCACCTGAGCGGGAAAGAAAGTTAATGATGAGGTTCGTGAATGCCCCGCAGCACCTGGTTCAAAGCGTTATTGTTGTTTGTCGCCCTTTGGGCACCCTTAAGTCAGGCAGATACCGGTTGGCAGCCTTTGGCGGAAACCATCCGTAAAAGCGAGAAAGATACGCGTCAGTATCAGGCGGTTCGTCTGGACAATGACATGGTGGTTTTGCTGGTATCCGACCCACAAGCGGTGAAATCGCTTTCGGCGCTGGTGGTGCCTGTTGGATCGCTGGAGGACCCCGATGAACATCAGGGGCTGGCGCACTATCTCGAACATATGAGCCTGATGGGGTCTAAAAAATATCCCCAGCCTGACAGCCTTGCCGAATACCTTAAAATGCACGGCGGCAGCCATAATGCCAGCACCGCGCCGTATCGTACCGCCTTCTATCTGGAGGTGGAAAACGACGCCCTGTCAGGTGCGGTCGATCGCCTTGCCGATGCCATTGCCGCCCCGTTGCTGGATAAAAAATATGCTGAGCGTGAGCGCAATGCGGTCAATGCCGAACTGACGATGGCGCGTACGCGAGACGGTATGCGTATGGCGCAGGTCAGCGCAGAAACCATCAACCCGGCGCACCCGGGTTCGCGCTTCTCTGGCGGCAATCTGGAAACCTTAAGCGACAAACCTGGCAATCCGGTTCAGCAGGCGTTGCAGGCGTTTCACGAAAAATATTATTCAGCGAACCTGATGAAGGCGGTGATTTACAGTAACAAACCGCTGCCGGAACTGGCGCGTATTGCGGCTGAAACCTATGGCCGGGTGCCGAATAAAAATATCAAAAAGCCGGAAATTACCGTGCCGGTAGTAACGGACGCGCAAAAGGGCATCATCATTCATTATGTGCCTGCTCTGCCGCGTAAAGTGCTGCGCGTAGAGTTTCGTATTGATAACAACAGCGCGCAGTTTCGCAGCAAAACCGACGAACTGGTGACCTACCTGATTGGCAACCGGAGCCCGGGAACGCTCTCCGACTGGCTGCAAAAACAAGGATTAGTGGAAGGCATTCGTGCGGACTCTGACCCGGTGGTTAACGGTAACAGCGGCGTACTGGCTATTTCCGCTACCCTGACGGACAAAGGGCTGGCGAACCGGGACGACGTTGTCGCCGCCATCTTCAGCTATCTCAATCTGTTACGTGAAAAAGGCGTGGATAAACGCTACTTCGATGAGCTGGCGCATGTGCTGGATCTCGACTTCCGTTACCCCTCTATCACCCGTGATATGGATTACGTCGAATGGCTGGCGGATACGATGATTCGCGTTCCGGTGGAACATACGCTGGATGCGGTGAATATCGCCGATCAATACGATGCGGCGGCGGTGAAATCACGCCTGGCGATGATGACGCCGCAGAATGCGCGTATCTGGTACATCAGCCCGAAGGAACCGCACAACAAAACGGCCTATTTTGTCGACGCGCCTTATCAGGTGAATAAAATCGACGACAAAACGCTCGCCGACTGGCAGCAAAAAGCGCAGGGCATTGCGCTGTCATTACCGGAGCTTAATCCCTATATTCCAGACGATTTCACGCTGATCAAACCGGAGAAGGAATATCCCCACCCGGAGCTGATTGTCGATGAACCGGATTTGCGCGTGGTTTATGCGCCGAGCCGTTATTTTGCCAGCGAGCCTAAGGCGGATGTCAGCGTTATTCTGCGTAACCCGAAAGCAATGGACAGCGCCAGAAACCAGGTGATGTTTGCGTTAAACGATTATCTCGCGGGGATCGCGCTCGACCAGTTAAGCAACCAGGCATCGGTTGGCGGGATTGGCTTTTCCACCAACGCCAACAATGGTCTGATGCTTAACGCGAACGGTTACACGCAGCGCTTGCCGCAGCTTTTCCAGGCATTGCTGGAAGGGTATTTCAGCTACACCGCGACGGAAGAACAGCTGGAACAGGCGAAATCCTGGTATGCACAGATGATGGATTCCGCAGAAAAAGGGAAGGCCTACGATCAGGCGATTATGCCGGTACAGATGCTTTCTCAGGTGCCTTACTTCCAGCGTGATGAACGCCGTAAGCTGTTGCCTTCGATCACGCTGAAAGAGGTCATGGCTTACCGCGATACGTTAAAAGCAGGCGCGCGACCGGAGTTCCTGGTGATTGGCAATATGCGCGAAGCGCAGGTGAAAATCATGGCGCGGGATATCCAACAGCAGCTTGGTGCCAACGGTTCAGAGTGGTGTCGCAATAAAGACGTACTGGTGGATAAAAAGCAGTCGGTCATCTTTGAGAAGGCGGGGAGCAGCACTGACTCCGCGCTGGCGGCGGTATTCGTTCCAACCGGTTACGATGAATATGTCAGTTCAGCCTACAGCGCGATGTTAGGGCAAATCGTTCAGCCGTGGTTCTATAATCAGTTGCGTACTGAAGAACAGTTAGGTTATGCGGTGTTCGCTTTCCCGATGAGCGTCGGGCGTCAGTGGGGGATGGGTTTCCTGCTGCAAAGCAGCGACAAGCAACCGTCTTATCTCTGGGAGCGTTACAAAGCATTCTTCCCAACGGCGGAAGCGAAGCTGCGGGCGATGACGCCGGAAGAGTTTGCGCAAATTCAGCAGGCGATCATCGCGCAGATGTTGCAAGCGCCGCAAACGCTGGGCGAAGAGGCGTCGAAATTAAGCAAAGATTTCGATCGCGGCAATATGCGCTTTGATTCACGTGATAAAATCGTGGCTCAGATTAAACTGCTGACGCCGCAAAAACTTGCCGATTTCTTCCATCAGGCGGTGGTTGAGCCGCAAGGCATGGCGATACTGTCACAGGTTTCCGGCAGTCAGAACGGGAAAGCAGAGTACGTGCGCCCGGAAAACTGGAAAGTGTGGGAGAACGTCAGCGCGTTGCAGCAAACCTTACCCCTGATGAGTGAAAAGAATGAATGATGCCGCTGAGTCCCTTGATCCTTTACGCTTGCCCCTTACGGGCGAGCGTCTGATTGAAGCCTCTGCGGGCACTGGCAAAACGTTTACTATCGCCGCGTTGTATCTGCGCCTGCTGCTCGGATTGGGCGGCTCTGCCGCCTTTCCCCGACCGCTGACCGTGGAAGAACTGCTGGTCGTGACGTTTACCGAGGCGGCCACCGAAGAGTTACGCGGCCGCATCCGCAGCAACATCCATGAACTGCGCATCGCCTGTCTGCGTGAAACTACCGATAACCCGTTATATGCTCGCCTGCTGGAAGAGATCGAGGATAAAAAGCAGGCGGCGCAGTGGTTACTGTTGGCGGAAAGACAGATGGATGAGGCGGCGGTATTCACCATCCACGGTTTTTGCCAGCGCATGCTCAGCCTGAATGCGTTTGAGTCCGGCATGCTGTTCGAGCAGCAATTAATCGAAGATGAATCCCTTCTGCGCTATCAGGCCTGCGCCGACTTCTGGCGGCGTCACTGTTATCCGCTGCCACGCGAAATTGCCCAGGTTGTCTTTGAAGCGTGGAAAGGCCCCCGGGCGCTACTGAAAGATATCGATCGTTATTTGCAGGGCGAAGCGCCGGTCATCAAAGCACCGCCGCCGTCAGACGAGACGCTGGCGTCTCGCCACGAACACATTTTGTCGCGTATTAACGCCCTGAAGCAGCAATGGTGCGCGTCCGTTGATGAACTGGATGGGGTGATAGAGTCGTCGGGAATCGATCGCAGAAAATTCAATCGCGGCAACCAGACGAAATGGATCGAGAAGATCACGGCGTGGGCGCAGGCGGAAACGCAAACCTATCAATTACCCGATGCGCTGGAGAAATTCTCCCGGCGATTCCTGGAAGAGAGAACCAAAGCGGGCGGCATAACCCCGCAGCATCCGCTGTTTGTCGCCATTGAGGAACTGCTGGCTGAACCGTTGACGATAAAAGATCTGCTGATTACCCGTGCACTGGCAGAAATCCGCGAGACGGTTGCGCAGGAAAAACAACGCCGGGGTGAATTAGGTTTCGACGACATGCTGAGTCGTCTGGATGTTGCGCTGCGTAGTAATAGCGGCGATGCGCTGGCAAGCGCAATTCGTGGCCGTTTCCCGGTGGCGATGATTGATGAGTTTCAGGATACCGACCCGCAGCAGTACCGCATTTTCCGCCGCATCTGGCGGCATCAGCCGGACACCGCGCTGTTGTTGATTGGCGATCCGAAACAGGCGATTTATGCGTTTCGCGGCGCGGATATCTTCACCTACATGAAAGCCCGCAGCGAGGTCAGTGCCCATTATACGCTGGATACTAACTGGCGTTCTGCACCGGGCATGGTCAACAGCGTGAATACGTTGTTCAGTCAGATGAACGACGCCTTTATGTTCCGCGAAATTCCATTTGCGCCGGTTAAATCGGCCCAGAAGAACCAGTTGCTGCGCTTTGTGCTGAACGGCGAGACGCAGCCCGCCATGAATATGTGGTTGATGGAAGGGGAAAGCTGCGGCATTGGCGACTATCAGAGTTACATGGCGCAGGTGTGCGCGACGCAAATTCGTGACTGGCTGAAAGCCGGGCAAACTGGCGATGCGCTGCTTGTTAGCGAGAAAACCTCACGCCCGGTTCGAGCCTCGGATATCAGCGTGCTGGTGCGAAGCCGCCAGGAAGCGGCGCAAATTCGTGATGCGCTGACGCTGCTGGCGATTCCGTCCGTTTATCTCTCCAACCGCGACAGCGTATTTGAGACGCTGGAAGCGCAGGAGATGCTGTGGATCTTACAGGCCGTCATGACGCCTGAGCGTGAAAATACGCTGCGTAGCGCGATGGCGGCCTCAATGATGGGGCTGACCGCGCAGGACATCGAAACGCTGAATAACGACGAAAATGCCTGGGATACGGTGGTCGAAGAGTTCGACGGCTATCGTCAAATCTGGCATAAGCGCGGCGTCATGCCCATGCTGCGCGCGCTGATGTCAGCGCGGAATATTGCCGAAAACCTGCTGGCGACGGCGGGAGGCGAGCGCCGCCTGACCGATATTCTGCACATCAGCGAATTGTTGCAGGAAGCCGGTTCGCAGCTGGAAAGCGAGCATGCGCTGGTGCGCTGGCTGTCGCAGCATATTCTTGAGCCGGACAGCAATGCCGCCAGCCAGCAACTGCGGCTGGAAAGCGATAAACATCTGGTGCAAATCGTCACCATCCATAAATCAAAAGGGCTGGAATATCCGCTCGTCTGGCTGCCTTTTATTACCCATTTCCGCGTGCAGGATCAGGCGTTTTATCACGATCGCAATTCGTTTGACGCGGTGCTGGATCTCAGCCACGCCGAGGAGAGTGTTGAACTGGCGGAAGCAGAGCGTCTGGCGGAAGACCTGCGTTTGCTTTATGTGGCGCTGACCCGTTCGGTGTGGCATTGCAGCCTCGGCGTTTCGCCGTTGGTGCGTCGTCGCGGAGATAAGAAAGGCGATACCGATGTACACCAAAGCGCGCTCGGGCGCCTGCTGCAAAAAGGTGAGCCGAAAGATGCCGCCGGGCTTCGCGCCTGCATTGACGCGCTTTGCGGGGAGGATATCGCCTGTCGGACGCCAGCCGAACCGGACAGCGAACGCTGGCAGGTAACGGAGGCGTCGCGTGCGGCGCTAAGCGCCAGAGCGTTACGCCGAACGCCTGCCGACAACTGGCGAGTAACCAGTTATTCCGGCTTACAGCAGCAAGGCCATAGCGTCGCCCAGGATTTAATTCCGCGTCTGGATGTGGATGCCGCCGGGGTGGGGGACGTGGCGGAAGAGCCGGAGCTGACGCCGCACCAGTTCCCGCGAGGGGCATCGCCGGGTACATTCCTGCATAGCCTGTTTGAAGACCTCGACTTTACGCAGCCCGTTGACCCGGCCTGGGTGCGGGAAAAACTGGAGCTTGGCGGTTATGACACGCACTGGGAGCCGGTTTTAACGCAGTGGCTGGACGCTGTTTTGCAGGCTCCCCTGACCGAACGCGGCGTGAGTCTGCGTCATCTTTCCGCCCGTGAAAAACAGGTGGAGATGGCGTTTTATCTGCCGATCGCACAGCCGCTTATCGCCAGTCAACTGGATGCGCTGATTCGCCGGTTTGATCCGCTCTCGGCGGGCTGCCCACCGCTCGACTTCATGCAGGTTCGCGGCATGCTGAAAGGGTTTATCGACCTGGTGTTTCGCCATGAAGGGCGGTATTACCTGCTCGATTACAAATCAAACTGGCTGGGCGAAGACAGCACGGCCTACACTCAGGAGGCGATGGCCTCAGCGATGCAGGCGCATCGCTATGACCTGCAATATCAGCTGTATACGCTGGCGTTGCACCGCTATCTGCGCCATCGCATCGCCGATTATGACTATGAACGCCATTTCGGCGGCGTGATCTACCTTTTCCTGCGCGGCGTTGACCGTGAATATCCACGGCAGGGCATTTTCTCGACCCGGCCGGACGGCGAACTGATTGCGTTAATGGATGCGATGTTTGCAGGCGTTGTAGCGGAGGAGGCGCAATGACAATTCAGAAGCGATTACTGGAGGCCGTAGAACAAAAGTTGTTGCGGCCATTAGACGCTCAGTTTGCGCTGGCGGTTGCCGGGCAGGACGATCCGTGTGTGACGCTGGCCGTTGCATTGCTCAGCCGCGATGCCGGGGAAGGGCATGTCTGTATGCCGCTTTCGCGCCTGGCGATAACGGAAGAGTCGCATCCACTACTGGTCTCCTGGTTTAGCGAGAGGGACGCGCCTGAAGACTGGGCATCGTGTCTGCTGGCTTCCGGGGCGGTCAGTCGGGGAGAGCGGCCAACGCCGTTGATTCTGCATGAAGATCGCCTTTACCTGAACCGGATGTGGAGTAACGAGCGCACGGTAGCCCGCTTTTTTAGCGAGGTTAACCAGGCGATCGCGGTAGATGAACAGCAACTGGCCCGCACGCTGGATGCGCTTTTCCCGCCGACGGATGACGTCAACTGGCAAAAGGTGGCGGCGGCCGTGGCGTTGACGCGCCGTATTTCCGTCATTTCCGGCGGGCCTGGCACCGGTAAAACCACTACCGTGGCGAAGCTGCTGGCCGCGTTGATTCAGATGGCGGACGGCGAGCGATGCCGTATACGACTGGCGGCGCCGACGGGGAAAGCGGCGGCGCGTCTGACCGAGTCGCTTGGCGCGGCATTGCGCCAGCTTCCGCTCACGGATGAGCAAAAAAAACGCATCCCGGATGACGCCAGTACGTTGCACCGGCTGTTGGGCGCACAGCCCGGTAGCCAGAGGCTGCGCCATCATGCGGGAAACCCGCTGCATCTGGACGTGCTGGTGGTGGATGAGGCATCAATGATCGATTTGCCGATGATGTCGCGGCTAATTGAGGCGCTGCCGCCGCACGGACGCGTGATTTTTCTCGGCGATCGCGATCAGCTGGCTTCCGTTGAGGCGGGGGCGGTGCTGGGCGATATCTGCGCCTGGGTAAATGCCGGATTTACCGCCGGGCGCGCGCAGCAGCTGAGCCGACTGACGGGAAGCCCCATTCCTGCGGGCGCAGGCACGGAGGCGGCCTCTTTGCGCGATAGCCTGTGTTTGCTGCAAAAAAGCTATCGCTTCGGGCATGATTCCGGCATTGGTCAACTGGCGGCAGCCATTAATTGCGGCGATAAAGCGGCGATGAAAACGGTCTTTCAGCAGGGATTCAGCGATATTGAAAAACGAACGCTACAGAGCAGCGAGGATTACGCCGCCATGCTCGATGAGGCACTGGCCGGTTATGGGCGTTATCTGGCGCTTGTTCGCGAGGGCGCGGAGCCGGGGGCGATTATTCAGGCTTTCAATGAGTACCAGTTGCTGTGCGCGCTGCGTGAAGGGCCGTTTGGCGTTGGCGGTCTGAATGAACGCATCGAACAGGTTATGCTGCAAAAGCGCAAAATTCAGCGTCACCCGCACAGCCGCTGGTATGAAGGGCGTCCGGTAATGATTGCGCGCAATGACAGCGCGTTGGGGTTGTTCAATGGCGATATCGGCATTGCGCTCGATCGCGGCCAGGGGTTGAGGGTGTGGTTCGCCATGCCGGATGGCAGCATTAAGTCGGTGCAGCCCAGCCGTTTGCCGGAGCATGAAACAACCTGGGCGATGACGGTGCATAAATCGCAGGGATCGGAGTTCGATCATGCGGCGCTGATTTTACCCAGCCAGCGCTCGCCGGTTGTGACCCGTGAGCTGGTGTATACCGCCGTGACGCGCGCACGTCGTCGCCTGTCTCTCTATGCCGATGAACGGGTTTTGAGCGGGGCAATTGCGACGCGCACGGAGCGACGTAGCGGACTGTCCGCGTTTTTTAATAACGGGCTGTGAGGCAAGTTGCCGGATGGCGCCTGCGCTTATCCGGCCTACAGCATCCCCGTAGACCCGATAAGACGCTTTAGCGTCGCCGTCAGGCAAAATGGGTTATCCCAAATCTGCCATCAACACCTTTGAACGACGCTGATAGTTGTACATCTCTTTTTTGCTCTCGGGCAGCAGTTCGATATCCACCGGCGTAAACCCACGTTCCTGGAACCAGTGAATACTGCGCGTTGTCAGCACAAACAGCTTGCTGAGGCCCATCTGTCTTGCCTGCACGGCGATCCGCTCCAGCAAGACTTCGCCACGCGATGAACTGCGATAATCTGGATGTACCGCCACGCAGGCCATTTCGCCGATTTTTTCTTCGGGGAAAGGGTACAGCGCGGCGCAGGCGATGGTCAGATTATCTCGCTGGATAATCGTGAATTTGTCGATCTCCATCTCCAGTTGTTCACGGGAGCGGCGCACCAGAATCCCCTGTTGTTCCAGCGGGCGAATCAACTCCAGGATCCCGCCGATATCGTTAATGGTGGCGCGGCGAATCTGCTCGGCGCTCTCCATCACGATTTGCGTCCCGATCCCGTCGCGTGAGAACAGCTCCTGCAATAGCGCGCCGTCTTCCTGGTAGCTAATCAGATGGCAGCGACGCACGCCGCTGCGACAGGCTTTCACCGCGCCGCGCAGGAACCTCACGGTGCCTGAATTGTAATCGCCTTTTTCTTCCTGCGCTTCAACGCGTGCCTGCGCTTCGTTCGGGAAAAGTTCGGAAACGATGTCGCCTTCGTCGTTAGTTACCCCTTGCGACGAACAGAAGCCGATCATCTTCTCCGCCTTCAGTTTGATGGCGAGCTGGGTGGCGATCTCTTCTGAGGTCAGGTTAAAACTTTCGCCTGTGACGGAAACCGCGACCGGCCCCATCAGCACAATTGCGCCGCTGTCTAACTGGCGATGAATCGCCTCTTCATCAATACGGCGAATGCGTCCGCTGTGGCAGTAATCCACGCCGTCATCCACGCCCAACGGCTGTGCAATAATAAAATTGCCGCTGACGACGTTGATGTGCGCGCCCTGTAAGGGGGTGTTGTTCAGGCTCATCGACAGACGGGCGGTGATATCCAGCTGCAACGTGCCTGCCGCTTGCTTAACCAGTTCCAGCGTTTTGGCGTCCGTCACGCGGGTATTTTTGTGGTACAGCGGCTCATGATGATGTGCGGCAAGGTTCGCGTCGATTTGCGGACGCGCGCCATACACCACCACCAGGCGAATGCCCAGACTGTGCAGAAGCCCGATGTCATTGACGATACTGGAGAAATTTTCATGCTCAATGGCCTCACCGCCAAGCATAATGACAAACGTTTTTCCCCGATGGGTATTGATATAGGGAACAGAATGGCGGAATCCCTGTACCAGTTCGGTTCTACGTTCCTTCACCACGGCACACCCTCATTGCATGATTATTCGAAATTAATGTATTTTTATTCTGTTTTTCCGTCGTGCGCAAGCGCAAATTTTAATCCCGCTGAAGTTTTCTCTCAGTAATACCGTGAATACAAAAAGAAAGTTTACCCTTTTATAGATGACAGATTATGCGTCATTCGCTAAAGTTTCCGGTCAATTTAGACGTTTTGTACATCAGCACCGTTAAGTTTGTTTTGCTCGGGAGAAGCATGTCGGGATCCAACTCAGCAATCAGTCGCCGTCGTTTACTACAAGGGACGGGCGCCATGTGGCTATTGAGCGTAAGTCAGGTCGGTTTGGCTGCCGTCAGCCAGGTCGTCGCGGTACGCATCTGGCCTGCGTCCAGCTATACCCGCGTCACGGTGGAATCGAACCGTCTGCTGAAATACAAACAGTTTGCCCTGAGTAACCCTGAGCGCGTGGTGGTGGATATTGAAGGCGTGAATCTGAACTCGGTGCTTAAAGGCATTGGCGCGCAGATCCGCGCGGACGATCCGTATATCAAGTCAGCGCGAGTGGGGCAGTTTGATCCACAGACGGTGCGGATGGTGTTTGAGCTGAAGCAAAACGTGAAACCGCAGCTGTTTGCCCTTGCGCCTGTGGCGGGCTTTAAAGAACGCCTGGTGATGGATCTCTACCCTGCCAATGCGCAGGATATGCAGGACCCGTTGCTGGCGCTGCTGGAAGATTACAACAAAGGCGATCTGGATAAGCAGGTGCCGCCTGCGCAGAGCGGGCCGCAGCCGGGCAAGGCGGGGCGCGATCGCCCGATCGTGATCATGCTCGATCCCGGTCATGGAGGAGAAGATCCCGGCGCCGTGGGGAAATACAAGACGCGCGAAAAAGACGTGGTGTTGCAGATTGCCCGCCGCTTGCGCGCGTTAATTGAGAGAGAAGGCAATATGAAGGTCTACATGACGCGTAATGAGGATATCTTCATTCCGCTGAAAGTGCGCGTGGCGAAAGCCCAGAAGCAGCGCGCCGACCTGTTTGTCTCTATCCATGCGGACGCGTTTACCAGCCGACAGCCCAGCGGTTCATCCGTTTTTGCGCTCTCGACGAAGGGCGCGACCAGTACGGCGGCAAAATACCTCGCGCAAACTCAGAACGCCTCGGATTTGATCGGCGGCGTGAGTAAAAGCGGCGATCGCTATGTCGATCACACCATGTTCGACATGGTGCAATCGTTGACCATCGCCGATAGTCTGAAGTTCGGTAAAGCGGTGCTCAACAAGCTGGGAAGGGTTAATAATCTGCACAAAAATCAGGTTGAGCAGGCCGGCTTTGCGGTGCTGAAAGCGCCGGATATCCCCTCTATTCTCGTGGAAACCGCCTTTATCAGTAATATTGAAGAGGAGCGTAAGCTCAAAACGGCGAAGTTCCAGCAGGAAGTGGCGGAGTCGATTCTGGCGGGTATTAAAGCCTACTTTGCCGATGGGGCGACGCTGGCGAGAAGGGGATAATAAAAAAGCGCTGAAAGGCGCTTTTTTTACGGACCGCAGAAACGAAAAAACACCCGTTAAGGTGTTTAATATTGGTTGCGGGGGCCGGATTTGAACCGACGACCTTCGGGTTATGAGCCCGACGAGCTACCAGGCTGCTCCACCCCGCGTCCGTCTTTCTGCTTCGTATTTCAAACCACATCTGCGTTGGCTTTCCTCGTTCACCTCAGTCACTTACTGGAGTAAGCTCCTAAGGATTCACTGCGTCGCCGCCTTGTTGTGATTCGAACTACTTTGCAAAATATTACATCATATTTCAATTGGTTGCGGGGGCCGGATTTGAACCGACGACCTTCGGGTTATGAGCCCGACGAGCTACCAGGCTGCTCCACCCCGCGTCCGTCTGTTACTCTTCCATCGAGTAACCTTTTCTTCACATTGTATTGGTTGCGGGGGCCAGATTTGAACTGACGACCTTCGGGTTATGAGCCCGACGAGCTACCAGGCTGCTCCACCCCGCGTCCGTGGATGCGCACTATACTCTGCTAACATTTTCATGCAACCCTTTTTTCACCCGGATCACGAAATTGGGATGATTGTGTGCAAAAACAACGCGCTTTGGTACGTTTTTTGTGCGTAATTTGCGTCAGGGGAGCGCTTCGCATTTCATTAGGTTCGGGGGTTTGTTATCTTCATAGCGCAAGATTTACAGCTAAAAGACGAGAACTCATGAAAGGACGTTGGGCAAATTACCTTCTTATGGGGGCGGTGGTTGCAATGCTTGCCGCCTGTTCCTCTAAACCGACCGATCGCGGCCAGCAGTATAAAGACGGGAAGTTTACCCAGCCTTTCTCACTGGTGAACCAACCTGACGCCATTGGGGCGCCTATCAACGCAGGCGATTTCGCCGAGCAGGTCAACCAAATCCGCAGCGCGTCGCCGCGTCTGTATGGCAACCAGAGCAACGTCTATAACGCCGTGCAGGAGTGGTTACGTTCCGGTGGCGATACGCGAATGATGCGCCAGTTTGGTATTGATGCCTGGCAGATGGAAGGGGCGGATAACTACGGTAACGTCCAGTTTACCGGCTACTACACGCCGGTTATTCAGGCGCGCCATACCCGTCAGGGCGAGTTCCAGTACCCTATTTATCGTATGCCGCCAAAACGCGGCCGCTTACCGTCTCGTGCCGAGATCTATTCCGGCGCGCTGAGCGACAGCTACATTCTGGCGTACAGCAACTCGCTGATGGATAACTTCATCATGGACGTTCAGGGCAGCGGCTATATTGATTTTGGCGACGGCAGCCCGCTGAATTTCTTCAGCTATGCCGGGAAAAACGGCCATGCTTACCGCAGTATCGGCAAGGTGCTGATCGATCGCGGTGAAGTGAAGAAAGAAGATATGTCGATGCAGGCCATTCGCCACTGGGGAGAAACCCACAGTGAAGCGGAAGTGCGCGAGCTGCTGGAGCAAAACCCGTCATTCGTCTTCTTTAAGCCGCAATCTTTTGCCCCGGTGAAAGGCGCCAGCGCCGTGCCGCTTATCGGCCGTGCGTCTGTGGCTTCCGATCGCAGCATTATCCCGGCAGGAACAACCCTGCTGGCGGAAGTCCCGCTGCTGGATAACAACGGCAAGTTTAACGGCCAGTACGAACTGCGCCTGATGGTGGCGCTGGACGTGGGCGGTGCGATTAAAGGCCAGCACTTTGATATTTATCAGGGGATAGGCCCGGACGCCGGGCACCGCGCAGGCTGGTATAATCACTATGGGCGCGTCTGGGTGCTGAAAAACGCCCCGGGAACCGGTAACGTATTTAGCGGCTGATTGCCTGATGGCGGCTTCGCTGAAGATTTAAATCGTAGGCCTGATAAGCGTAGCGCCATCAGGCAAATCATGCCGGATGGCGTCGCAAGCGACGTATCCGGCCTACGATCGTATTACCCCTTTTTAATTCTGAGGTCGTATGTCTGTTGTAATTAGTGATGCCTGGCGCCAGCGTTTTGGCGGCACCGCCCGTCTGTATGGTGAAAAAGCGTTGCAGCTGTTTGCCGGTGCGCATATTTGCGTGGTCGGGATCGGCGGCGTCGGCTCCTGGGCGGCAGAGGCGCTGGCGCGTACCGGCATTGGCGCGATCACGCTCATCGATATGGATGACGTATGCGTCACCAACACCAACCGGCAAATTCATGCGCTGCGCGATAACGTCGGTCTGGCGAAAGCCGAGGTGATGGCCGAGCGTATTCGTCAGATCAACCCGGAGTGCCGGGTGACGGTGGTGGATGACTTTGTCACGCCGGATAACGTCGCGGAGTATATGAGCGCAGGGTTTTCGTATGTCATTGATGCCATCGACAGCGTGCGGCCAAAAGCCGCGCTGATTGCCTGGTGCCGCCGAAATAAGGTTCCGTTAGTCACCACCGGCGGGGCGGGTGGGCAGATAGACCCGACCCAGATTCAGGTAACGGATCTGGCGAAAACCATCCAGGACCCGCTGGCGGCGAAACTGCGCGAACGGTTGAAAAGCGACTTTGGTGTGGTGAAAAACAGCAAGGGCAAACTGGGCGTGGACTGCGTGTTCTCAACGGAAGCGCTGGTTTATCCGCAGGCTGATGGTTCCGTATGTGCGATGAAAGCGACGGCGGAAGGGCCGAAAAGAATGGATTGCGCCTCTGGATTCGGCGCAGCCACGATGGTAACTGCGACCTTTGGCTTTGTTGCCGTGTCTCACGCGCTGAAGAAGATGATGGCGAAGGCGGCGCGTCAGGCTTGATTGTGTCGGATGGCGCTATGCTTATCCGACCTACGGTTCGTGCGGTGTTGTAGGCCGGATAAGACGCATCAGCGTCGTCATCCGGCTTGCTGGGCAGCCTCAATAATCGCGTTATTCAGCGCATTCAGCCCCTGGCTGCGCGATGCGCTAAGTTGTATTGTTAAGCCTAACTCATCAAACAACCCCAGCGGCGAGTGCGCCAGCAGTTCCGCCGGGGTCTTTCCCTCTACCGCCGTGAGTAAAACCGCCAGCAAACCGCGTACAATACGCCCTTCGCTGTCACCGAAAAAGTGCAGCGTTCCTTTCTCCGACAGGGTATGCCCCAGCCAGACGCGGTTCTCACATCCTGCGATCTCTTTTGCCTGCGTTTTTAGCTCATCCGGCAATGCCGGGAGTTGCTTACCCAACAGAATAAGCTGGCGATACTTGTCCTCCCACTGCGAGAGCGGGATAAAGAGAGTGCGTAACGTCTCTTCCGTTACGGTCGTGCCAAACGGGTGTCCGGCAAAAAGAGGGCTTGTCATTAATCCACCAGTATTTCCAGCGCGCGGTCAACGGCGCTGACCAACGCATCCACATCATGCTTTGTATTATACGGCGCAAAAGAGGCGCGCAGGGTGCCCGTTACGCCAAGCGCCGCCAGCAGAGGCTGCGCGCAGTGCTGCCCGGCGCGCAGGGCGATGCCGTATTCGGCCAGTAACGTCACCATATCGCTGTGATGAACGCCGGCAAAATCGAAGGCCAGCAGGCTGGAGTCCTGGCAACGGAAAGAACGGAAACCCGGACGCTTCGCCAGCGCGTCTTCCGCCAGCGTCGCCAGACCGCGACTCCAGCTTTCGGCCTGCGCCATATCCACTTCCGCCAGCCACTCCAGCGCGGCGCTAAGGCCAATAACTCCAGCCACGTTTGGCGTGCCAGCTTCCAGACGCCAGGGAACGGCCTGGGTTGTGAATCCTTCAAAATTGACTTCAGCGATCATCTTGCCGCCGCCGAGCCACGGGGACATCTCTTCCAGTAAGGCCGGTTTGCCGTACAGCGCGCCGATGCCCGTCGGGCCGTACAGCTTGTGGGCGGAGAAAGCATAAAAATCAATATCCAGCTGCTGTACATCGGCGGGGAAATGCACCGCGCCTTGCGCGCCGTCAACCATCACCACCATCCCTGCCGCGTGCGCCAGCGTGATAGCGCGCGCCAGGTCCGGGCAGCCGCCCGTGACGTTCGACATCTGTCCCAGCGCCAGAATTCGGCTGCGTGGCGTGATGAGTTCAGGCAGACGCTCCACGTCGGGGAGGAAAAGGGCATTCAGGGGCAGTTTGACGATTTTTGCGCCCGTCTGCTGAGCGACCATCAGCCAGGGAACGAGATTCGCGTGATGCTCCGCTTCACTGACGATTATCTCATCGCCGGGTTGCAGGCGCGGGCGGGCATAGCATTGCGCCACCATATTGATGGCTTCCGTGGTGCCGCGTGTCCAGACAATCGATGCATCATCAGGCGCGTTCAGCCACTGCGCCACTTTGCCGCGCGCCGCTTCATAGCGTGCGGTTAGCCGCTGTGCCTCGGCGAACTGGCTGCGATGGACGTTTCCGGCGCTCAGGCTGTAGAACTGATGCGTGGCGTCGATCACGGCCTGAGGCTTAAGCGCCGTCGCGGCGCTGTCGAGATAAACGCCCGCATCGGTAAGGGCAGGAAATTGCGCGCGAAACTGCGCAGGATTGAAAGCGTTCATGGTATTCCTCAATTCAGTATACCGATCGTGGCGCAAAAAGGGCTGTGATACAAGGTTTGTCCTAACCATCGGAATTGTCTGGTTATCCTGGTGAAGTCAGGGAAGCAGGTTATGCTAAATAGTGTTAGGCGAATGTTTTTGCCTGTTACGGAACCCGTTTTATTTAGCATAAACAGCTTTAAGGAGAAGAAGATGAAAATGAAAAAGACTGCCGCAATGATCTCTGCATGTATGCTGACTTTTGCCCTGAGCGCCTGTTCCGGTCCGAATTATGTGATGCACACAAATGATGGCCGTACTATCGTGTCAGACGGTAAGCCAAAAACCGATGATGAAACCGGCATGATTTCTTATAAAGACGCTAACGGCAACAAACAGCAGATCAATCGTACTGACGTTAAAGAGATGGTCGAACTGGATCAGTAACCGGTCGGTCATGGACAAAAAAAAGCACCGCAATTGGCGGTGCTACATTAATCACTATGGACAGACAGGGTAAATGTACAGGAAGTGAAAAAGGGTAGCTTCGCTACCATGGTCTGAATCGCAGACCAATTGCAAACACAACAACACAACATCACAACCGTAAGCCAAAAGCCCATCAGAACACGCATTCCGATAAAACTTTTCGTTCCGGCTCAGGAAGTGTCGCCACTATAGGTATTTGCTGGTAGAACCTCAACGGACAAATTATAATGGCTCAGATTAAAAAAACTAATAGGTTACACAAGGTTACCTAATTGTTAAATTTATTTAACATCAAAGTCTAAAAGCCATGTCAAAACGATTACCACCCTTAAATGCATTACGTGTTTTTGATGCCGCAGCGCGGCATTTAAGCTTCACTCGCGCAGCAGAAGAGCTTTTTGTGACACAGGCCGCAGTAAGTCACCAAATCAAGTCACTTGAGGATTTTTTGGGGCTAAAACTGTTCCGTCGTCGCAATCGTTCGCTTTTGCTAACGGAAGAGGGGCAGAGCTATTTCCTCGACATCAAAGAGATTTTTTCGCAATTAACCGAAGCGACGCGTAAACTTCAGGCGCGGAGTGCAAAAGGCGCGCTTACGGTCAGTTTATTGCCCAGTTTTGCGATCCAGTGGCTGGTTCCTCGACTCTCAAGCTTTAACTCAACTTATCCGGGAATCGATGTCAGAATTCAGGCTGTGGACCGTCAGGAAGATAAGCTGGCTGATGATGTCGACGTCGCTATTTTTTATGGGCGTGGCAACTGGCCGGGCTTGCGCGTTGAAAAATTGTACGCAGAATATTTACTGCCGGTGTGTTCACCGTTATTACTGACGGGCGATAAGCCGTTAAAGACGCCGGAAGATCTGGCAAAACATACATTACTGCATGATGCTTCGCGAAGAGACTGGCAGACCTATACGCGTCAGTTGGGGCTGAATCATATTAATGTGCAGCAGGGACCTATTTTCAGCCATAGCGCAATGGTGCTACAGGCTGCCATCCACGGACAGGGGGTTGCGCTGGCGAACAACGTCATGGCGCAATCAGAAATTGAAGCCGGGCGTCTTGTCTGTCCCTTTAACGACGTTCTGGTCAGTAAAAATGCTTTTTATCTGGTTTGTCATGACAGTCAGGCAGAACTGGGTAAAATAGCCGCCTTTCGTCAGTGGATTCTGACCAAAGCGGCCGCTGAACAAGAAAAATTCCGCTTTCGTTACGAACAATAATTTATTTAGGGTACTACCATGACCAGCCGTTTTATGCTGATTTTTGCCGCGATAAGCGGCTTTATCTATGTTGCTCTGGGTGCCTTTGGGGCGCATGTCCTGAGCAAAACTCTTGGTGTGGTTGAAATGGGCTGGGTCCAGACCGGCCTGCAATATCAGGCGTTTCATACGCTGGCCATTTTTGGCCTGGCGGTTGCGATGCAGCGACGCATTAGCATCTGGTTTTACTGGAGCAGCGTTTTTCTGGCGTTAGGTACGGTGCTGTTTAGCGGCAGCCTGTATTGCCTGGCGCTGTCTCATTTACGCCTGTGGGCGTTTGTTACTCCTGTCGGCGGCGTGAGTTTCCTGGCAGGCTGGGTGCTGATGTTAATTGGCGCCATCCGTTTGAAACGTAAGGGCGTTGGTCATGAATAAGGTTGTATTGTTGTGTCGCCCTGGTTTTGAAAAGGAGTGCGCTGCCGAAATGACGGATAAGGCGGCGCGTCGGGAAATCTTTGGCTTCGCTCGTGTTAAAGACAATGCCGGATACGTCGTCTTTGAGTGCTATCAGCCGGACGATGCTGAAAAAATAGTAAAAGAGTTGCCTTTTTCCTCGCTCATTTTTGCGCGTCAAATGTTCGTCGTCGGCGAGCTGCTGCGCGACCTGCCGCCGGACGATCGCATTACGCCGATTGTCGGGATGCTACAGGGCGTTGTGGAAAAAGGCGGCGAGCTGCGTGTTGAAGTCGCAGACACCAATGAAAGCAAAGAGTTGATGAAGTTTTGCCGTAAATTTACGGTGCCGCTGCGGGCCGCGCTGCGCGACGCGGGGATTCTGACAAACTATGAAACGCCAAAGCGTCCGGTGGTGCATGTTTTCTTCATCGCGCCGGGCTGCTGTTATACCGGGTATTCGTATCCTGACAACAACTCGCCGTTCTATATGGGGATTCCGCGGCTGAAATTCCCGGCCGATGCGCCAAGCCGTTCGACGCTGAAGCTGGAAGAAGCGCTGCATGTTTTTATTCCGGCCGATGAGTGGGATGAACGTCTGGCGAACGGGATGTATGCCGTGGATTTAGGCGCCTGCCCTGGCGGTTGGACCTACCAGTTAGTGAAGCGCAACATGTGGGTTTACTCTGTCGATAACGGCCCAATGGCGCAGAGCCTGATGGATACCGGGCAGGTGACCTGGCTGCGCGAAGATGGATTCAGATACCGTCCGAACCGTAACAACATCTCGTGGATGGTGTGCGACATGGTGGAAAAGCCTGCTAAGGTTGCCGCGCTGATGGCGCAGTGGTTAGTAAACGGCTGGTGTCGCGAGACGATCTTCAATCTCAAGCTGCCGATGAAAAAACGCTATGAAGAGGTGTCGCAGAACCTGGCGTATATTCAGGCGCAGCTTGATGAACACGGCATTAACGCGCAAATTCAGGCGCGACAGCTGTATCACGATCGTGAAGAAGTGACCGTGCATGTCCGTCGGCTGTGGGCCGCCGTGGGCGGGCGTCGCGACGAGCGGTAATACGATGAATTGCCGGATAGCGGCGTAAATGCCTTATCCGGCCTGCGCCTGTTATTTGTTGGCCTGATAAACAGCAACGCCATCAGGCGTGAATCACCCCCTGGCGCTCATCGGAAATGATGTGCGTCACATCATCCAGATGCCCGATGCAGGCCTCTCCCGAGCGGTTGAGCTTACTTTTGTCGATCAACAATAAAGACTGCGATGCGCGCTTAAGCAGCGTGGATTTGAAATCCGCGTTGATCGTATTTGAGTCCCAGAGCGCGCCGCCGCGGTCAATCCCTTCGCAGGAAAAAATAAACAGGTCAATGTCGAGCGGCTTAAGCTGAGAAATAAGCGACGGATTGACGTAGCAGCCATATTTACGCTCAAGCTGGCCGCCGGAACTGATGAGCTGAATATGTTCGCGTTTGCCCAGCTCCTGGCAAATCGGGTGACTGTTGGTAAAGACGTGAATATCAATGTCCGGCAACTGGCGGGCCAGATACCAGCAGGTTGAGCTGGCGTCCAGAGCGATCACCATGCCCGGTTCTATCCATGCCAGCGCCTCCCTGGCGATATCCGCCTTATGCGCATAGTGGCTTTTCAGCCGGATGTGGAACGGGTCGCCGCTGTCCTGGTTTTCCCGGTGAATATACTTGGCGCGCCCGTGATTGCGCAGCACTTTTCCCTGCGCCTGTAGCTCGCTGAGATCGCGGCGAATGGTCTCTTTGCTGACGTTAAGCTGTACTGACAGCGCCTCGGTGGTCAGACTTTTATGGTTGATCAGCAGGTCTACTATCGCTTGTTGGCGTGCCGCTTTCATCTTTTCTCACCCCATCATTCGATGAACGCCCGCATCATGCGGGCGCACCGGCAAGAGATTACGGCGTTACCCCTTTTTTTAAAAGAATATTCCCGTACTTCGCGCACTCTCCTGTGATAACGATCGCAAAGGCTTTTTGCGCCCGCTCATAAAACGCATAGCGGTCGATGCGGACAATCTCCGGGCACGGCGTCTGCAATGAGAGCGCATCGCGATAACGCGCTTCAACCGTCGGGTCGAGCGAATCGCCCTCTACGGCGGCCATCATCACCAGCGGCGGCGCGTAGCTGTCCAGTTCAAACAGCGGGATAATCGCCCGGAGCAGATCGCTGACTTTCAGACCATCTGCGCGAATAACCTGCGGTCCCATGCTGTGCGCGGGGAAGTGGGCATCGGAAAAAATAATCTCATCCCCGTGCCCCATTTCAGCCAGCACTTTCAGTAACTCAGGGGATATCAATGGCGAAATAGTTTTTAGCATCTCACACTCCCTCAATAAATTCGGGTTCAGTTTGCGGCCAGAAATAGCGGTACTGATAGCGCACCAGGGCTCGGGCCTGTTCCGGGCTGGCAAATTCGCCTACGCCATACCAGCCGAACATGGCGGCCCCGGCGACAGTGGTTTCCGCGTCATCCAGCACCTTAATCGGTATATCAAGCAGATTGGCTTTGATTTGATTCCACAGCGCGTTGCGGCTTCCGCCGCCAACCAGCAGAAGCTCAGTTGCCTGGAAGTGACCAATCTTTTCCAGCGTTTGCAGATTACGTTGCAGTTGCGCCGTGAGCCCTTCCAGCGCGGCGCGGTAAAAATGACCACGCTTTGTGTTCAGCGTCACCCCCTGCCAGCCCGCGTTTTGACAGGTGAGGAGATCGCACTGCATCTTCACGCCTTCAGCACCCGGCGGAATGGCGTGCGCCTCGTCAATCAGCGTCTGCCACGGCGTTTCTGGCGTCCAGAGCAGTTTGCGCACCCATTCGAGTACGCCGGAAGCCAGCCACTGCATGCCTGGGTTATAAAGTCCGGCCTGGCTGTCCAGTTCACAGGTGGAACCGGCGTAATGGCTGAGCAGCGGCGTGTTCACCTGCGCGCTGCGTACCATCAGGATTTCCCACGTACCGGACGAGAGTACCGGTTCATCCTGTTCTGCGCCGGCGCCAAAAAGGGCAAACTGCGTGTCATGCCCGGCGGAGATCACCGGAATACCCGCCTCAAGCCCAAGCAGGTTTGCGGCGTCGTTTTGCAGCGTGCCAATCCGTTCGCCCGCTTCAACTAACCGTGGAAACAGACGGCGGGGTAAACCCGTGGCCTGTAAAATCTCCGGGCTGAAATCCCGCTGGTGGATATCCAGCATCTGGCTGGTGCCCGCCATGGTGATATCCGTGGTGAATTCACCGGTTAAACGGTGGTTGATCAGTGATGAAATAAACAGCCAGGCGTGCGCCTGTTCGAGCAACTGCGGGTGGTTCTCTTTCAGCCACACCAGTTTATGCAGCGTATTAAAGGCGAATGCGCCGACGCCGGAGATCGCCTGCAACTGCTGCGGCGGCATAAAGCGGCCGATGTTTTCCATGACGGCAAGGGTGCGGGGGCATTTCCAGCTGATCACCGGATAGAGCAACTGACCGTGTTCATCGACCAGCGCACCGTCCACGCCAAAGGTGGTGACCGTAATACCGCGAACCCGGCAGGCCGCCAGTTCCGTCTTCAGTTGCTGACAGCAGTCCGCGAAGCGTTGCAGAATGGCCGCCAGCGACCACTGATGCCAGGCGCTATTTTCCGTGGCGATGTCGCTGGCATTCGCTGTTGATGCGCGGGCGACAATGTTTCCCTGACGGTCAACGGCCATTGCCCGTACGTTGGTGGCGCCGCAGTCGAGAACCAGAATGACGTCTTGTTTCATAGTAGCTCCGAAACGTTGCCGGATGGCGCTTCGCTGATCCGGCCTACAAAATGCGAAATTGTAGGCCCGGTAAGCTTACGCCACCGGGCAAAGAAGTGACGCATTAACGTTTGTACAGCGGCCCGTAGTTCTGGCAGGCGCGATAATCCTGGCCTTCAATATCCATACCGTGCGCAGCCCAGGCGGAAGGACGGTAGATTTTCGCATCGTCCACGTTGTGCATGCAGACCGGAATACGCAGCATGGCGGCGAGCGTGATGAAGTCAGCGCCGACGTGGCCGATGGTCAGTACGCCGTGGTTAGCGCCCCAGTTCGCCATCACCGAGTAAACGTCGGTGAACGGGCCTTTACCGGTAAGACGCGGCGCAAACCAGGTGGTCGGCCAGGTCGAGTTGGTGCGGGCGTCGAGCTGATCGTGCATCTCCTTCGGCAGTTCCACGCTCCAGCCTTCAGCGATTTGCAGTACCGGCCCCAGACCCTTGATGATGTTCACGCGGGTCATGGTGAACGGCACGCCGCCTTCGGTCAGGAAGCGAGAGGAGTAGCCGCCGCCACGGAAGTATTCGTGGATCGCCGGGCACCATTCGGTGGCGGCCAGGCAGGCGTCCGCTTCCTGTTGGCTGATTTCCCAGTGCGGCTTCATGGTTGGTTTGCCTTCGCTATCGCGCTGTTTGCAGGAGCCGTCCAGCGCCGCAGAGCCGGAGTTGATCAGGTGAATGATGCCGTGCTCCGCAAGGCCGGTGAGCGGCTGGCCTGTGACGCGCTCTACCGCTTCCGGCGACCAGTAGGTTCGCACGTCGGCAAAGACCTGCGCGGTTCCGGTGAGTTGGTGGCCCAGCAGCATCGCTACGCCGTTGAGGCTGTCGTTTTCGGTAGCGACGACAAACGGTTCGCGCACGCCGTTCCAGTCAAAGGAGCTGTTCAGCAGCGCTTCGGCGGTGTCGCCGTTCGGGTATTGATCGGTCCAGTGGCGCTGGCCCTGGAAGCCTGCCGCAATAGCGTTATAACCCAGCGACTCTTCGACCAGCCCTTTTTCCGCCAGCTTGTTGTTGCCCTGCATCATGTCGCGAATGCACATCGCCATCAGCAGGCTCTCTTTCAGCACCGCGCGGCTTTGTTCTTCATTACGTTTGTACTGCTGCGCGTTCTGATCCTCGCCATAGCGGAAGTTTTTATCCGCCCACGCCAGCGCCATCTCCAGTTCGGCTTCGTCATAGATTTTCTGGTCGATGCGACGGCGCAGCTCGGTCATGTCCACCGCCTGCACTTTCATTCCCAGCCAGGACTCAAAGAAGTTGTGATCGACGATGGAACCGGCAATCCCCATTGAGACGCCGCCCACAGAGAGGTAGCTTTTGCCTTTCATGCTGGCGACCGCCAGACCAGCGCGCGCAAAGCGCAGCAGTTTTTCTTCAACGTCGGCAGGGATCGAGGTGTCGTCGGCATCCTGTACGTCATGACCATAAATAGAGAATGCCGGAATGCCTTTCTGGCTGTGCGCGGCCAACGCGGCGGCCAGATAAACGGCGCCGGGACGTTCCGTACCGTTGAAGCCCCAGATGGCTTTCGGGCGCATTGGGTCCATATCGATGGTTTCGCTGCCGTAGCACCAGCACGGCGTCACGGTAATGGTTACGCCAACATTCTGGCTGCTGAATTTCTCTTCACAGGCGGCGGATTCCGCCATTCCGGCAATGCAGGTATCCGCAATCACACATTCAATCTGCGCGCCGCAGGCATGGCGAAGTTTTTCGGTGATAAGCGCAGCGGTGGCTTTCGCCATATTCATGGTCTGTTCTTCCAGCGACTCGCGTACCCCCATGCGACGTCCATCAATAACCGGGCGAATGCCAATTTTCGGTAAGCTGATTTTTTTCATTACAGGTTCCTCACGTTATTCGGAAAAATGTTCAGTTAGTTGCCGCTTGTGAACGGAAACGGGCAAAGATGAAGATGACGGCAAAGCAGAGCGCCGGGACCAGCTCAGCCGTTGGGATGTTGCCAGCCGCATCGCTGACAAAACCCATGACCGGCGTGACGATGCCGCCGCCAATGATGGTCATGACGATGAACGACGAGCCGTATTTGGTGTCCTGTCCCAGATTTTTAATACCCAGCGAGAAGATAGTGGGGTACTGAATCGACATAAATGCGCTGCACAGCGTCAGGGCCAGCAGGCCGATATGGCCGCCGCTAAAGGCTGAAACCAGACACAGGATCATGGAGAGCAGGGCATAGGCCGCCAGCACTTTATGCGGCGCAAAGCGGCTGATAAGCCAGGTGCCGGAGAAGCGGCCGATAAAGAAGCACACCATCGTGCCGGTCAGGTAGTTGGCGGCAAAGCCAGGCGTCATGCCGGGGATCTCTTCGATAGCGTAACGGATCAGGTAGCTCCAGCAGGCGGTTTGCGCGCCAACGTAGCAGAACTGCGCCAGCACCGCCCAGCGCCAGTGGCGAATACGCACCAGGCGGGCAAGTGAAGCGGTGAATGAACTTTGTTGGGCGTCACTGTGATCGTCGCTCTGTAGCGCCGGGAATTTGGTCAGCATGATCAGCAGGGCAACCAGTAAAACGATAGCCACGATGATCATATAAGGCGTCTGTACCGACAAAACCAGGCTGTGTTTATATGTACTCAATTGCTCAGGCGTCATTTTATCGAGCACGTCCTGAGATTGATGTGGGACGTTAGACAAAATAAGACTTTGCCCGAACACCACGGCGATAATAGCGCCGAAAGAGTTAAATGTTTGCGCCAGATTGAGACGGAAATGGCCACCGCTTTCTGGCCCTAATACCGTAACAAAAGGGTTCGCGGCGGTTTCAAGACAACCAAGTCCTGCGGCAATAATAAAAAGACCAATCAAAAACAAGGTGTAATTCATCACTTCAGCAGCCGGCCAGAATAATGCCGCGCCAAAAGCATATAAGAATAGTCCGGTAATTATCCCCGCTTTATAACTCAGCTTTTTCATCAAAATACCCGCGGGGATGGGAATAACAAAATAGCCGAAATAAAAAGCAGACTGAATCAAACCTGCCTGAAAATTAGTTAACGTAAAGGCTTGCTGAAATTGTGGTAATAAAATGTCATTCAGGTTATTGGCAACCGCCCAAAGGAAAAACAGTGAGCAGAGTAAAGCAAACGGAATGATATAGCGTTTGCTTTGCCCTGTATCCACCGCACGAAAACTCTGCGTCTGTATTGTTGTGTTTCCCATAGCATCCTCATTGGCTCAGAAGCGTGTTCAACATTTTAGAAGTACGACTGGTGTTTCTCACCAGATCGACAAACCAGGCGAGTTCCTGTTATCTGCCAGAGAAAATTGGCTGTTGATAGTGAACTCATGAATTCATTTTCAAATAAAAAACGCTGTTTAATATGATGGTGGTCACATTTAGCACCTGGAGGGTGGCTTTATGTGATTATCATCACTTTAATTTCTGAAAAATGATGCCCGTTTGAGTAAATAAAATTAAAAACCCACAGCGTTGATGACCGATTTAATTTATTACTGCGAAAACGGGCATTTGTTACAAATATTATGAAAATGCCCGTTTGGATAAATAATATTAAGAGCGGTCATTTTGGAGAGAGTGAATCCAGAGAAAACGGTATTTAACTGACGTGATTAATTGATGCGTATCACAAAATAAAGTCATGTAAATTCCTTTATCGCTATTCAATATGATGATGGTTACCAAATGTTCAATTAATTCAGCAGAGCAACGTGCTGTTCTGTTGTCGCGTTTTGAATGACTGAGAGAGGTAACTAATGGAACGAAACACACTGGCCCGCCAGATTATCGACACCTGCCTGGAGATGACCCGGCTGGGGCTGAACCAGGGGACCGCAGGCAATGTGAGCGTGCGTTATCAGGGCGGGATGCTGATCACGCCAACGGGCATTCCGTATGACAAACTCACCGAATCACATATCGTCTTTATTGATGCAGAGGGCCAGCATGAGCAGGGAAAATTGCCTTCCAGCGAGTGGCGTTTTCATATGGCGGCCTACCAGACGCGCCCGGATGCTAATGCTGTCGTCCATAACCATGCCGTTCACTGCACGGCGGTGTCGATCCTCAATCGTCCTATCCCAGCCATTCATTACATGATTGCGGCGGCGGGGGGGAACTCCATTCCGTGTGCGCCTTACGCCACGTTCGGCACGCGTGAACTTTCTGAATACGTTGCCGTTGCGCTCAAAAATCGCAAAGCGACCCTGCTACAGCATCATGGGTTGATCGCCTGCGAAGAGAACCTGGAAAAAGCGCTGTGGCTGGCGCATGAAGTGGAAGTGCTGGCGCAGCTGTACCTCAGTACGCTGGCGATTACCGATCCGGTGCCTGTACTGGATGATGAGGCTATCGCCATTGTGCTGGAAAAATTCAAAACCTACGGATTACGTATCGAAGAGTAATTTCGCACAGCGAAGGAGACGGGCTATGGCGAACAGAATGATCCTGAACGAAACGGCATGGTTTGGCCGGGGGGCGGTGGCGGCGTTAACCGATGAGGTTCAACGCCGGGGCTATCGCAAGGCGCTAATTGTCAGTGACAAAACGCTGGTGCAGTGCGGTGTGGTCAGAAACGTCACGGATAAGATGGATGCCGCAGGGCTGGCATGGGCGATCTACGATGGCGTGATCCCAAATCCAACCATCGGCGTGGTGAAAGAGGGGCTGAACGTATTTCAACAAAGCGGGGCAGACTACCTGATTGCCATCGGCGGCGGCTCCCCGCAGGATACCTGTAAGGCGATCGGTATTATCAGCAATAACCCTGAGTTTGCTGACGTGCGCAGTCTGGAGGGGCTGTCGCCGACCCGTTATCCGAGCGTGCCGGTGATGGCGATCCCGACCACTGCGGGAACCGCAGCGGAAGTGACCATTAACTATGTGATCACCGATGAAGAAAAGCGGCGTAAATTTGTTTGTGTCGATCCGCATGATATCCCGCAGGTCGCGTTTATTGATGCCGACATGATGGATGGCATGCCGCCCGCGCTGAAGGCGGCAACCGGGGTGGATGCGTTAACCCACGCGATCGAAGGATACATCACCCGTGCCGCGTGGGCGTTGACGGATGCGCTGCATATTAAGGCCATTGAGATCATCGCCGGGGCATTGCGTGGTTCGGTTGCGGGCGAGCGTGAAGCGGGCGAAGCGATGGCGCTGGGGCAGTACGTTGCCGGGATGGGCTTTTCCAATGTGGGGCTTGGGCTGGTGCACGGGATGGCGCATCCGCTGGGCGCGTTTTATAACACTCCGCACGGCGTTGCTAATGCGATTCTTCTGCCGCATATCATGCGCTACAACGCGGAATATACCGGTGAGAAGTTCCGTGATATCGCGCGTGCGATGGGCGAGAAGGTCGAAGGGATAAGTTTGAGCGAGGCGCGTAATGCCGCCGTGGAAGCGGTATTTACCCTCAACCGGGACGTCGGTATTCCGTTGCATTTACGCGATGTCGGCGTGCGTAAAGAGGATGTTCCGGCGCTGGCGCAGGCGGCATTTGACGATGTTTGCACCGGTGGTAATCCGCGTGAAGCGAGTATTGCCGATATCGTCGAGTTGTATCATACCGCCTGGTAATTTTGCCGGATGGCTTTATCCGGCCTACAGGATTGCACGAAATGTAGGCCGGATAAGCGTAGCGCCACCCGGCAACACAGCTACCGCGTCAGCCGTAGCTGCTGCAAGTTTCCGTCGATATGGAGATCCGTTTGCAGGCGCGCGATATCGCGGCACAAAAATGCCATCTCTTTATGCGCTTCAAGCTTCTTGCGCCACTTTTCCGCCACCTCGTCGAGGTGTACATAAATCCCTTCCAGAGTCTGAAACTGAACCAACAATTGGGTCGCGCTTTTGGGGCCGATGCCCGCCACGCCGGGGACTTTTGAACTGCTGATCCCCGCCAGCCCCCAGTAGTCCGGCAACTGTTGGGGAAGGACGCCGAACTCTTTCTCAATGAATGGCGCATCCAGCCAGCGTTTCTGGAAATAATCGCGGATACGCAGCGTCGGGGAGAGCAACTGACAGTAGCCTTTGTCGGTAGAAACGATAGTGGCCTGATGCCCGGCCTGTGTGACTTTGACCGCCAGCGTGGCGGCTAAATCATCCGCCTCATTGCCGCTGGAAACCCAGCATTGCACGCCGCGCTGTTCGAAGGCGGCGCGTATTGCGGGCATTTCATTGTGCAACTCGTCAGGCATGGGAGGACGACCGGCTTTGTAGTCCGGGAGACGCTGATGACGCCAGCCGCTGTTGCGCGCTTCATCGTCGAATACGGCGACGGCGTGCGTCGGCTGACTGTGCACAATCAACTGCTCAAGCGCATGCAGGCAGGTCTCCGCGCAGGGCGAGCCTTGAACCGCATGAATACGGCGAATTAAATTCAGTGCATCGACGATAAGCAGATGGACGGCCACGGTGTTCTCCCTGACAAATTTGGGGACAGGGTAACATCCAGGGCGACAGGAGGCGAGTGTTGCGAAATAGCGCGATCCGTAGGCCTGATAAGCGAAGCGCCCTCAGGCAATAAATGCCGGATGGCGGCGAGCGCCTTATCCGGCCTACAGATCCTGAAACGTGGTAGGACTTAATCGCAGGCGACAATCTTCATCGCCAGGCCGCCGCGAGAGGTTTCACGGTACTTGGCGTTCATGTCTTTACCGGTTTCGTACATGGTCTCAATAACTTTATCAAGGCACACGCGCGGCTCGCTGGTACGACGCAGCGCCATACGCGCGGCGTTGACCGCTTTCACGGAGGCAATCGCGTTACGCTCAATGCACGGTACCTGTACCTGGCCCGCAACCGGGTCGCAGGTCAGACCCAGGTTGTGCTCCATGCCGATTTCAGCAGCGATGCACACCTGTGTCGGACTGCCGCCCAGCAGCTCTGCCAGACCCGCCGCCGCCATAGAGCAGGCCACGCCGACCTCACCCTGACAGCCCACTTCCGCACCGGAAATGGAGGCGTTCATCTTGTACAGAGAGCCGATCGCGCTGGCCACCAGCATGTAGCGAGCCAGTGAGTTGGCGTTAACTTCGCGGATAAACTTGTCGTAGTACGCCAGTACCGCCGGAACGATGCCGCATGCGCCGTTGGTTGGCGCAGTCACGACACGCCCGCCCGCCGCGTTCTCTTCGTTGACCGCCAGCGCGAACATGTTGATCCAGTCGACAACCGCCATCGGATCGGTCGTGGTTTTATCCTGGCTGACCAGCATACGACGCAGCGCTGCGGCACGACGTGGAACGCGCAGTTTCCCCGGCAGTACGCCTTCCGTCGTGATGCCGCGTTCAATACCGCCGCGCATCACTTCCCAGACGTTGGCAAAGTGCTGTTCCAGCTCTTCTTTGCTGTGCAGCGCCAGCTCGTTTTGCATCATCAGGCCGGAAAGCGACAGACCGGTTTCCTGGCAGTGTTTTTGCAGATCGGCTGCGGATTTGTACGGATACGGCACGTTGACCGGCGCACTGTTCGACAAACCGAAATGTTCTTCATCAACGATGAAACCACCGCCAATGGAGTAGTAAGTTTGGCTGTAGAGGACCTTATCGCCCGCCAGCGCGCTAATACGCATCCCGTTCTCATGCAGAGACAGGTTGTCGGCATGGAAATTCATGCACTTATCGACCGGAAACTCCACTTCATGCTGACCATTCGCCAGCAGTAAACGTCCGTGGGTGTTCACGTCCTGAATAAAGAACGGAATGGCGTCGATGTCGACGGTATCCGGCAGATTTCCCGCCAGACCCATAATAATGGCAATGTCAGTGTGGTGACCTTTACCGGTCAGCGACAGTGAACCATAGACATCCACCACGACGCGGGTGACATCGGTCAGGATATTGCGGGCAATCAGATCATCCGTGAATTGTTTGCCTGCTTTCATTGGCCCGACGGTGTGAGAGCTGGAAGGGCCAATGCCGATTTTGAAAATATCGAATACGCTAATCATAGGGCATCCATTGCTTAAATCTCAGGGAGGAAGCGCCGCCCGAAAGCGGCGCTACAAAACTTAGCTGAACAGGGAGTAGAAAATAGCGGAGATAGCGATCAGACCCATAACAACAACGAACACGTTGCTGATGTGGCCGCTGTACTTACGCATTGCCGGGACTTTCTGGATGGCATACATCGGCATCAGGAACAGAATCATCGCGATGATTGGGCCGCCCAGGGTTTCAATCATTCCCAGGATGCTTGGGTTCAGCGTGGCGACAATCCAGGTCGTAACCAGCATGAACAGCGCAGTGATTTTGTTCAGTTTGTTGATTTCGATGGATTTGCCTTTGCCGCGCAGAGACTTGATAACCATTCCGTTGAAACCTTCACGAGCGCCCAGGTAGTGGCCGAGGAAGGATTTCGTGATGGCGATAATCGCGATGATCGGCGCCATCCAGGCGATAACTGGCGCGTTAAAGTGGTTCGCCAGGTAAGACAGAATAGAGATGTTCTGCTCTTTCGCTGCCGCCAGGTCTGCTGGCGTCAGGCTCAGTACGCAACTGAAGACGAAGAACATAACGGTCAGCACCATCATGATGTGAGCGAATGCCAGGATCTTAGAGCATTTCTTCTCAGCCGCATCGCCGTACTCTTCACGCTTCGCGACCGCGAAGGAGGAGATGATCGGAGAGTGGTTGAAAGAGAACACCATTACCGGAATTGCCAGCCACAGCGTCATCCACAGACCATTGCCGGTAGAGGCAGCGGAATCAAAGGAGAGCGTTTCCAGCGCTGCGCCGCTCCACTGAGGGATCAGGTACAGGGCCAGCAGCATCAGGGCCGCAACAAACGGGAATACCAGAATACTCATCGCTTTAACGATCATCTGCTCACCGAAGCGCACGATGGTCATCATGCCGACAATCAGGATCAGAGACAGAATCGCGCGCGGCGGCGGAGTGATGGCCAACTGGTGGGTCATGAAGCTTTCCACGGTGTTGGTAATCGCCACACTGTAAACCAGCAGAATCGGGTAAATCGCGAAGAAGTAGAGCAGGGTGATCAGTTTACCCGCGCCAATACCGAAGTGCTCTTCAACCACTTCAGTGATGTCTTCGCCAGGGTTTTTACCGGACAGCACGAAGCGAGTCAGGCCACGGTGTGCGAAGAAGGTCATCGGGAAAGCGATAATCGCCATGATGATCAGCGGGATCATACCGCCGACGCCTGCGTTAATTGGCAGGAACAGTACGCCCGCGCCGATTGCCGTGCCGTAAAGGCCCAGCATCCACATGGTGTCCGTCTTGCGCCATCCGCTTCGAGAATCAATCGAAGCAATAGTGCTGGTTTGAGTGGTTTCCATCTGTTTCTCCTGGAGGAAGCTAAAAGTCAGGTTTGTGGTCTAATCCAATGAAAAAAGACCTGACCGTAAAATGAAATTCGTTTAATGACGATTTTTATATAATTTTTCGCCGTAATAATTTGCGGGCGGAAAGATACATTTAACTTATGAATGTATCAGTGATCGCGATCCCAAATGCAATAATCCACCTGTTATGTGGATAAATTTGGACCATTAATCTGTTAAAAAAACGTCAAAGCGAATTTACGGGCGCGAAGGCTACCATTAACGACATATGCCCTAAAAGATCGGGGCGCAATATACGGAGGTTTGGCTATAAAAAACAATGTTTTTGGAGGATTGTCGCGACTAATAAGAATTACGGCTGATAAATTACTATTGGTATTGTAAGGTAAACGTTTGCGCATTAATGCTTTTATTTTGAAATATAAGCGGCATTTATAAACTTAGCTTCACTATGTGACTGGTATCAATGAAAAAACCGGGCGGTGAAAACACCAGACCCGGTCTGAGAAAGCGGACGATCGTCTGACCCGGCGGATGTGCTCCACCGGGCGCTGCGCGTTATGCGCAGATTTCGTAGCAGGGAATGTAAGCCGAGCCGGGCAGTTTCATACGATGCTGCGCGACAAAGCCCTGGAGCAGGTCGTCCATGCGACGCATCATCTCGTGGTCGCCGTGGATTTTATAAGGCCCGAACTCCTCAATCGCACGGATGCCGACCTCCTTGACGTTACCCGCAACGATGCCGGAGAAGGCGCGCCGCAGATCCGCCGCCAGAATTTCAACCGGCTGATCGGGGTAAAGTTGCAGATTCGCCATATTCTCATGCGACGGTTCGAACGGAATTTGCAGGTCCGGCGCGATGCGAATCGACCAGTTGAAGCTGTAAGCGTCGCCAGTGTCGCGGCGATTCTCTTTCACCAGCGGCATCGCTTTTTTCATCAGCCGCGCCACTTCCGTGGCGTCATCAATGATGACGCGGTAGTAACGGCGGGCGTCTTCTCCCAGCGTATGCACGATAAATTCGTCCAGCACGCGGAAGTAATCCGCACTCTCTTTCGGCCCGGTGAGGATCAGCGGCAGCACCTGATCTTTATTCGCCGGGTTCATCAGAATCCCCAGCAGATAGAGAAGTTCTTCCGCCGTACCGACGCCGCCTGGGAAGATGATGATGCCGTGGGCGATACGCACGAAGGCTTCGAGGCGTTTTTCGATATCCGGCATGATGATCAATTCATTGACCAGCGGGTTAGGCGGTTCTGCCGCGATGATGGAAGGTTCCGTCATACCGATAAAGCGGCTGTCTTTGTAACGCTGCTGCGCGTGGCCTACCGCTGCGCCTTTCATTGGCGCTTCCATTGCGCCTGGCCCGCAGCCGGTGCAAATGTTCAGCTCACGCAGACCCAGCTGGGTGCCGACGCGGCGGGCATAGAGATATTCATTTTCGTTAATGGAGTGACCGCCCCAGCAGACGACCATGTTTGGCGCTTCGCCGACGTGCAGCGCCCGGGCGTTGCGCAGGATCGAGAACACCAGGTTGGTAATATGCACCGAGCTTTCGAGATCCAGATGCTGGAAACGGCCTGCATTGTGAATCTGACCGTTGACGAACAGGATGTCGCGCAACACGGCGAACAGGTTAGCCTGCAAGGCGCGGATGATGCGTCCGTCCACAAAGGCGTCTTCAGGCGGGTTAATCAGTTCGAGCTTCACGCCGCGTTCACGACGCAGCACGTTGATGTCGAAACTTTCAAAACGAGACAGCAATTCTTTGCTGTTATCAGTCAGACTGCCGGAGTTCAGTACGGCAAGCGAACAGTTACGAAACAGTTGATACAAGTCGCTGCTGGCCGTGCGTTTAAGCATATCGACTTCCAGCTGCGACAACATGTCCATTGAGCCAAGCGGGCTAATATGTGTAATCAAGTAAACTCCTTATGGGACGCAAGACGTCATTCCCTGTTGATTACAATAGCGCTGGCTTATGACCTTTCACAACCTTGCGCGCGGAATCCGGCGCGCAAAATTGAGAAAAAAGATTACTGACGCACCAGTCTGCCCGTCGCAGGCACAAAATCGGTGTTGCTGCGCCACGGGTTGATATCCAGACCGCCACGACGCGTATAGCGTGCGTACACGCTCAGTTTTTCCGGCTGGCAGAAACGCAGAATGTCGTTAAAAATGCGCTCTACGCACTGCTCGTGGAACTCGTTGTGATGACGGAACGAGATCAGATAACGCAGCAGCTTCTCGCGGTCGATTTTGCGCCCGCGATAACGAATTTGTATGGAGCCCCAGTCCGGCTGGTGGGTGATCAGGCAGTTTGACTTCAGCAAATGGCTGACCAGCGTCTCTTCCACGACTTTTTCGCCGCTGGCGGCATTCTCCAGGTAGTCGGTGCTGAACTGATAGTTATCGATGGTGATATCCTGGTCATCAATGCAGGTGCCGTGAAAATGGGCGACAGGTTGCCCTTCCAGCTCATCAAGACGGTACAGCGCGACGCTGACTTCGCCTTGCGCACAGGCGCGCAGGTCGTTTTCCAGCGTCTGGCGCACGGCGTCCCAGGAGTCAAAACGGGTCTGGTTAAAGCTGTTCAGGTACAGCTTAAAACTTTTCGACTCAATCAAATTGACGCTGGTGTAGTCCAGTTCCACATGACCAACGGCGACCTGCGGCACGCCTTTCGCGTTCAGCCATGACAGTTCATACAGCGTCCAGATATCGGCGCCGTGAAAAGGCAGATTGTCCGCTTTTAAATCCAGCGGATCGCGATTCAGGCTGCGCGGAACGCCCTGTAACAGGCTGGCGTCATAATTATCCCGGTAATCCGTTGATTTTCCGAGAGTCAGGCCATCAAGCGCCTGATGGTTTTCATAAGAAGACATGTTTCACCGTCATAAACCAGATACACTATGCGTCAAGTGTATCCTGGCTTTTATGAAGAGAGAAATCGGTGGACGAACTGACATCGCAAGCCCTGACGGCATTTACGACGCGTTATTGCGACGCATGGCATGAGAAACACAACAGCTGGCCGCTCAGCGAAGAGCTGTATGGCGTGCCTTCCCCGTGCATTATCTCTTCGACCAGCGATGCTGTTTACTGGCAGCCGCAGCCGTTTGAAGGCGAGGCGAATGTAAACGCGGTTGAACGCGCATTTGATATTGTGATACAACCTGCGGTTCATGCTTTTTACACCACGCAATTTGCCGGGGATATGTACGCGCAGTTCGCGGATGAAAAGCTGACGCTGCTGCAAACATGGGGCGCAGATGACTTCAGACGCGTTCAGGAAAACCTGATCGGCCATCTGGTCACGCAGAAGCGTCTCAAGTTACCGCCTACGCTTTTTATCGCCACGCTGGAAAATGAACTTGAGGTCATTTCGGTGTGTAATCTCTCTGGTGAAGTTTGCAAAGAGACGCTGGGAACGCGCAATCGTACCGTTCTGGCCGCCTCTCTTGCGGAATTCCTGACTCAGCTTAAGCCGCTTCTGTAATCCACTTTGCCAGACACTGTGTGAGAGATCTCTTACATACCCTGTGAGAGATCGCCAGATAATAAGCGAATACTTATCTCATAGTGTTAACTATAATTCCTTTAATATTAATGAGTTGAGTTAACAATCCTGCCTTTCATATGAAAATATCCTTAAGGCATTGTCTGTAAGTGTCTTGTAAGACAAGGCGAAACAGGCGATTCTATACCTGTCGACAAGGAGTCGCACAACGAAGCGAACGTCAGGATGATGGCGCTTCAGCAGGACACGCCAGGATGGTGTTACAAGGACAGGCTTCAGGATGAAGCAAAGTGGAAAACGCCGGATGCGTTAAGGGACACCTCCAGGACGGAGAACGAGAGCCGGGCAGGATGTTCGGTGGGTCAGGATGGCCAGGATACTTCAGGATGAAGTCGATTCACATCGGGGTGATGTGAGCAGGATGCAAATTGTTCAGGATGAGCAGGTCGCAAGACCACAGGAAAAGTTGTCACGGATGAGCAGGGAGCACCAAAAGTAGCCGGAATGCTGCGAAACGAACCGGGAGCACTGTTTTTACAGTGCTCCCTTTTTTTATTTCGTCTTCACTGATGCTATTCTTCGCGCCAGTTTTTCATCACTGAGGTTAATTTCATGACGACTCATGACCGTGTGCGCCAGCAACTCCACGCGCTGGAAGCCCTGCTGCGTGAACATCATCACTGGCGGATGGACGAGCCGCAGGCCCACCTGTTTACCAGCACGCAACCTTTTTGTATGGATACGATGGAACCGCTTGAATGGCTGCAATGGGTGCTGATCCCCCGTATGCACGCGTTGCTCGATAACGCGCAGCCGCTTCCGCAAGCCTTTGCTGTCGCGCCGTATTATGAAATGGCGCTGACGGCCGATCATCCTCAACGCGAGGTGATCCTGACGACATTGCAGGGTCTGGACGCGCTGTTTACGAGCGATAACGTCTGATGCTGGAAATCCTCTATCAGGATGAATGGCTGGTGGCGGTGAATAAACCGTCTGGCTGGCTGGTTCACCGCAGCTGGTTGGATCGCGACGAAAAAGTCGTGGTGATGCAAACCGTACGCGATCAGATTGGTCAGCACGTCTTTACCGCCCACCGGCTCGACAGGCCGACTTCCGGTGTCCTGTTGATGGGGCTTTCCAGCGAAGCGGGGCGCCTGCTGGCGCAGCAGTTTGAGCAGCATCAGATTCAGAAACGCTACCATGCGATTGTGCGCGGCTGGTTGATGGATGAGGCCGTTCTGGATTATCCGCTGGTGGAAGAACTGGATAAGATTGCCGATAAATTTGCCCGCGAGGATAAAGGCCCGCAGCCTGCCGTGACCCATTACCGGGGGCTGGCGACGGTCGAAATGCCGGTGGCGACCGGGCGTTATCCGACAACCCGCTACGGCCTGGTGGAACTGGAGCCGAAAACGGGCCGTAAACACCAGCTCAGACGTCATCTGGCGCATTTACGCCATCCGATTATCGGCGACAGCAAACACGGCGATTTACGTCAGAATCGCAGCGCCGCAGAGCATTTTGGTTGCCAGCGCTTAATGCTGCACGCCAGTCAACTGACGCTTACCCACCCCTTTACCGGTGAACCGCTGATCCTGCGCGCCGGTCTGGACGACGTCTGGATGCAGGCGTTATCACAGTTTGGCTGGCGCGGACTTCTCCCTGAGAATGAAAGGGTTGAGTTTAGTGCGTTGTCCCGGCAGGATGAAAATAATCAGGCTTAAATCAGGGAGAAAACGTTAATGGCGGAAATTGGTATTTTTGTCGGCACCATGTATGGAAACTCGCTGTTGGTTGCCGAAGAGGCTGAGGCGATCCTTACCGCGCAGGGGCATAAAGCAACCGTCTTTGAAGATCCGCAACTGAGCGACTGGCAGCCGTATCTGGATAAAGTTGTGCTGGTTGTGACATCGACGACGGGGCAGGGCGATCTCCCGGACAGCATTGTGCCGCTGTTCCAGGGAATAAAGGACAATCTCGGTTTTCAGCCAAATCTGCGTTACGGCGTGATTGCGCTGGGCGACAGCAGCTACGTTAATTTTTGCAATGGCGGCAAACAGTTCGATGCGCTGTTACAGGAGCAAAGCGCGCAGCGTGTTGGGGAGATGCTGTTGATTGACGCCAGCGAACACCCGGAGCCGGAGAGCGAATCCAACCCCTGGGTCGAAAACTGGGGAACATTGCTCTCCTGAGCAAAATCCAGCCGGATGGCGACGTCCGGTCTACATGCGCAGTCTGTTGGCCTGATAAGCGTAGCGCCATCAGGCATTTGCCCTAAAACCCTTTCATACGAAAGGGTTTTCAGAGGCATTTTCATAGGGTCAAGCGACCCGTTTCACACTCCTCTTCTTTTGCTTCTCGCACCCTGTCTGTTTACCTCTTCGTTTTTCATTTCCGTGAAGTGGCTTCCATTGCCCTGGGCTTTTGCCACAAACATACGTGATACGCTGCCGAAATACTGTGTTGTTGCACGGTGAGAGTGCGAGGTGTGCTTTTTATACTTCTCGTGCCAGTTATTAAAAATGCAGTACACAAGGCAAACGACCTCATAAAAAGCTGCAAAAAAACACGAAACGTCATCTCTGATTCCCTACCGGTTGTGCAGTTCAGAGTGAGCGTAGATAACGCGAAAATTCAGGAGTGCAACAATGAGTTCATTAAGTCACGCGGTGAGCGGCGCGGAAAAACGCACCAATGCCCGCTACTGGATAGTGGTGATGCTGTTTATCGTCACATCCTTCAACTATGGCGACCGCGCCACATTGTCCATTGCCGGATCGGAAATGGCCAAAGATATTGGTCTCGACCCGGTAGGCATGGGGTACGTGTTCTCCGCTTTCTCATGGGCCTACGTGATCGGGCAAATCCCCGGCGGTTGGCTGCTCGACCGTTTTGGTTCTAAACGTGTCTACTTCTGGTCCATCTTTATCTGGTCCATGTTTACCCTGTTACAGGGCTTTGTGGATATCTTCAGCGGTTTTGGCATCATCGTGGCGCTGTTTACCCTGCGATTCCTGGTCGGGTTGGCCGAAGCGCCATCTTTCCCCGGCAACAGCCGAATCGTCGCGGCCTGGTTCCCGGCGCAGGAGAGGGGAACGGCGGTGGCGATTTTCAACTCCGCGCAATACTTTGCCACCGTTATCTTTGCGCCAATCATGGGCTGGCTGACCCATGAAGTGGGTTGGTCGCATGTCTTCTTCTTTATGGGCGGTCTGGGGATCGTGATCAGCTTTATCTGGCTGAAAGTGATCCATGAACCAAACCAGCATCCCGGCGTTAACAAAAAAGAGCTGGAGTACATTGCTGAAGGTGGCGCGCTGATCAATATGGATCAGAAAGATACGAAGGTGAAAGTCCCGTTTAGCGTGAAATGGGGCCAAATCAAACAGCTGCTGGGTTCCCGCATGATGATCGGCGTCTATATCGGCCAGTACTGCATTAATGCGTTGACCTATTTCTTTATCACCTGGTTCCCGGTTTATCTGGTGCAGGCGCGTGGCATGTCGATTCTGAAAGCGGGGTTCGTCGCTTCCGTCCCGGCTATTTGCGGCTTCGTGGGCGGCGTGCTGGGCGGCATTATTTCCGACTGGCTGATGCGTCGTACCGGCTCGCTGAACATCGCCCGTAAGACGCCGATCGTGATGGGGATGCTGCTGTCGATGGTGATGGTGTTCTGTAATTACGTCAACGTCGAATGGATGATTATCGGCTTCATGGCGCTGGCCTTCTTCGGTAAAGGCATTGGCGCGCTGGGCTGGGCAGTCATGGCGGACACCGCGCCGAAAGAGATCAGCGGCTTGAGCGGCGGCTTATTCAACATGTTTGGCAATATTTCCGGCATCGTAACGCCAATTGCGATTGGCTACATCGTCGGCACGACCGGCTCGTTCAATGGCGCGCTGATTTACGTTGGCGTCCATGCGCTGGTGGCGGTACTGAGTTACCTCGTGCTGGTCGGGGATATTAAACGCATCGAACTGAAACCTGTAGCAGGACAATAAATATGACAACGCAATCAAGTCCCGTCATTACCGATATGAAAGTCATTCCGGTGGCCGGACATGACAGTATGTTACTCAACATCGGTGGGGCGCATAACGCGTATTTCACGCGCAATATCGTCGTCCTCACCGATAACGCCGGTAACACCGGCGTGGGTGAAGCGCCCGGCGGCGAGGTGATTTACCAGACGCTGGTGGATGCGATTCCGATGGTTTTAGGCCAGGAAGTGGCCCGCCTGAATAAAGTGGTGCAACAGGTGCATAAAGGTAATCAGGCTGCCGACTTTGATACCTTTGGTAAAGGCGCCTGGACTTTCGAACTGCGGGTGAATGCGGTAGCGGCTCTGGAAGCGGCGCTGCTGGATCTGCTGGGCAAAGCGCTGAATGTACCGGTGTGCGAACTGTTAGGGCCGGGCAAACAACGCGATGCGGTGACTGTGCTGGGCTACCTTTTCTACGTGGGCGATCGCACCAAAACGGATTTGCCTTATCTCGAAAAAACGCCGGGCAATCATGACTGGTATCACCTGCGCCATCAGGAAGCGCTCACCAGCGACGCGGTTGTGCATCTGGCGCAGGCGGCGCAGGATCGCTACGGCTTTAAAGATTTCAAACTGAAGGGCGGCGTGTTGCCCGGCGAGCAGGAGATCGACACGGCCCGCGCGCTGAAAAAACGCTTCCCGGATGCGCGAATCACGGTTGACCCAAACGGCGCCTGGCTGCTGGATGAAGCCATCGCGCTGTGTAAAGGGCTGAACGATGTGCTCACGTATGCTGAAGATCCGTGTGGCGCAGAACAAGGATTCTCCGGGCGTGAAGTGATGGCGGAGTTCCGTCGTGCGACGGGGCTGCCGGTCGCGACCAACATGATTGCCACCAACTGGCGTGAAATGGGCCATGCGGTGATGTTAAACGCGGTGGATATTCCGCTCGCCGACCCGCACTTCTGGACGCTCTCCGGCGCGGTGCGCGTGGCGCAATTATGCGATGACTGGGGGCTGACCTGGGGCTGCCATTCGAACAACCATTTCGATATTTCCCTGGCGATGTTCACTCACGTTGGCGCTGCCGCGCCGGGTAAACCGACGGCGATTGACACCCACTGGATCTGGCAGGAGGGCGATTGTCGCCTGACGAAGCAACCGCTGGAAATTAAAGACGGAAAAATTGCAGTGCCGGATGCGCCGGGTCTTGGCGTGGAGCTGGACTGGGAGCAGGTGCAGAAAGCGCATGACGCTTACAAAAAACTGCCCGGCGGCGCGCGCAATGACGCAGGCCCGATGCAATACCTGATCCCCGGCTGGACTTTTGATCGTAAACGCCCCGTTTTCGGCCGTCGCTAATTCATATAAGGACTGAATGATGAGTACACAATTTACGACCCCTGTTGTTACCGCGATGCAGGTTATCCCGGTTGCGGGGCATGACAGTATGCTGATGAACCTGAGCGGGGCGCATGCGCCGTTCTTCACCCGTAATATCATCATTATTAAAGACAATTCTGGTCACACCGGCGTAGGGGAAATCCCCGGCGGTGAGAAAATCCGCCAGACGCTGGAAGAGGCGATCCCGCTGGTGGTGGGTAAAACGCTGGGTGAGTACAAAAACGTGCTGAATGCCGTGCGTCATCAGTTCGCCGATCGTGATGCGGGCGGGCGCGGCTTACAAACCTTCGACTTACGTACCACCATTCATGTGGTCACCGGCATTGAAGCGGCGCTGCTTGATCTGTTAGGCCAGCATCTGGGGGTCAACGTGGCATCCCTGCTGGGTGAGGGGCAACAGCGTAGCGAAGTGGAAATGCTTGGCTATCTGTTCTTTGTCGGCAACCGTAAAGCGACGCCGCTGCCGTACCAGAGCCAGCCGGATGAGAAATGCGACTGGTATCGTCTGCGTCACGAAGAGGCGATGACTCCTGATGCGGTCGTCCGCCTGGCGGAAGCGGCATACGAGAAGTATGGCTTTAACGACTTTAAACTGAAGGGCGGCGTTCTGGCGGGAGATGAAGAGGCGGAATCCATTGTAGCGCTGGCAAAACGTTTCCCGAATGCCCGCGTGACGCTGGACCCGAACGGCGCCTGGTCGCTGAATGAAGCAATCCAAATCGGTAAGTACCTGAAAGGCTCGCTGGCCTATGCGGAAGATCCGTGCGGGGCGGAGCAGGGTTTCTCTGGTCGTGAAGTGATGGCGGAGTTCCGTCGCGCGACCGGTCTGCCGACGGCCACCAATATGATCGCCACTGACTGGCGTCAGATGGGGCATACGCTCTCCTTGCAGTCTGTGGATATTCCGCTGGCTGACCCACATTTCTGGACGATGCAGGGATCAGTTCGCGTCGCGCAGATGTGCCATGAGTTCGGCCTGACCTGGGGTTCGCATTCCAATAACCACTTTGATATTTCCCTGGCGATGTTCACGCATGTGGCGGCTGCCGCGCCAGGCAAGATCACCGCGATCGACACCCACTGGATCTGGCAGGAAGGTAATCAGCGTCTGACCAAAGAGCCGTTTGAAATCAAAGGCGGTATGGTGCAGGTGCCTGATAAACCAGGTCTTGGCGTTGAGATTGACATGGATCAGGTGATGAAGGCGCACGAGTTGTATCAGCAACACGGCCTGGGCGCGCGTGATGATGCGATGAGAATGCAGTATCTGATCCCGAACTGGACATTCGACAATAAGCGCCCGTGCATGGTGCGCTGACTGTATTGAACCGGTTTCGTCATGGGGTCGGTTCTTCTCCTGGTGTATGCTTAGTACAGTCAACATGCGTAAGGATGCTTTATGAAAATAGTGATCGCACCGGACTCTTATAAGGAAAGTTTGAGCGCTCTTGAGGTAGCGACCGCCATTGAGGAGGGGTTTCGTGAAATCTGGCCTGATGCGGATTACGTAAAACTCCCGGTTGCTGATGGTGGTGAGGGAACGGTTGAAGCGATGGTCGAGGCCACGGCAGGCCGGATTGTTGATGTTGACGTGACGGGCCCGCTCGGTGACAGCGTGCGGGCATTTTATGGGCTTTCTGGCGACGAGCGTTCGGCCTTTATCGAAATGGCCGCCGCCAGCGGGCTGGAGTTGGTTCCACCGCAATTACGCGATCCGCTAAAAACCACCTCGTGGGGAACCGGTGAGTTAATTCGCCACGCTCTCGATGCCGGGGTGGAACATATTATTATTGGCCTTGGCGGTAGCGCGACGAATGACGGCGGAGCCGGTATGGTGCAGGCGCTGGGGGCGAAATTGCTGGATGCGCAGCACCAGGAGATTACGCAAGGCGGCGCGGCGCTGGAAGCGCTCTCAAAGATTGATATCAGCGGTATTGATAAACGTCTTGCCGCGTGTCGTATCGAAGTCGCCTGCGATGTCACGAATCCGCTGACCGGGAAAGAGGGGGCATCTGCGGTATTTGGTCCGCAAAAAGGCGCCACGCCGGAGATGATTCAACGCTTAGATGACGCGCTGACGCACTATGCCCGGCTGATTTCCCGCGATCTGGATATTAACGTATTCGAACTGGCGGGCGGCGGCGCGGCGGGCGGTCTGGGGGCCGCATTATATGCGTTTTGCGGCGCGGAGTTACGGCGCGGCATTGAGATCGTGACCGATGCCTTGCATCTGGAAGAGTGCGTTGCTGATGCGGATCTGGTTGTTACCGGAGAAGGGCGCATCGACAGCCAAACGATTCACGGCAAAGTGCCTGTCGGCGTGGCAAAGGTCGCGAAACGACATAATAAGCCCGTGATTGGTATTGCAGGTAGCCTGACGGCGGATGTGGGTGTTGTACACCAACATGGGCTGGATGCTGTTTTCAGCGTGATTTATACCATCTGTACGCTGGATGAGGCGCTGGAGAATGCCGCAGAAAATGTGCGTATGGCTGCGCGCAATATCGCCGCCACCCTTAACGTGGGGCAACATTTACGTTAACTGCCTGATGGCGCTGCGCTTATCAGGCCTACGGTCACGCACCTGTAGGCCGGTCACGTTGCGCTTATCAGGCCTACGGTCACGCACCTGTAGGCCGGTCACGCTGCGCTTATCAGGCCTACGGCCACGCACCTGTAGGCCGGATAAGACGCGCTAGCGTCGCCATCCGGCATCCCCCTCATCCTAATATTTTCTTTGCTTCGCGCGCGACGTTGTCCATCTCATCAAGCAGCTCCAGAAACTCGGGTTCAAGCTCCTCTTCTTTGGTACCGCTGCGTAACTGCTGCTCAATTAACTGGCACAAGTTTTTCATGCGCGGCACCCCGCTGTAGCCGCAACTGCCGTGCAGCGTGTGGATGAGATCCACCAGCCCTTCGGGCGCCTCTCCCACCAGCTGTTCTTCAATTTTGTTACGCACTTCCGGCAGGAAGTCGATGAGCATTTGCAGCAGATCCCGCGCCAGATCGGATTTTCCGGCCGCCTGGCGCAGCGCCAGTTGCCAGTCGAGCGTTGCGTTCGGGTTGACGATAAACTCTGTCGATTCAGCGGCAGGTAATCGGGTCGCTACCACGGTCCCCGGCTTATAACGCAACAGCAGGCTGTGCAGCTTTTCTTCTTCTATTGGCTTGGCCAGATAGTCATTCATCCCCGCGCTCAGCAGCTTCTCTTTCTGACCCGCCATCGCATGTGCCGTCACGGCGATCACCGGCGTTTGCTGCTGATGCGGAAGCTGATGAATCAGCTCACAGGCGCGGATACCGTCCATATCCGGCATCTGAATGTCCATCAGGATCAAATCAAACTGCATCTGTTTGGCCCGCTCCACCGCCTGATGCCCGCTGTCGCAAAGCTCCACATGCTGGACTTTATCCTCCAGCAGCGCGCCGATCAGCTTCAGGTTGGCCGGGTTATCGTCGACCGCCATTACCGTCATGGCGATTTTATTTTCATCCGTCAGCAGCGGTTCAACATGCTGATTCAAATGGCAGTATTCCGTCAACGCAGGCAGTAAACGCGTTGAGGTGAGTGGTTTTAACAGACAGGCCGCCGCGCCGCCTTGCTTAAGTTTTTCGGCGTTAATCTGGGCATGGCAAGGCAGCGCCAGCAGCAGGAAGTCCGTCATGGCGGCGGCTTTTGCCAGCCGTTCTTGCTGCATGGTGAGCGGTTCGTTAAAGGTCACCGGAACGCTGATGAGCAGGATATCGTAGTGATCCAGCGGCAACGCTGAGAACGTCGGGCTGTAGATCACCTCCAGCGGCGTGTCGCTCAGCATATCCAGCGTGCATTGCGCGGCGGTGGCGTTCGGTTCGACGTAGGCCAGCCGTTTTCCGACCAGGCAGCGCGTTGGCGGCGCGTCGCTTATCACATTCGGGTTGAGATCGAGATTAATGTGGAACCAGAAAGTGGAACCGCGATTGGGCTGACTGTGGAACGAGATATCGCCGCCCATCTCATTGACCAGTTTTTGCGTAATCACCAGCCCCAGACCGGTTCCGCCATGACGGCGTGAAATGCTGGCGTCCGCCTGGCGGAAAGCCTGGAACAGACGCGACTGGTCGCGCTCGGGAATGCCGATGCCGGTATCGCGGATCTGGATTTCAATCTGTACTTTGGTATTACTGAGCGCGCGCTTTTCAACCAGAATGTCGATATTGCCGCTTTCGGTAAATTTAATGGCATTACCGACCAGATTGGTAATGACCTGCTGTAGGCGCAGTGGGTCGCCGATGACGTTATCCGGTACGTCATTTTTGATGTTTAGCGTGAGCTCCAGCCCTTTGTCATGGGATGAATGCGCCAGCAGCGTCACCACTTCATCCAGCGTGCTGCGTAGCGGGAAAGGAATGCTTTCCAGAATCAGCTTGCCCGCTTCCAGCTTGGAAAAATCGAGCACGTCATTGATGATCGCCAGCAGGTTGTTGGCCGAACGCTCGATAGTATTGAGGTGATCGCGCTGGGTTGTATTAAGTTCGGTTTTTAGCGTCAGACGGGTAAAGCCAATCACGCCGTTAAGCGGCGTGCGCAGTTCGTGCGACATGTTGGCCAAAAACTCAGACTTAATACGCGCCGCTTCCTGAGCGCGCTTCTTCGCCAGATCCAGCTCAACGTTCTGGATCTCCATCTGTTCCAGCGTTTCGCGCAGATCCGAAGTGGCCTGATCGATATTATGCTGCATCTCTTCATGGTAAGCGGCAAGCGACATCGCCATCGAGTTGATGCCGTTTTTCAGCATATCCAGCTCGCCCAGCATAAAGCCCTCGACGCGGCTGTCGAGCTGCCCACGACGAATGCGGTCAACGGTATTGACCATATTACGAATGGGGCCGGTGACGTCGCGCATCAGACGCCAGCCAAAAATTAAGGCAATGCCGATACAGAACAGCATCATCACGCTGGAGATGAAAATCTCTTTGTACTGTTGCAGGCGGACGGACTTGAGATCCAGTTCAAGCGCCACATATCCCAACATATTTCTCGGCGTTTTGGCGTCTGTTACGGGGGATTCGTCCGGCGAATACCTTTCGGAGATAATCGGCGTTCGCAGGATCATAATGTCCCCGTGGCGGGTCACGCTCAGCCTGCGGGGAAACGGCTCCCCGGTGGCGAGCTGCATTTCTGACGGATCGAGATGGAAATTGGATGTGACAAACAGCCGGTTATTCTCGTCATAAACGGAAATGGCGCGCACGATGTCGGAGTGGCGGCGATGGAGAACGCTGATGAGCTGCCCGATTGATTCGCGGTTTTGCAGGTTCATGCCATATTCGCTGGAGACCGCAAGAGGTTCGATAATGCTGGCGCCAGCATCTTCCAGTTGACGCTGCAAGTCGTTATAGCGATGCACAACGAAAAAGATACTGAGCAGTAAACCAATGAGGACGGTCGGGGCCAGGATCAGAATCATCATGCGTGCGCGCAGGCTGTAGTTGGTCATGGAGTTCCGTTATGGGACAATTAGGGTCACACTGTTAAATTGAGAAATATCTCGTCGATGGCGCAATTCTACTCTGCAAAACGACGCGTGACGACGCGTCAGATCATAACCGTTACGGTCAATGACCTCGATCCTTTTGGTCAGGGCGTGGCTCGCCATAATGGAAAGGCGCTGTTTATACCGGGATTACTGCCCCAGGAAAAGGGCGACGTCGTCATTACCGAAGATAAAAAACAGTTCGCTCGCGCGCAAGTTAAGCGTCGCCTGAATGATAGCCCGGAACGGGAAACGCCGCGCTGCCCACACTTTGGCGTCTGTGGCGGCTGCCAGCAGCAGCATGCCAGCGTCGCGCTGCAACAACGCAGCAAAAGCGCCGCGCTGTCGCGCTTAATGAAATGCGATGTCGCCGAGGTGATCGCCGATACGCCGTGGGGCTATCGACGTCGCGCGCGTTTAAGCCTGAATTATCTGCCTAAAACTCAGCAATTGCAGATGGGATTTCGCAAGGCGGGCTCCAGCGATATCGTGGATGTCAGGCAGTGCCCCATTCTGGTGCCCCAGCTTGAGGCGCTGCTGCCTCGCGTCAGGGCGTGTCTGGAAAGTTTGCAAGGAAACCGCCACTTTGGCCATGTCGAGCTGGTACAGGCGGGGAATGGCACCCTGATGGTGCTGCGTCATACGGCGCCCTTGAGCGCGGCGGACAGAGAAAAACTGGAACGCTTTTCGCATTCTGAGGGACTGTCTCTGTTTCTGGCCCCTCAAAGCGACATACTTGAACCGCTTACCGGGGAGACGCCCTGGTATGATTCAAACGGGCTACGCTTAACCTTCAGCCCGCGCGACTTTATTCAGGTCAACGAAGGGGTGAACCAGAAAATGGTCGCCCGGGCGCTGGAATGGCTGGATATTCAACCTGGCGACCGCGTTCTGGATCTGTTCTGCGGCATGGGGAATTTTACTCTGCCGCTGGCGACGCGCGCCGTCAGCGTTGTGGGCGTTGAAGGCGTTCCGGCGCTGGTGGAAAAAGGCCGGGAAAACGCGCGGCGTAACGGATTACAGAATGTGACATTCTTTCACGAAAATCTCGAGGAAGATGTCACGAAGCAGCAATGGGCGAAAAACGGTTTTGACAAAATTTTGCTCGATCCCGCTCGTGCCGGGGCGGCAGGCGTGATGAAACACATTATAAAGTTAAAACCAATTCGTATTGTTTATGTATCCTGTAATCCTGCTACGCTGGCACGGGATAGCGACGCCTTGTTGAATGCCGGATACCAAATTCAGCGGCTGGCGATGCTCGACATGTTCCCACACACTGGGCATCTGGAATCAATGGTGTTGTTTGAGCGTTTGTAATGAGTCATGGCTTGCTGACTTCGGTAGGCCTGGTCCCTTAAGGAGAGGACAATGGTTGCGGTAAGAAGTGCACATCTTAATAAAGCTGGTGAGTTTGATCCGAAAAAATGGATCGCGAGTCTGAGTATCTCCAGCCAGCAGTCGTGTGAACGCTTAGCCGAAACCTGGGCGTATTGCCTGCAACAGACACAAGGACATCCCGATGCGGAACTGTTGCTGTGGCGTGGCGTGGAGATGGTGGAAATCCTCTCTACGTTAAGTATGGATATCGACACGCTGCGGGCGGCGCTGCTCTTCCCCCTGGCTGACGCCAATGTTGTCAGCGAAGATATCCTGCGCGAGAGCGTGGGGACATCGATCGTCAATCTGATTCACGGTGTGCGCGATATGGCGGCGATTCGTCAGCTGAAAGCGACGCATAACGATTCCGTCTCCTCCGAGCAGGTGGATAACGTTCGTCGGATGCTGCTGGCGATGGTGGACGACTTCCGCTGCGTGGTCATCAAGCTGGCGGAACGCATCGCCCATCTGCGCGAGGTTAAAGACGCGCCGGAAGATGAACGCGTACTGGCGGCGAAAGAGTGCACCAATATCTATGCTCCGCTGGCTAACCGGCTGGGCATCGGGCAACTGAAGTGGGAGCTGGAAGATTACTGCTTCCGCTATCTGCACCCGGCGGAATACAAGCGGATCGCCAAACTGCTGCACGAACGCCGCATTGACCGCGAGCATTACATTGAAGAGTTTGTCGGGCATCTGCGTTCTGAAATGAAAACCGAAGGCGTGAAGGCGGAGGTCTATGGCCGCCCGAAACACATCTACAGCATCTGGCGCAAAATGCAGAAAAAGCATCTGGCGTTTGACGAGCTGTTTGACGTGCGCGCCGTGCGTATTGTGGCTGAACGTTTGCAGGACTGCTATGCCGCGCTGGGGATTGTGCATACGCACTATCGCCATCTGCCGGACGAGTTCGATGATTACGTCGCCAATCCGAAACCTAATGGCTACCAGTCAATCCATACGGTGGTGCTTGGCCCTGGCGGTAAAACCGTTGAGATCCAGATTCGTACCAAACAGATGCATGAAGATGCCGAACTGGGCGTCGCGGCGCACTGGAAGTACAAAGAGGGAGCGGTCTCCGGGGGGGCGCGCACGGGCCATGAAGACAGAATTGCGTGGCTGCGTAAGCTGATCGCCTGGCAGGAAGAGATGGCGGATTCTGGCGAAATGCTGGATGAAGTGCGCAGCCAGGTCTTTGACGACCGGGTGTATGTCTTTACGCCAAAAGGCGATGTGGTGGATCTGCCCGCAGGCTCCACGCCGCTTGACTTTGCCTACCATATCCACAGCGATGTGGGGCATCGCTGCATCGGGGCGAAAATCGGCGGGCGTATCGTGCCGTTTACCTATCAGTTGCAGATGGGCGATCAGATTGAAATCATCACCCAGAAGCAGCCAAACCCTAGCCGGGACTGGCTCAACCCGAACCTGGGCTATGTGACGACCAGCCGTGGCCGTTCCAAAATTCACGCCTGGTTCCGCAAGCAGGATCGGGACAAGAACATTCTCGCCGGGCGGCAAATCCTCGACGATGAACTGGCGCATTTGGGCATCAGCCTGAAAGAGGCGGAAAAACACCTGCTGCCGCGCTACAACTTCAATGAGCTGGAGGAACTGCTGGCGGCGATTGGCGGCGGGGATATTCGCCTTAACCAGATGGTGAATTTCCTGCAATCGCAGTTTAATAAGCCGAGCGCCGCCGAACAGGATGCCGCCGCGCTGAAACAGCTTCAGCAGAAAACATATGCTCCTCAGAATCGCCGTAAAGACGATGGCCGCGTGGTGGTGGAAGGGGTCGGCAACCTGATGCACCACATTGCGCGCTGCTGCCAGCCGATTCCAGGAGATGAGATTGTCGGGTTTATCACCCAGGGGCGCGGTATTTCCGTACACCGGGCGGACTGCGAACAGCTTGTGGAACTGCGTTCTCATGCACCGGAACGTATCGTGGATGCGGTGTGGGGCGAGAGCTACTCTGCGGGATATTCGCTGGTGGTACGCGTTCAGGCCAACGATCGCAGCGGCTTGTTGCGGGATATCACCACCATTCTGGCTAACGAGAAGGTGAACGTGCTGGGGGTGGCCAGCCGCAGCGACACCCGGCAGCAGCTCGCCACCATCGATATGACCATCGAAATTTACAACCTGCAAGTGCTGGGGCGCGTTCTCAGTAAACTCAACCAGGTGCCGGATGTGATCGACGCGCGTCGTTTGCACGGCAATTAATTTTTCCCGGCCGGATAAGTTTTATAGGCCTGATAAGACGCGTCAGCGTTGCCATCAGGCATTGCCAGCTGCCGGATAGCAGCTGTCGCCTTATCCGGCCTACGTTGGTGACAATTTTCAGGATATTCCAATGAATCAAATCGATCGCCTGCTTGGCATCATGCAACGCTTGCGCGACCCGGAAAACGGCTGCCCGTGGGACAAAGAGCAGACGTTTGCCACCATTGCGCCGTATACCCTTGAAGAAACCTATGAAGTGCTCGACGCCATTGCCCGTGAGGACTTTGACGACCTGCGCGGAGAGCTGGGCGATCTGCTGTTTCAGGTCGTGTTTTATGCGCAGATGGCGCAGGAAGAAGGGCGCTTTGACTTTAATGATATTTGCGCCGCCATCAGCGATAAACTGGAACGTCGCCACCCGCACGTCTTTGCGGACGTAGCCGCTCACAACAGTACCGAGGTATTAGCCCGCTGGGAGCAAATCAAAACCGAAGAGCGCGCGCAGAAAGCGCAGCATTCGGCGTTGGATGATATTCCCCGCAGCTTACCGGCGTTAATGCGCGCGCAAAAAATCCAGAAGCGCTGTTCGAACGTCGGCTTTGACTGGACGACGTTAGGGCCGGTTGTCGATAAGGTGTATGAAGAGATCGACGAGGTCATGTTCGAGGCGCGGCAGGCTGTCGTAGACCAGGCTAAACTGGAGGAGGAAATGGGCGACCTGCTCTTTGCCACCGTCAATATGGCGCGTCATTTAGGGACAAAAGCAGAGACCGCGTTACAAAAAGCCAATGAAAAGTTCGAACGGCGTTTTCGTGAAGTTGAGCGGATTGTTGCGGCGCGAGGCCTGGAAATGACGGGGGTTGATCTGGAAACAATGGAAGAAGTCTGGCAGCAGGTAAAACGCCAGGAAATTGATCTCTAACGAATTTAGGCAGTCAAGGGCGTTTTGTGTGATTTTTTAAATAACAAGCTCTTGATTTACGTCAAAAACATTTACCCCAAAGGGGCTATTTTCTCTTCCCGTTATGTTGATGAAACACCTTGTATACTGCCTCTTCGAGTTATTCGAGTCGCAACAAGGCGGCGACTGAAAGAATCCCCAGGAACATAGAAATGCGATGTGACTGGGGGGAGTGAAGGAAGCTAACACTGGTGCGGCTTGAAGAACGAAGGAGAGGGGATAATGAAAGTTTGTGGCGTACGCCATGTTCGGGTATACTGCTTTCCCGTCCTGGTTATTCCATCGTCTTTTAAACCTAACTTCTCAGGTTCAGCATGACAACGAACTATATTTTTGTGACCGGCGGGGTCGTATCCTCTCTGGGTAAAGGCATTGCCGCAGCCTCCCTCGCAGCCATTCTTGAAGCCCGTGGCCTCAACGTGACCATCATGAAACTGGATCCGTACATCAACGTCGATCCTGGTACTATGAGTCCAATCCAACACGGGGAAGTGTTCGTTACTGAAGACGGCGCCGAAACCGATCTGGACCTGGGTCACTATGAGCGCTTCATTCGCACCAAGATGAGCCGCCGCAACAACTTCACCACGGGTCGTATTTACTCTGACGTTCTGCGTAAAGAACGCCGTGGCGATTATCTGGGCGCAACCGTACAGGTTATCCCGCACATCACCAACGCGATTAAAGAGCGCATCATCGAAGGCGGCGAAGGCCACGACGTGGTGCTGGTCGAAATCGGCGGTACTGTCGGTGATATCGAGTCCCTGCCGTTCCTGGAAGCGATTCGTCAACTGGCGGTTGATATCGGTCGTGAGCACGCGCTGTTTATGCACCTGACGCTGGTGCCGTACATGGCCGCGGCAGGCGAAGTCAAAACGAAACCGACGCAGCACTCCGTTAAAGAACTGCTCTCCATCGGTATCCAGCCGGATATTCTGATCTGCCGTTCCGATCGCGCCGTTCCGGCCAATGAACGTGCGAAGATTGCATTGTTCTGTAACGTTGCTGAAAAGGCCGTTATTTCTCTGAAAGACGTCGATTCTATTTATAAAATTCCGGGCATGTTGAAATCTCAGGGTCTGGACGATTATATTTGTAAACGATTCAGCTTAGACTGCCCGGAAGCGAACCTGGCCGAATGGGAACAGGTTATCTACGAAGAAGCGAACCCGGCGGGCGAAGTGACTATCGGTATGGTCGGCAAGTACATTGAACTGCCGGATGCCTATAAGTCGGTGATTGAAGCGCTGAAACACGGTGGCCTGAAGAACCGTGTCACCGTCAACATCAAGCTGATCGATTCGCAGGATGTTGAAACGCGCGGCGTCGAAATTCTGAAAGATTTGGACGCTATCCTGATCCCTGGCGGCTTCGGCTACCGTGGTGTTGAAGGTAAGGTCGCGACGGCGCGTTATGCGCGTGAAAACAATATTCCTTATCTGGGTATTTGCCTGGGTATGCAGGTTGCGCTGATTGAATTTGCGCGCAACGTAGCGGGTATGGAAAACGCCAACTCAACGGAATTTGTGCCAGACTGTAAGTACCCTGTTGTGGCGCTGATTACCGAGTGGCGTGACGAGAACGGCAACGTTGAAGTCCGTACGGAGAAGAGCGATCTGGGTGGCACCATGCGTCTTGGCGCGCAGATGTGTCAGCTTTCCGATGAGAGCCTGGTTCGCCAGATGTACGGTACGCCGACAATCACTGAGCGCCATCGTCACCGCTATGAAGTCAACAACATGTTGTTGAACCAAATTGAAGCTGCGGGTCTGCGCATTGCGGGCCGTTCCGGGGATGATCAGTTGGTCGAGATCATCGAAGTGCCGAACCATCCGTGGTTCGTTGCCTGTCAATTCCACCCGGAATTTACTTCAACGCCGCGTGACGGGCATCCGCTGTTTGCAGGCTTTGTGAAAGCCGCCAGCGACTATCAGAAGCGTCAGGCGAAGTAAGAAGTAAAAAAGTTAGAACGGCAACGCGTACCAAAGGTACGCGTTGTTTGTCTGGAGTTTTAGTTTAACTTGTACTGAGGAAAACCTAATGTCCAAAATCGTTAAAGTCATCGGTCGTGAAATCATCGACTCCCGTGGTAACCCGACTGTTGAAGCCGAAGTACACCTGGAAGGTGGTTTCGTTGGTATGGCAGCCGCTCCGTCAGGTGCTTCTACGGGTTCCCGCGAAGCGCTGGAACTGCGCGATGGCGACAAATCCCGTTTCCTGGGTAAAGGCGTAACCAAAGCTGTTGCAGCGGTTAACGGCCCGATCGCTCAGGCAATCCTTGGCAAAGACGCCAAAGATCAGGCTGGCATTGATAAAATCATGATCGACCTGGACGGTACTGAAAACAAATCTAACTTCGGTGCGAACGCGATCCTGGCTGTGTCTCTGGCTAACGCCAAAGCCGCTGCGGCCTCTAAAGGTCAGCCGCTGTACGAGCACATCGCTGAACTGAACGGCACCCCGGGCAAATACTCCATGCCGGTTCCGATGATGAACATCATCAACGGCGGCGAGCACGCTGACAACAACGTTGATATCCAGGAATTCATGATTCAGCCGGTTGGCGCTAAAACCCTGAAAGAAGCAGTGCGTATGGGTTCTGAAGTGTTCCACAACCTGGCTAAAGTTCTGAAAGCTAAAGGTATGAACACTGCTGTTGGTGACGAAGGCGGCTATGCGCCGAACCTGGGCTCCAACGCTGAAGCACTGGCTGTTATCGCTGAAGCGGTTAAAGCTGCTGGCTACGAGCTGGGCAAAGACATCACTCTGGCGATGGACTGCGCAGCATCTGAATTCTACAAAGACGGCAAATACGTTCTGGCTGGCGAAGGCAACAAAGCGTTCACCTCTGAAGAATTCACTCACTTCCTGGAAGACCTGACCAAACAGTACCCGATCGTTTCCATCGAAGACGGTCTGGACGAGTCTGACTGGGACGGTTTCGCATACCAGACCAAAGTGCTGGGCGACAAAATCCAGCTGGTTGGTGACGACCTGTTCGTAACCAACACCAAGATCCTGAAAGAAGGTATCGACAAAGGCATCGTTAACTCCATCCTGATCAAATTCAACCAGATCGGTTCTCTGACCGAAACGCTGGCTGCTATCAAGATGGCGAAAGACGCTGGCTACACTGCCGTTATCTCTCACCGTTCTGGCGAAACTGAAGACGCGACCATCGCTGACCTGGCTGTTGGTACCGCAGCAGGCCAGATCAAAACCGGTTCTATGAGCCGTTCTGACCGTGTTGCTAAATACAACCAGCTGATTCGTATCGAAGAAGCGCTGGGCGAAAAAGCTCCGTACAACGGTCGTAAAGAGATCAAAGGTCAGGCGTAATCCTGCTCTTCACTCTTAACGTAAAAAACCCGCTCCGGCGGGTTTTTTTATGGCGTGCGTTTGGCGCAGCTGCTGTGCATGACCTTAGCGAGGCTTTCTGCGATAATCACTGATTATCCCCTTAACAGAGAATGCTATGCAGTACCCGATTAACGAGATGTTCCAGACCTTGCAAGGTGAGGGTTACTTTACCGGCGTCCCCGCCATTTTTATCCGTTTACAGGGATGCCCGGTTGGCTGTGCCTGGTGCGATACCAAACACACCTGGGATAAGCTTGAAGATCGGGAAGTGTCGTTGTACAGCATCCTGGCGAAGACCAAAGAGAGCGATAAGTGGGGCGCGGCAAGTAGTGAAGACCTGTTGGCGGTGATAAGCCGACAGGGGTATACCGCGCGTCATGTCGTGATCACCGGCGGTGAGCCCTGTATCCATGACCTGATGCCATTGACCGATTTACTTGAGAAGAATGGATTCAGCTGTCAGATTGAAACCAGCGGTACCCACGAGGTGCGCTGTACGCCCAATACCTGGGTGACGGTCTCGCCGAAGGTGAATATGCGCGGTGGCTATGACGTCCTGTCACAGGCGCTGGAGCGTGCGAATGAAATCAAGCACCCTGTTGGTCGCGTCCGTGATATTGAAGCGCTGGATGAGCTATTGGCGACGCTGAGCGACGATAAGCCGCGAATCATTGCCTTGCAGCCAATCAGCCAGAAAGAAGACGCGACGCGTCTATGCATTGAAACCTGTATCGCGCGTAACTGGCGCTTATCAATGCAGACGCACAAATATCTGAATATTGCGTGATAAAAAATCGTTAGCGTGCTCGCCGGGGGCGCTTCGCTTGCCCGGCCTACGGTCATGCTCATTTGTAGGCCGGATAAGACGCAACGCGTCGCCATCCGGCACGTTCGCCCGTTCATTTACCGGCCGGATAAGACGCGAGATAAGGAATACTACGCGTTCGACCAGCTTTGAATCGAATCGACGTTATCCAGATTGCCATGCAGCACTTCATACGACTTTTTCAAAATCACATCGGTGTATTGCGTTAAGTCGCGGAAAATCCCTTTATTCAGTGCGTCATAGCGTCTGGCATTGCTCTCTATCGGCATAAACACATCTTTTACCCGCACCATTTTTTCAACCGCGGTCTCATAGTTCGGGTACAGACCAAGCCCTATGGCCGTGTTAATTGCCGCTCCCAGACTCGCGCAGCCATTTATCACATTGCGTCTGGCGGGGAGATTGAACACATCGGCAAAGATTTGCATAAACAGGTCGCTATTCGAACCACCCCCGGTGATGATCACATGTTTAGCAAAGTGGTTCATTTCATTGCACATATTGTCGTAGTTGTTTTTCAGCGTCAGCGCAACGCTCTCCAGAATAGAACGGTAAATCCATGCGTAATCCATGCTGGAATCAAAGCCGATCATGATTCCTCGCTTGAACGGTTCCCAGGGGTTGGTCAGCCAGTCGAGAACCGTCATTAAACCGTTACAGCCAGGCGGTACGCCGGCCGCTTTCTTATTGAGTAAATCTTCCGGCGACAGCCCCTGTGCTTTGGCGTCCTGAATCAGTGATTCGCCCAACATATCCCGCAGCCAGCTGACCGTCCACATGCCTTTACGAATACCGTAGCCTTCATAGAGCAGGGTTTCGGGAATAGAAGACATAATCGGCCAGTAAGCGACCGGATCTTTGGGGAGCGCTTTGCCGTTCATCATCAGGGCGATATAGGTGCCTAATGAGACAACTGCGGTTTCATCGTCCAGCAATCCTGCGCCCAGTGCTTCCACTGGTTTGTCGCTGGTGGTGCAGACCACGGGCAAGCCGACAGGGAAACCCGTTGCCAGGGCGGCGGCTTCAGTCAGATGACCGAGCACGCTTCCCGGCATCTGGACGTCAAACAGCATCCTGCGCGGAATGTTGAACTTCTTCATCACCTCATCGTCATCGCTCCACGCCCAGGTGTTGTAATCCACCGGCCACTGCCCAAAGTAGTTGGCGATATTGTCTTTAAACTCACCGGTTAAGCGATGCGACAGATAACCTGAAAATGAGGTGACATAAGCCACATCGGGGTTGGTATGCTCGTAGGGACGGGTTACGCGCGCGTCCTGCCAGCTAATCAGCGGAGCTGCGGGCGTGCCGTCTGCTTTTAATAATGCGCGACAGCAACGGATGGAACCCAGACCGATTCCAGCAATGTCTTTTCTGTCACCCGAAAACTGACTCATCAGGTCTTGCCCTGCGGAGCATAAAGACGTCCATAAATCATCATCAGGATGTTCTGCCGTATTGGCATCGGGTGTATACATGGGCTGTAACAATCCTTTCCCTTCGCACACCACATTCCCTTCGAGATCGTACATCACGACCTTCGTACTCTGACTTCCGCCATCAATTCCAATGATGTATTTCTTCGACATTGTCATTCTCCTTAATTTTCTCTCTTCACTCGCCGGAGGCTTCTGCGGCCAGCGATGTCATCTTTTCCGGTGTGGCGTTAGCGGTACGAATTTTGCGAAAGAGCAAAAAGGTAAACAGAATCACCATACACAGCGCCGCCAGTCCCATCAGCCACATGTTGCGATAGGCTTCCGCTGCCGGGAGCGTGTCCTGCCAGTGGCCTACGATCGGATAAACAAAAACGTCGGGTAGAAAACCGATAACCGAGCAGATACCTACCGTCGTTCCCATGATGTAAGACGGCGTTCTGGCTTCACCAGGGCAGGCCCAGTAAAGCCCGCGTGAGGCGTAGCAGGTGAAGCCCAACAGCAGAATCAGGCCGATCCCCATCACGACAGACTGTGGATTTGAGTTGGTGACCAGCAGCGCAATAAGCGCGACGGCTCCGACAATGGAGAGAAGCTGAATGACGCGCGTCGGCGATTTAATTTTGCTGTAAGTGGTAATGATGCCGCCCAGCGGGCCACAGATAGCGCGGAAAATTTTGTTGATCACAATGCCCATGTAACTCGCGGCGACCAGCGACATGCCATACATTTCGGTCAGGTAGTTGGTGGAGTAGCTGAGGATGGCATAGATCGTAAAGACACCGAAGATGACCATGCTGCAATACCAGGTGGTGCTGATGCGTAACACGGCCAGAATATCGCTGAGCTGGAATGATTTTTTCTCTTCTTTTGCCGCGCTGCTGTGATGATGACCATCGCTGACGAAGAACCAGCACAGGATACCCAGCAGGATATAGACCACGCTGTAAATCAGAATCACCGTTTTCAGGCTGTTGCTGTCATCCGGCGCGAAGCGAGAAAAGACCCACATGGTAAACACTGCCAGCGACATCACGCCGACGCCGCGCAGCCCTTCCATCCAGCCCATAATTTTGCCTTGTTCACTGTGATCGCCAAGCAGCGACGCGGCTTTAATGGATACGGACCACAGCATCAGGATTGTCGTAATCGCGAACGCGACCTGAATGCACAGCATGACCCATAGCGGTGGATACGTCGCCATGACCAGACCGAGGAGTCCGGTAATAATCATTGCGGAGGTAATCATTTTGCGATGGGAAAACTTATCGGCGATGATTCCGCTGGGCGCATAAAGAATAATAGCAGCAACACCAAAGGTACTCATTATTAGCCCTATTTCGGTATTGCTAAATCCCATAAATTTTGCCATGGGAATTTGATATATATAGCGTAAATAAGCCAGATCAAAACTGACGCCACCGCTAAAACTAATAATGGCGAGGGTTATCCAGCGGCGATATGAGTTGTGTTGCATATCGAATTCCCATTTGTAATGGACAAAAAAAAGAGAAAAGTAAGCCGCCTTTTCAGGAGGATTACTTTTCTCAGGTCTCTAGTAATTGCGTTAGAAATAGCATGGAAGGGCAGCTTATAGTGTGAGAATAATCACGCTTCTTGTTTTTTACCATAATTACAAAGCGAACGGTTCATCTGTGATTACGATCACATTAGATGTCTGGAGGTTGTGCTAAAAATTTACGCCAGTTACCAGAGATAATGAGAAAGGTAACTTCCCTCTCGCGGGGGAAGTTACCTTTCTTTTTTTTTGCCTGAAGGAATTTGGAGCCAACTATGTCGATCGAATCTCTCAATGCATTCTCAATGGATTTTTTCTCCCTGAAAGGGAAAACGGCAATTGTAACGGGCGGGAACAGTGGTCTGGGTCAGGCTTTCGCGATGGCGCTGGCGAAAGCCGGAGCCAACCTTTTTATTCCCAGCTTCGTAAAGGATAACGGTGAAACGAAAGAACTCATTGAAGCACAAGGTGTTGAAGTGGCGTTCATGCAAGTGGACATCACCGAGAAAGGCGCGCCGCAGAAGATTATTGCCGCCTGCTGCGAGCGTTTTGGCACGGTAGATATTCTGGTGAACAACGCCGGGATCTGTAAGCTGAATAAGGTTCTGGACTTTGGCCGCGCGGACTGGGACCCGATGATTGATGTTAACCTGACCGCGGCGTTTGAGCTGAGCTATGAAGCGGCAAAAATTATGATCCCACAAAATAGCGGGAAAATTATTAATATCTGCTCTTTGTTCTCTTATCTTGGCGGGCAGTGGTCTCCGGCTTATTCAGCAACCAAGCATGCGCTTGCTGGTTTTACCAAAGCATATTGCGATGAACTTGGGCAATATAATATTCAGGTTAACGGTATTGCGCCGGGTTATTATGCCACTGATATTACGCTGGCAACCCGCAGTAACCCGGAAACTAATCAGCGTGTACTGGATCATATTCCGGCCAATCGTTGGGGTGATACTCAGGATCTTATGGGGGCGGCGATATTCCTCGCCAGTCAGGCATCAAATTATGTTAATGGTCATCTTTTGGTTGTCGATGGCGGTTATCTGGTGCGTTAATTTTAATATCGGTGGTTTCTGGTTTTTATTTTATTCTGCATTGACTATCAGGAAGGATTTATTATGTCATTATCCCGTGAAGCGATTGTTGACCAGTTAAAAGAAATTGTGGGTTCCGGGCGTGTTATTACGGATGAAACCGTATTAAAGAAAAACAGTATTGACCGTTTTCGCAAATATGCGGATATTCACGGCGTTTACACGTTGCCCATTCCGGCGGCCGTGGTTAAGCTCGGTTCGACGGAGCAGGTCTCTCGCGTTCTGGCATTCATGAACCAGCATAAAATCAATGGCGTGCCGCGTACCGGCGCGTCTGCGACGGAAGGCGGTCTGGAAACTGTCGTCAAAGATTCTGTGGTGCTGGACGGCGCAGGGATGAATCAAATCCTGAGTATTGATATCGAAAACATGCAGGCAACCGCGCAATGTGGCGTACCGCTTGAGATTCTGGAAAACGCGCTGCGTGAAAAAGGCTATACCACCGGGCACTCGCCGCAGTCTAAGCCGCTGGCGCAGATGGGCGGTCTGGTCGCCACTCGCAGTATCGGCCAGTTCTCCACGCTGTACGGCGCGATTGAAGATATGGTGGTGGGGCTGGAAGCCGTACTGGCGGACGGAACCATTACCCGCATCAAAAACGTGCCTCGCCGGGCGGCCGGGCCGGATATCCGCCACATCATCATTGGGAACGAAGGTGCGCTGTGCTACATCACTGAAGTCACAGTGAAAATCTTTAAGTTCACGCCCGAAAACAACCTCTACTACGGCTATGTGCTGGACGACATGAAAACCGGTTTCGACATCCTGCGTGAAGTCATGGTGGAAGGCTATCGCCCCTCCATTGCGCGCCTGTACGACGCCGAAGATGGAACCCAGCACTTCACGCATTTTGCCGACGGCAAATGTGTGCTGATTTTTATGGCTGAAGGCAATCCGCGACTGGCGCAAGCCACCGGCGAAGGGATTGCGGAGATCGTGGCGCGCTACCCGCAGTGCCAGCGGGTGGACAGCAAACTTATCGAAAACTGGTTCAACCATCTGAACTGGGGGCCGGAAAAAGTGGCTGCCGAACGCGTACAGATCCTGAAAACCGGCAATATGGGCTTTACGACGGAAGTATCTGGTTGCTGGAGCTGCATCCATCAAATCTACGAAAGCGTGATCAACCGTATCCGTACCGAGTTCCCGCATGCGGACGATATCACCATGCTGGGCGGCCACTCTTCTCACAGCTATATCAACGGCACCAACATGTATTTTGTGTACGACTACAACGTGGTGGACTGCAAGCCGGAAGAGGAGATTGATAAGTACCATAACCCGCTCAACAAGATCATCTGCGAAGAGACGATCCGTCTTGGCGGCTCAATGGTGCATCACCACGGCATTGGTAAGCACCGCGTTCACTGGAGCAAGCTGGAACACGGTAGCGCCTGGCCGCTGCTGGAAGGTCTCAAGCGCCAGTTTGATCCAAACGGTATTATGAATACAGGCACGATCTACCCGATTGAAAAATAGAGAGTTATACGCAAAATCCTTTAAGCTGCATCAGGCAGCTTAAAGGGCGAAGCGTATAAACGGCTTCTCAACCGGGAAGCCGCGACTTTACCGGACAATGAAGGGGCTACGATGAACACTTCACCGGTGCGAATGGATGATTTACCGCTGAATGGTTTTCATTGCCGCATTGCTGCGCTGACATTCGGCGCGCATTTGACCGATGGCTATGTATTAGGCGTCGTCGGCTATGCCATGATCCAACTGACCCCCGCCATGCAACTGACGCCTTTTATGGAAGGGATGATTGGCGGCTCGGCGCTGGTTGGACTTTTTCTCGGTAGCCTGATCCTGGGATGGGTATCTGATTATATCGGGCGTCAGAAAATTTTTACCTTCAGCTTTATGCTGATAACCATCGCCTCTTTCCTACAGTTTTTTGCCACAACGCCGGAACAGCTTATTGGCTTGCGCATTCTGATTGGTATCGGCCTTGGCGGTGACTACTCGGTTGGTCATACATTGCTGGCTGAATTTGCGCCGCGTCGCCATCGGGGAATATTACTGGGCGCATTCAGTGTGGTGTGGACTATTGGCTATGTTCTGGCGAGCCTGGTGGGGCATCATTTTATTCAGGAAACGCCGGATGCCTGGCGCTGGCTGCTGGCATCGGCATCATTACCCGCGCTGTGCATTACGTTCTTACGCTGGGGAACGCCGGAGTCGCCTCGCTGGCTGATGCGTCAGGGGCGGATAACAGAAGCGTATGCGATTGTGCACCGCTATTTTGGCACGCATGTGCTGCTCGGCGATGAGGTGGCGGCGCCGACGAGCAGACATATCAAAACGCTATTTTCAACGCATTACTGGCGAAGAACCGCGTTTAACAGCGTGTTCTTTGTCTGCCTGGTGATCCCGTGGTTTGTGATTTACACCTGGCTTCCCACCATTGCACAAACGATCGGTCTTGAAAATGCGCTAACCGCCAGCCTGATGCTTAACGCGCTGCTGATTGTTGGCGCGCTGCTGGGGCTGCTGTTAACACACCTGTTGGCGCACCGCCAATTTCTGCTCGGCAGTTTTATGCTGCTCGCCGCGACGCTTGTCGTCATGGCTTGTTTACCGGCGGGAAGCAGCCTGACGCTGTTGCTGTTTGTGTTGTTCAGTACCACCATTTCTGCCGTCAGCAATCTGGTGGGGGTTCTGCCTGCGGAAAGCTTCCCGACGGATATTCGTTCCCTGGGCGTCGGGTTTGCCACGGCAATGAGCCGATTAGGGGCGGCGATCAGCACCAGTTTGTTGCCCTGGACGCTGGCGCAGTGGGGAATGCAGGTCACGCTATTACTGCTGGCTGGGATATTAGTCATCGGATTTGTGGTGACCTGGCTGTGGGCGCCGGAAACCAAGGCGCTGCCGCTGGTGGCTGCCGGGAGTGTGGACAAAAGACAGGGAGGTGTGAATGAACATTCTGTTAGCGTTTAAGGCAGAGCCCGATCCCGGCATGCTGGCGGAGAAAGACTGGCAGGCGGCGGATACCCACGGCCCGGATGTTTCCTTGCTGCGTTGCTCCCTAGGTGCGGATGAACAGGCGGCGGCAGCGTTGCTGCTGGCTCAGCGCAATGGGGGCTGTGAGATGACGTTGACTGCGTTAAGCATCGGCGACGAGCGGGCGCTCCACTGGTTACGCTATTTTGTCGCGCTGGGTTTTGAGACGCCGGTGTTGCTGGAGACGACGGCAGACCTGCGGTTTGCTCCCGAATTTGTCGCCAGGAACATTGCCGACTGGCAGCGTAATCACGGTGCGGATCTGATTATAACGGGCTGTCAGAGTAGCGAGGGTCAGAACAGTCAGACGCCATTTCTGGTTGCTGAAATGCTGGCGTGGCCCTGTTTTACCCAGGTGGAGCGTTTTACGCTTGAGCCTCCTTTTATTGTGGTTGAGCAGCGAACGATGACCGGGCTTCGGCGTTGTCGGGTACGGTTCCCGGCCGTCATCGCCGTCAGGCAGTGTGGTGAAGTGGCGCTTCCCGTACCGGGGATGCGCCAGCGTCTGGCGGCGGCGAAAGCAGACGTCGAGCGTCGGAACGTTGTGGTTGAGACAACACCAGCGGTTCAGTGCCTGCGTCTGGAGAGGCCGGAGCAGCGGCGGCATGCAACGATTATCAGCGGCGCGACGGCGCAGGAAAAAGCCCGGAGGCTATGGGCGGATTATTTGCGCCAGAGGATGCCGTCATGAAAATTGCTATCATTACTGACTCGCATGAGTGTGCGGCGATGGCGAGCTGGATCGCAGAGAATGCGCTTTGCACCGCAGAACTGGAGCGCTGGATTATCGATCCCGTGCCGGATGTTGCAGAGCAGGTACTGGATGCGCTGGCGGCGCAATGGCTGCGGACACCTGTTGATATGCTGATCTTTCCGGCAGGTAGTCCGGGCGATGAACTGGCGACGCGACTCGCCTGGCGCCTGCATGGCGGCAGCCTCTGTCAGGTTCTGGCTGTGGATGTGCGACAAGGCCTGGTGAAAAAATCCCACTGGGGGAATGCGCTGACGGCAACGTTGCAAATTACCGCACGCCCTTTGTGCCTGTCGCTGGCGCGACAGCCGGAGGTGAGCGCTTCTGGTCATTCCTTGCCTGTGATGACGGAATATCTGATTACCCCCACGGCGCCCCCCGACTGGCTGGATAAGGTGGAAAGCGTAAATAGCGTCGCTACCCATCCTTTGTTACGTGCCGGGCGCGTACTGGTGGTTGGGCAAGGGGGAAGTGAAGCGGATGCAGATAAGATTACCGCGCTTGGTCAGGCGCTTGATGCTGAGGTAGGGTACAGCCGTGCGCGGGTGATGAACGGCGGTTTTGATGCCGATCGCGTGACTGGAATATCGGGGCATCTGCTGTCGCCGGATGTCTGTATCGTGGCTGGCGCGTCAGGAGCGGCGGCGTTGATGGCCGGAGTACGCCAGAGCCGTTTTGTTGTGGCGATAAACCACGATGCCAGCGCGCCGGTTTTTGCGCAGGCGGATGTCGGGATTGTCGATGACTGGCTACCGGTGCTGGAAGAGTTGGTCCGCTGCAAAAATGCCTGATGGCGCTACGCTTATCAGGCCTACGTGTAGGCCGGATAAGACGATTTATCGTCGCCATCCGGCGTTGCCCGGCTTAATTAAGGTGTTTCGCTAACGTCCAGACGTCGGTATTGGTGGTGGAAAGCGCCGCCACACCGGCTTTCATCGCATTGCGGGCGTCTTCTTCATCGCATACCAGCCCCCCGGCAATCAGCGGCTGGCGTATCTTCTCTGTCACCCAGCCCAACACTTTCGGCATACAGCCCGGCAGGATCTCAATACAGTCCGGGTTTGACTGCGCGACCTGCTTATCAATATTGTGAAATGAAATGGAATCAACGATAAACAGACGGTGAATACAGAAAAAACCTTCCGCTCTGGCGGCTTTCAGCATTGCCGCTTTCGTGCTGATGATGCCATCCGCTTCGGTGACCAATTTTAAAAACTGGATCACGACCTCTTTATTTGACGCCCCCTCCAGCAGATCAACGTGGATAAACGCATATTTACCCGCATTTTTTATTTTCTTCACAATCGCGCTGATGGTGCAAATGTTCCCGTACAGCACGGAGATGAACTGACATTCGGAATCAATGGCTAACTGTAGGCTGGCGTTATCTTTAACGGCGGCAATCACCGGATTCTGGCGGAGCAGGTGTAACAGGGGCATAGATTATCCTTATATACTCGTCATACTTCAATTTGCTGGTGCGTTGGCTTTCCTCGCAACTCGAATTATTTAGAGTATCAAATTAGCCAAATCGGTAAGTGATGCCAAACCCAGATGCCGGGTAGCGCCACTGTTGCAGCGTTTTTTCATCACACAGTAGTCGACAGGCGCCGCACTCCAGGCAGCCGCGAAAGTCGACTTGCAGGCCCCCTTCCGGTGTGCGGGAAAAGAGTCCGGCGGGGCAGGACGTGATCAGCCGTTCTGCCGTTTTGCTGTCGACAGCGGTAGCCGTAACGATATGGGAAATATCGGCGGGGCGCCAGATGTTGCGGGCTACAGACATCGTAAGCTCCTGATAATATCGCCTGCCAGATGGCGCAGGCCGTGACGGCGAAAATGACGCCAGACGATCTGGCGCAGCGGCGGCACGGGATGATGCCCCTGATGCCAGAGCTCGTGAGAAATATCCTGCATTAATGCAGGCCATTGACGATACCATCCCGGGCGCTGCAACAGCGCGGGAACGTCCCGATAGCGTTGCAAAACCTCCCACAGCAGACTGTGCCGGATGTCCTGATGATAGGCCGGGAACAGATTTTGCGGCGCATGTTTCTGGCAGGCGTTAATCAGGGTTTGCGCGGCCGCCTGAGCGCCGATGAGCGCCATATCCATACCGCGTACGGAGAAGCCGGTATTGACGCAGCTGCGCAACGCATCGCCTGTCAGCAGCCAGCCTTCGCCTGCGTACTGGACGGGCATGCTGTGTAAGCCGCCTTCCGGCACCAGATGCGCGCCGTACTCCAGCGTTTCGCTGCCTCTGAGCAAAGGACGCAGCGCTGGATGCGCTTTGAGTCGTTCCAGCAGTTCGACTGTCGGAATGTCGCTCTGCGCAACAGAAGAGAGTGGACACACTACACCTAAAGAGAGCGTCTCCTGGTTGGTATAAAGAAACGCGCCGCCGGGGAGATCGCCGCAAATTTCTCCGCTAAACAACATGGCGGCACCTTCCTCCCCGGACAATCGGAAGCGCTCTTCAAGCGTCTGTTTATCCAGCGCCAGCACCTCCTTGATCCCCAGCGCCATTGATGTCGCGGCGGGGCGAGGCAGGAATCCATACCGTTCCGCCAGCACGCTGTTTGCTCCTTCTGCCAGTACGACATAACGGGCGCGCAGCGTTTCATCTTCGCACATGACGCCGCAGACTCGGCCATCTTCAATATGGAGCGCTTCAACCGTAACGCCGTTAACGCACTGTACCCCTGCGGCCTCGGCCTGAGCGACAAACCAGGGATCAAAGCGGGCGCGCAGCAGACTCCATGAGTCACCGTCTGGTTGCAGGCTGGACCAGGTTGTCGCGCCATCACGGGTTAATAGCGTGAGGTTTTCCTGAGTGATACGGCGTTCAAGGGGGGCGGACTGGTGAACGTCGGGAAGAAGTTCGGCGAGCGCATGACAATATAAACGACCGCCGGAAAGATTTTTGCTGCCGGGAAACTCACCGCGTTCAATCAGCAGGACTGAGAGTCCAGCCCGCGCACAGCGTAAAGCACAAGCAGTGCCCGCTATCCCTGCACCGATGATGATGATATCGAAATCGTCAGCCATGTTGTGCTCCAGAAATCCTGAGAACACAACCCTAACATAACGTTATTTAAGGAAAATTGACCCGCGACACAAACGAAAAAATCACTCGCCGCGATACACGCAGCCTGCTGTGCAGGTCTCTTTCACCATTACCGCGCTCAGCAGCGGTACGGCAGGTTTAACCTGATCCCAAATCCATTTTGCCAGCACTTCGCTGGTTGGATTTTCCAGACCTGGAATATCGTTCAGATAATAATGATCCAGACGATCGTACGTCGGTTTGAACGCGGCTTTCAGTTCGGCGAAATCCATGATCCAACCGGTATGCGGATCGACGTCACCGGTAATTTCAAGGCGCACCATAAATGAATGACCATGCAGGCGGCCACATTTATGCCCTTCCGGTACGTGGGGCAGGCGGTGAGCGGCTTCAAAGGTGAAATCTTTAAACAAGGTGGTGGACATGGATGATTAACTCTCAAGAATACAAAAACCGCCGTAGGGTACCGGAAAGCACATTTTTTATCATTAACTAAAACGGCGTTGACGCGCGGATAATGAGATTTACACAAGAATTGTGAATTATTTCTTTCTATTTCAATAGGTTGTTTAATCGCTTTTGTTGTTAATAACTATAACTAAAACAGGTTAGTCCATTTGGTTATTTGTTATTTCCATCCCTTCTTTAATTGTTATTATCCCCGCCGTTAACCTTATCGCTAGTTTGGTCTTTTTGCATAAATTCCGCTTTGCTACTGGAACATAACGACGCATGACAACACAGGCCCCACCATCCGCTTTGCTTCCGCTAAACCCGGAGCAACTGGCACGCCTTCAGGCGGCCACAACCGATCTTTCCCCCACCCAGCTTGCCTGGGTTTCCGGCTATTTCTGGGGAATGCTGAACCAGCAGCCGGGCACGCTCGCCGCCACGCCAGCGCCTGTCGCTGAAATGCCGGGTATTACGCTTATTTCTGCATCGCAAACCGGCAATGCGCGGCGCGTGGCGGAAGCCCTGCGCGATGACCTGCTGGCGGCGAAACTGAACGTCACGCTGGTTAATGCGGGTGACTACAAATTCAAACAGATCGCCAATGAGAAGCTGCTGGTTGTGGTCGCGTCCACGCAGGGCGAAGGCGAACCGCCGGAAGAAGCCGTTGCGCTGCGTAAGTTTCTGTTCTCTAAAAAAGCGCCGAAGCTCGACAACACCGCCTTCGCCGTCTTTGGCCTCGGTGATACCTCCTATGAATTTTTCTGCCAGGCGGGTAAAGATTTCGACAGCAAGCTGGCGGAACTGGGGGGTGAGCGTCTGCTCGATCGCGTCGATGCGGATGTGGAATACCAGGCGGCGGCACAAGAATGGCGGGCTCGCGTTGTTGACGTACTGAAAGCGCGTGCGCCGAGCGCATCGGCAGCGCAGGTCGCTGTCGCGACAACAGGGGCCGTGAATGACGTGCATTCCAGCCCTTATACCAAAGAAGCGCCGCTGAGCGCCTCGCTCGCCGTCAATCAGAAAATCACCGGCCGCGACTCGGAAAAAGATGTGCGCCATATCGAAATCGATCTGGGCGATTCCGGCCTGCGTTATCAGCCGGGCGATGCCCTGGGCGTCTGGTATCAGAACGATCCTGAACTGGTCAAAGAGATCGTCGAACTGGTCTGGCTGAAAGGCACGGAGCCGGTCACCGTTAACGGTAAGGTGCTGCCGCTTGCCGAAGCCTTGCAGTGGCATTTTGAGCTGACGGTGAACACCACCAATATCGTGGAAAACTACGCCACGCTGACCCGCAGCGAATCGCTGTTGCCGCTGGTGGGTGATAAAGCCCAGTTGCAGCATTACGCCGCGACGACGCCTGTCGTTGATATGCTGCGTTTCTCTCCGGCTCAGCTGGATGCTGACGCGCTGGTGGGGCTGCTGCGCCCGCTGACGCCGCGTCTTTACTCGATAGCCTCTTCCCAGGCGGAAGTCGAGAGCGAAGTGCATATCACCGTAGGCGCCGTGCGTTATGAAATAGAAGGCCGGGCGCGGGCGGGCGGGGCATCAAGCTTCCTGGCCGACCGCGTGGAAGAAGAGGGTGAAGTGCGCGTATTTATCGAACACAACGATAATTTCCGTCTGCCGGCCAACCCGGAAACACCGGTAATCATGATTGGTCCAGGCACCGGGATCGCCCCTTTCCGCGCCTTTATGCAGCAGCGTGCGGCAGATGAAGCGCCGGGTAAAAACTGGTTGTTCTTTGGCAACCCGCACTTTACCGAAGATTTCCTCTACCAGGTGGAATGGCAGCGCTATGTCAAAGAGGGCGTCCTGAGCCGCATCGATCTGGCCTGGTCCCGCGATCAAAAAGAAAAAATATACGTACAAGACAAACTGCGCGAACAGGGCGCAGAGCTGTGGCGCTGGATTAATGACGGCGCGCACATTTATGTCTGCGGCGACGCCAATCGCATGGCGAAAGACGTTGAGCAGGCACTGCTGGAAGTGATTGCCGAATTCGGCGGTATGGATGCCGAAGCGGCGGATGAATTTTTAAGTGAGCTGCGCGTTGAGCGCCGTTATCAGCGAGATGTCTACTAATGAGCGAAAAACATCCAGGCCCACTGGTGGTCGAAGGTAAACTGGCAGATGCCGAGCGCATGAAGCTTGAGAGCAACTACCTGCGCGGCACCATTGCTGAAGATTTGAATGACGGCCTGACCGGCGGTTTTAAAGGCGACAACTTTCTGCTGATCCGTTTTCACGGTATGTACCAGCAGGATGACCGCGACATTCGCGCCGAGCGCGCCGAGCAGAAGCTGGAGCCGCGTCATGCGATGCTGCTGCGTTGCCGTCTGCCGGGTGGGGTTATCACCACCAGACAGTGGCAGGCGATCGATAAATTCGCCGCGGAAAATACGATTTACGGCAGCATTCGCCTGACTAACCGTCAGACCTTCCAGTTCCACGGCATTCTGAAAAAGAACGTGAAGCCGGTACATCAGATGCTGCACTCCGTTGGGCTGGACGCGCTGGCGACCGCCAACGACATGAACCGTAACGTGCTGTGCACCTCTAACCCGTATGAGTCTGAGCTGCATGCCGAAGCCTATGAGTGGGCGAAAAAGATCTCCGAGCATTTGCTGCCGCGTACCCGCGCCTATGCGGAGATCTGGCTTGATCAGGAAAAGGTCGCCACAACAGATGAGGAGCCGATCCTCGGCCAGACCTATCTGCCGCGTAAGTTCAAAACGACCGTGGTGATCCCGCCGCAGAACGACATCGATCTGCACGCCAACGACATGAACTTTGTCGCTGTGGCGGAAAACGGCAAGCTGGTGGGCTTTAACCTGCTGGTCGGCGGCGGGCTTTCTATTGAGCACGGGAACAAGAAAACGTATGCCCGCACCGCGAGCGAGTTCGGCTATCTGCCGCTGGAGCATACCCTGGCGGTGGCGGAAGCGGTGGTGACGACTCAGCGCGACTGGGGTAATCGCACCGATCGTAAAAATGCCAAAACCAAATACACTCTGGAGCGTGTTGGGGTCGAGACGTTCAAGGCGGAAGTCGAGCGTCGTGCAGGCATCAAATTTGAACCGATCCGCCCGTATGAATTTACCGGGCGCGGCGATCGCATCGGTTGGGTGAAAGGCATCGACAACAAATGGCACCTGACGCTGTTTATTGAGAATGGCCGTATTCTGGATTATCCGGGGCGCCCGCTGAAAACCGGTCTGCTGGAGATCGCGAAGATCCATAAGGGTGAATTCCGTATTACCGCCAACCAGAACCTGATCATTGCCGGCGTGCCGGAAAGCCAGAAAGCGAAGATTGAAAAACTGGCGCGCAACCACGGCCTGATGAATGCGGTCACGTCGCAGCGTGAAAACTCGATGGCCTGCGTATCGTTCCCGACCTGCCCGCTGGCGATGGCGGAAGCGGAGCGTTTCCTGCCGACCTTCGTCGATAAAGTGGACGCGTTGATGACCCACCACGGCGTGAGCGATGAGCACATCGTGCTGCGCGTGACGGGTTGCCCAAATGGCTGCGGACGCGCCATGCTGGCGGAAGTCGGCCTGGTGGGGAAAGCGCCGGGCCGTTATAACCTGCATCTGGGCGGCAATCGCATCGGAACGCGTATCCCGCGTATGTTCAAAGAGAATATTACCGAGCCGGAAATTCTGGCGTCGCTGGATGAATTGATTGGGCGCTGGGTGAAAGAGCGCGAAGCGGGTGAAGGCTTCGGCGACTTTACGGTGCGTGCGGGCATCATTCGCCCGGTGCTCGATCCCGCCCGGGATTTCTGGGAATAACGTGCATCGCCGGATGGCGGCATAAATGCCTTATCCGGCCTACGTAGACGGTAGGCCGGATAAGCGCAGCGCCATCAGGCAAGGCAAACAGTGAGGAACTTATGTCCGTACTCGATCTAAACGCCCTGAATGAATTGCCAAAAGTTGAGCGCGTCATGGCGCTGGCTGAAACCAACGCGCAGCTGGAAAAGTTGGATGCTGAAGGACGCGTGGCGTGGGCGCTGGAGAATCTACCCGGTGAATACGTGCTCTCGTCGAGCTTTGGTATTCAGGCGGCGGTCAGCCTGCATCTGGTTAACCAGATTCGCCCGGATATTCCGGTTATCCTGACCGATACCGGCTATCTGTTCCCGGAAACCTACCAGTTTATTGATGAGCTGACGGAAAAGCTGAACCTGAACCTGAAAGTCTACCGTGCGACGGAAAGCGCGGCCTGGCAGGAAGCCCGCTACGGTAAACTGTGGGAGCAAGGCGTTGAGGGCATTGAGAAATACAATGACATCAACAAAGTCGAGCCGATGAACCGGGCGTTAAAAGAGCTTAACGCGCAAACGTGGTTTGCTGGCCTGCGCCGCGAACAATCCGGGAGCCGGGCGCATCTGCCTGTGCTGGCGATTCAGCGCGGCGTTTTTAAAGTGCTGCCCATCATCGACTGGGATAACCGGACGGTGTACCAGTATCTGCAAAAACACGGTCTGAAATATCATCCGCTATGGGATCAGGGCTATCTGTCGGTTGGCGATACCCACACCACCCGTAAATGGGAGCCCGGCATGGCGGAAGAAGAGACGCGATTCTTCGGGCTGAAGCGCGAGTGCGGGCTGCACGAAGGGTGATTGTTTGCCTGATGGCGCTGCGCTTATCAGGCCTACAGACACTGTCTGGTAGGCCGGATAAGGCATTTATGCCGCCATCCGGCAAGTGCAGCTCTGTAGGCCCGGTAAGGCGTAGCCGCCACCGGGCGACACATCAGGCTTTACCGGCTTTCGCCAGTTCTTTTACCAGCGGCAACATGATGCGCACGACATCGCGACTGCGGTGTTCAATTCTTCCTGGTAGCGCCTTGTCGATGTGCTGTTGGTTATCCAGACGCACATCGTGCCAACTGTTTCCGGCCGGAAATGAAGGCGTTTTCGCACGCTGCTGATAGCCGTCTTTTTTCCCCAGATTCCAGTTGGTGGCCTCAACCGACAGCACGGAAATACCGGCTTTATCGAAGACTTCGGCGTCGTTACAGCAGCCTGTGCCTTTCGGGTAATCCTTGTTCAGACCCGGATTGGTCGCGGCGGCGATACCGTGGCTGCGCGCAATCGCCAGCGCCCGGTCGCGCGTCAGTTTGCGTACGGCTTCCGGCGTTTGCTGCCCGCTGTTGAAGTAGAGTTTGTCGCCGACAATCAGGTTATCAAGGTTAATGACCAGCAGCGTATTTTTCTTCTCAGCGGCGCTCATCCGCTTAAGCAGGTTTTCTGCGCCCAGTTTTCCCTCTTCTTCACCGCTGGTGGCGATAAAGCGGATGCCGTACTGCGTCGGGATGTCTTTCAGGCGTTCAGCCAGTTCCAGCATCACGCCCAGCCCGGCGGCGTTATCGTCAATGCCCTGCAAGGTTAAACCGCCGAGATTGGCGTCGGTATCGGCATCGCTCAGCGGCGCATAGGTATCCAGGTGCGCCATAATAATAATTTGTTGCGGCGCTTTCCCTTCGTGCGCCGCAATAACGGTACTGCCCGTCACGTTATGCCAGTTCTTGCGATTATTCCTGGCGGTATAAATATAGCGGCTATTAAATGTTCGGATATCGCTGCGATATCCCATCAGCTCAAATTGCTGACGTAAATAATCGGCAGAGAGCATCTCCGCCGGTGTTCCGGTCATTCTGCCGGGAAAGAATGTTGCAATGTGTCGTGCCTGAATATTGGCGATATCGCCAGGCTTCGGTGACGTTGCCTGCGCGGGAAGGATAAAGCATACGCCGAGCGCCAGGAGCGCTGCACGGAGGCGCGATGCGGAAAACATAGTGAGTCCTTAAATACAGAGCAGAAATTTTTACCCGCTTAGTATGAAACCGTGATTGCCGTAAAACAATTTCATTTGCTCTGAAATGCCCTAAATCCGGTGGGTTAAGCACTTTTTGATATTTGCTTTCTCAAATCGTTATTCCTTTGAGGAACTACTCATTCCAATTCGTAATTTCATTCGTTCTCCTGCGCTCCCTATAGTCGTGTTATCTGAATGTTTAGCAAAATAGCGGTATTGCAAAGGAACGGTTATGGACCAAAAACGACTCACCCACCTGCGGCAGCTGGAAGCGGAAAGCATCCATATCATTCGCGAGGTGGCCGCCGAATTTTCTAATCCGGTGATGATGTATTCCATCGGTAAAGATTCCAGCGTCATGCTGCATCTGGCGCGTAAAGCGTTTTATCCAGGTACGTTGCCGTTTCCGCTGCTGCACGTTGATACCGGCTGGAAGTTTCGTGAGATGTACGAATTCCGCGATCGCACCGCAAAGGCCTACGGTTGTGAACTGCTGGTGCATAAAAACCCGGAAGGGGTGGCGATGGGGATTAACCCGTTCGTTCACGGCAGCGCTAAACACACCGATATTATGAAAACCGAAGGGTTGAAACAGGCGTTGGATAAATATGGCTTTGACGCCGCGTTCGGCGGCGCGCGCCGCGACGAAGAGAAGTCGCGCGCCAAAGAGCGTATTTACTCCTTCCGCGACCGCTTTCACCGCTGGGACCCGAAAAACCAGCGCCCGGAGCTATGGCACAACTACAACGGGCAGATTAACAAAGGCGAAAGCATCCGCGTTTTCCCGCTCTCTAACTGGACCGAGCAGGATATCTGGCAGTACATCTGGCTGGAAAATATCGAGATCGTGCCGCTGTACCTGGCCGCTGAGCGCCCGGTGCTGGAGCGCGACGGCATGCTGATGATGATCGATGACGATCGTATTGACCTGCAACCCGGCGAGGTGATCAAAAAACGCATGGTACGTTTCCGTACCCTCGGCTGCTGGCCGCTCACGGGAGCGGTGGAATCCAGCGCGCAGACGCTGCCGGAAATTATTGAAGAGATGCTGGTCTCGACCACCAGTGAACGTCAGGGGCGCGTGATTGACCGCGACCAGGCGGGCTCAATGGAGCTGAAGAAACGTCAGGGGTATTTCTAAGGAGCCGCCATGAACACCACACTTGCACAACAAATCGCTAATGAAGGCGGCGTCGAAGCCTGGATGGTTGCCCAGCAACACAAAAGCCTGCTGCGTTTCTTGACCTGCGGCAGCGTCGACGACGGTAAAAGCACGCTGATTGGCAGACTGCTGCACGATACGCGTCAGATTTATGAAGATCAGCTCTCGTCGCTGCATAACGACAGTAAGCGTCATGGCACCCAGGGTGAAAAACTCGATCTGGCGCTGCTGGTCGACGGGTTGCAGGCTGAGCGCGAGCAGGGAATTACCATTGATGTGGCATACCGCTATTTCTCGACCGAGAAACGCAAATTTATTATTGCCGACACGCCAGGGCACGAGCAGTACACGCGTAACATGGCGACCGGCGCATCGACCTGCGATCTGGCGATCCTGCTGATCGACGCCCGCAAAGGCGTGCTGGATCAGACCCGCCGCCACAGTTTCATCTCTACGCTGCTGGGCATCAAGCACCTGGTGGTGGCGATCAACAAGATGGATCTGGTGGGGTTCAGCGAGGAGACGTTCGCCTGTATTCGCGAAGATTACCTGACGTTTGCCGGGCAGCTGCCGGGGAACCTGGACATCCGCTTTGTGCCGCTTTCTGCGCTGGAAGGGGATAACGTCGCGACCCAGAGCGCCAGTATGCCGTGGTACAACGGCCCGACGCTGCTGGAAGTGCTGGAGACGGTTGAGATCCAGCGGGTTGTCGACACCCAGCCGATGCGCTTCCCGGTACAGTATGTGAACCGTCCGAACCTCGATTTCCGTGGTTATGCCGGAACGCTGGCCTCCGGCAGCGTGAAGGTCGGGCAGCGTGTCAAAGTTCTGCCGTCCGGCGTTGAATCCAACGTGGCGCGCATCGTCACCTTTGATGGCGATCTGCAAGAGGCGCACGCCGGTGAAGCGATTACGCTGGTGCTGAAAGATGAAATCGACATCAGCCGTGGCGATTTGTTGCTGGATGCAGGCGAAAACCTGCCAGCTGTACAGAGCGCCGCCGTTGATGTGGTATGGATGGCGGAACAACCGCTGTCGGCCGGGCAGAGTTATGACATCAAGATTGCCGGTAAAAAGACCCGTGCGCGCGTCGATGCCATTCGCCATCAGGTTGATATCAACAACCTGACCCAGCGCGAGGTGGAAAGCCTGCCGTTGAACGGTATCGGTCTGGTCGAACTGACTTTTGACGAACCGTTAGTGCTGGATACATACCAGCAGAACCCGGTCACTGGCGGGTTAATCATCATCGACCGGCTGTCCAACGTGACCGTTGGCGCGGGGCTGGTGCGTGAGCCTATTGAGCGCACCGCCGCGATGCCTTCCGGGTTCAGCGCCTTTGAGCTGGAACTGAACGCGCTGATCCGTCGCCACTTCCCGCACTGGGGCGCGCGTGATTTGCTGGGAGGCAAGTAATGGCGCTGCATGACGAAAATGTCGTCTGGCATGCCCATGCGGTAACGCGCGAAGATCGTGAAGCGCTGCATGGGCATAAAGGGGCAGTGGTCTGGTTTACGGGACTTTCCGGTTCAGGGAAATCAACGATTGCAGGCGCGCTGGAAGAGGCCCTGCATAAGCTGGGCGTCAGCACCTGGCTGCTGGATGGCGATAATGTCCGTCACGGCCTGTGCAGCGATCTTGGCTTTAGCGACGCAGACCGTAAAGAGAATATCCGTCGGGTGGGGGAGGTTGCGAACCTGATGGTGGATGCCGGGCTGGTGGTGCTGACGGCGTTTATTTCGCCGCATCGCGCGGAGCGGCAGATGGTGCGCGAGCGCATCGGGGAGGGGCGGTTTATCGAGGTTTTTGTCGATACGCCGCTGGCAACCTGTGAAGCGCGTGATCCTAAAGGGCTGTACAAGAAGGCCAGGGCGGGTGAACTGCGTAATTTCACCGGCATTGATTCGGTATATGAAACGCCTGAATCGCCTGAAGTTCATCTGGATGGTGAACAATTAGTAACAAATTTGGTTGCCCAATTATTAGATCTACTGAGACAGGGCGATATTATCAGATCCTGAGACACCGCCGGGCTTGTATGCCCGGTGAGTCAAGGTTACAGGATTCGATATGCGTAATAGCCATAACATTACTATCACAAGGTCAGATGCCCTCACGACCGACGACGACACAACCTGGTCACTGCCGGGCGCCGTGGTCGGTTTTGCCTCGTGGCTGCTGGCGTTGGGAATTCCCTTTCTCATCTATGGCCCTAACACGCTGTTTTTCTTCCTCTATACCTGGCCCTTTTTCCTGGCGCTCATGCCCGTTGCGGTTGTGGTCGGCGTGGCCCTGCATTCAATCATGAGCGGCAAACTGTTCTACAGCATTACGGCTACGCTATTAACGGTAGGCGCGATGTTTGGCGCGCTCTTCATGTGGCTGTTGGGGTAGGTCAGCCCTCCCTTTTCATGACGGGCGAGAGTGGCCATAATTCAAACCGTAACCAACAATAAGATTATGTTCTCCCTGCACGAGATATGCGGATCGGCGGATAAATGTGGTACATTTGCCCGCGTTGTCGCGGCATTCCCGCCTCAGAGTAGAGTCTCTGGGAAAGTTATGGGATGATGGTGCCGTTTTTCAGGGGGCAGGATGGGTAAACTAACGCTGCTGCTGCTGACTTTACTGGTCTGGTTGCAGTATTCGCTGTGGTTCGGTAAGAACGGCATACATGACTACAGCCGCGTCAACGATGATGTGGCTGCGCAGCAAGCTACGAATGCGAAACTTAAAGCGCGTAACGATCAGCTTTTCGCCGAAATTGACGATCTCAATGGCGGCCAGGAAGCGATCGAGGAGCGCGCGCGTAATGAACTCAGCATGACCAAACCGGGCGAAACTTTTTACCGTCTGGTGCCTGACGCGTCTAAACGTGCTCAGGCTGCGGGGCAAACTAATCGATAAATCAGCCCAGGAAATGACATGGCAGCCACTTTATTGGACGTTTGCGCTGTGGTACCGGCTGCCGGATTTGGCCGCCGAATGCAAACGGAATGTCCTAAGCAATATCTCTCTATTGGCAATAAAACCATTCTTGAACACTCGGTGCATGCGCTGCTGGCGCATCCCCGGGTGACGCGCGTCGTTATCGCAATCAGCCCTGGCGACAGCCGCTTCGCCGAACTTCCTCTGGCGCAACATCCGCAGGTCACCGTCGTGGACGGGGGCGACGAGCGCGCCGATTCCGTACTGGCAGGCTTACGGGCGGCCGGTGACGCGCAGTGGGTGCTGGTGCATGACGCCGCCCGGCCTTGTCTGCATCAGGATGACCTGGCGCGCCTGCTCTCGCTTAGCGAAACCAGCCGCACGGGTGGAATCCTCGCCGCTCCGGTACGCGACACCATGAAACGCGCCGAGCCGGGTAAAGCCGCCATTGCGCATACCGTAGAGCGTACCGACCTGTGGCACGCGTTAACGCCGCAATTCTTCCCACGCGAGCTGCTGCACGATTGCCTGAGCCGTGCGCTGAACGAAGGCGCGATCATTACCGATGAGGCGTCCGCGCTGGAGTATTGCGGTTTTCATCCCCAACTGGTTGAAGGCCGGGCTGATAATATAAAAGTCACCCGCCCGGAAGATCTGGCGCTTGCGGAATTTTATCTGACCCGAACAATCTAGACACAAAATCATTCAGGCTGCATCGAGGCGGCAACTGAGTGCATCCCCAGGAGCTTACATAAGTAAGTGACTGGGGTGAACAAAGGCAGCCAACAAAGAGGCAGCTTGAAGGATGATGTGTATATCAGGAGAATGCATGATGCGAATCGGACACGGTTTTGACGTACACGCTTTTGGCGGAGAAGGCCCAATTATCATTGGTGGCGTGCGCATCCCGTATGACAAAGGGCTGCTGGCGCATTCTGATGGCGACGTGGCGCTGCATGCGCTGACCGATGCGCTGCTCGGCGCGGCGGCGCTTGGCGATATCGGCAAACTTTTCCCGGATACCGATCCGGCCTTTAAAGGCGCGGACAGCCGCGAATTGCTGCGGGAAGCATGGCGACGCATTCAGGCCAAAGGCTATACCCTTGGTAACGTGGACGTGACCATTATCGCCCAGGCGCCGAAGATGCTGCCGCATATCCCGCAAATGCGCGTGTTTATCGCGGAAGATCTTGGTTGTCATATGGATGATGTCAACGTCAAGGCGACCACCACGGAGAAACTCGGGTTCACCGGGCGTGGGGAAGGGATTGCCTGCGAAGCGGTGGCGCTACTGATTAAGGCCGCGAAATGACCGAGTTTGAAAACCTGACGTACCTCCACGGAAAGCCGCAGGGCACCGGGCTGCTTAAAGCGAACCCGGAAGATTTTGTGGTGGTTGAAGATTTAGGTTTTGAGCCAGATGGCGAAGGCGAACATATTCTGGTTCGCATTCTGAAAAACGGTTGTAACACCCGTTTTGTGGCCGATGCGCTGGCGAAATTCCTTAAAATTCATGCCCGTGAAGTGAGCTTTGCCGGGCAGAAAGACAAGCATGCCGTCACTGAACAGTGGCTGTGCGCGCGCGTGCCGGGCAAAGAGATGCCAGACCTGAGCGCATTCCAGATTGAAGGCTGTAAAGTGCTGGAGTACGCGCGTCACAAACGTAAGCTGCGTTTAGGCGCGCTGAAGGGCAACGCGTTTACGCTGGTGCTGCGTGAAGTCAGCCATCGTGATGATGTCGAAGCCCGGCTACAGGCCATCAATACGCGCGGCGTACCAAACTATTTTGGCGCGCAGCGATTCGGTATTGGCGGCAGCAACCTGCAAGGCGCGCTGCGCTGGGCGCAAAGCAATGCGCCGGTGCGCGATCGCAATAAACGCAGTTTTTGGTTGTCGGCGGCCCGCAGTGCGTTGTTTAATCAGATCGTCAACGAACGCGTGAAAAAACCAGACTTTAATCAAGTTGTTGATGGCGATGCGCTACAATTAGCGGGGCGCGGGAGCTGGTTTGTGGCCACGCAGGAAGAACAGGCGGAATTGCAGCGTCGCGTTGACGAAAAAGAACTGATGATTACGGCGGCGCTTCCCGGTAGCGGCGAGTGGGGAACCCTGCGCGACGCGCTGGCGTTTGAAGAGGCTGCCATTGCGGATGAGGGCGAACTGCAATCGTTACTGCTGCGCGAAAAGGTTGAAGCGGCGCGCAGAGCGATGCTGCTCTATCCGCAACAATTACGCTGGAACTGGTGGGATGACGTCACCGTTGAGCTGCGCTTCTGGCTACCGGCAGGCAGTTTCGCCACCAGCGTCGTAAGGGAACTGATTAACACAATGGGTGATTATGCGCATATTGCTGAGTAACGATGATGGGGTCCACGCGCCCGGTATACAAACGCTGGCGAAAGCGCTGCGTGAGTTTGCTGACGTACAGGTCGTCGCCCCGGATCGTAACCGCAGTGGCGCGTCAAACTCGCTGACGCTGGAATCCTCGCTTCGTACCTTTACCTTTGATAACGGCGATATCGCCGTGCAGATGGGCACACCGACCGACTGCGTCTACCTGGGCGTGAACGCGCTGATGCGTCCGCGCCCGGATATTGTGGTTTCAGGCATTAACGCGGGCCCCAATCTGGGCGATGATGTCATCTATTCCGGGACCGTCGCAGCAGCGATGGAGGGCCGTCACCTGGGTTTTCCCGCGCTGGCGGTATCGCTTGACGGTCATCAGCACTATGAGACGGCGGCAGCGGTAACCTGCTCTATTTTGCGTGCATTACGTCGGGAGCCGCTGCGTACCGGACGCATTCTGAATATCAATGTCCCGGATCTGCCGCTGGATCAAATCAAAGGCATTCGCGTAACCCGCTGCGGCAGCCGCCATCCGGCCGATCAGGTTATTCCACAGCAGGACCCGCGCGGCAACACGCTGTACTGGATCGGCCCGCCGGGCGGCAAATGCGACGCCGGGCCGGACACCGATTTTGCGGCGGTGGATGAGGGCTATGTCTCCGTTACCCCGCTGCATGTGGATTTAACGGCGTATAGCGCGCATGATGTGGTTTCGGACTGGTTAGACAGCGTGGGAGTTGACGCGCAATGGTAAGCAGACGCGTACACACTCTTCTTGAACAATTGCGCGCTCAGGGCATCAAAGATGAGCAAGTGCTGGATGCGCTTGCCGCCGTCCCGCGTGAAAAATTCATTGATGAAGCGTTTGAACATAAAGCCTGGGACAATATCGCTTTGCCGATTGGCCAGGGGCAGACCATTTCGCAGCCCTATATGGTGGCGCGAATGACAGAATTGCTTGAGCTGACGCCGCAATCCAGAGTGCTGGAGATCGGCACCGGCTCCGGGTATCAGACGGCGATTCTCGCGCATCTGGTACAGCATGTGTGCTCGGTGGAGCGCATTAAAGGGCTGCAATGGCAGGCGCGTCGTCGCCTGAAACAGCTTGATTTACACAATGTTTCAACTCGTCATGGCGATGGATGGCAAGGTTGGCAGGCTCGCGCCCCGTTTGACGCCATCATCGTGACGGCAGCTCCGCCGGAAATTCCGACGGCGTTAATGACGCAACTGGATGAAGGCGGGATTCTCGTTTTACCCGTGGGTGAGGAGCATCAGTTCTTGAAACGGGTGCGTCGCCGGGGAGGCGAATTTATTATCGATACCGTGGAGGCCGTCCGCTTTGTGCCTTTAGTGAAAGGCGAACTCGCTTAAGCATCCTTTAATACCCGGATTTTTCCTGGTTATTTTATAAAGGGTAAGCGTATTGTGGGGACGTTTCCAGCGTCCAGGCCGATGCCTTGCACGGTTATTACGTCACTGGTTGTTAACCAAATTTTTCCTGGGGGATAAATGAGCGCGGGAAGCCCAAAATTCACCGTTAGCCGCATTGCGGCATTGTCGCTGGTTTCGCTATGGCTGGCAGGTTGTTCCAATTCTTCGAATCCTCCTGCGCCGGTAAGCTCAGTTAATGGTAATACCCCGTCGAGCACCAGCTCCGGGATGCTGATCACGCCGCCGCCCAAAATGGGGACCACGGCGCAACAAACGCCGCAGATTCAGCCCGTGCAGCCTGTTCAACCGGTTGCCCAGTCCCGGCAGATTCAGCCGGTCGCTGAGCAGCCTGTGCAAATGGAAAATGGCCGTATCGTGTACAACCGCCAGTATGGGAACATTCCGAAAGGCAGCTACACCGGCGGCAGCACATACACCGTTAAAAAAGGCGACACGCTTTTCTATATCGCCTGGATCACCGGGAACGATTTCCGCGACCTTGCTCAGCGTAACAACGTTCCGGCCCCATATGGCCTGAATGTGGGGCAAACGCTCCAGGTCGGCAATGCCTCAGGCACGCCAATTACCGGCGGCAACGCGATTACGCAGGCGGATGCAGTAGAGCAAGGAGTTGTGACCAAACCTGCACAAAATTCCACCGTTGTAGTTGCGTCGAAACCGACAATTACGTATTCTGAGGATTCAGGTGAACAAAGTGCTAATAAAATGTTGCCGAACAACAAGCCTGCTGGGACCGTGGTCACAGCGCCTGTAACGGCACCAACAGCGAGCACAACCGAACCGACCGCAAGCAGTACGTCAACCAGTTCGCCAATCTCCACATGGCGCTGGCCGACTGAGGGCAAAGTGATCGAAAACTTCGCGGCTACCGAAGGTGGCAACAAAGGGATCGACATTGCAGGCAGTAAAGGACAGGCTATTGTCGCGACCGCAGATGGACGCGTCGTATATGCCGGTAACGCGCTGCGCGGTTACGGTAATCTTATTATCATCAAACACAACGATGATTACCTGAGTGCCTACGCCCATAACGATACGATGCTGGTCCGGGAACAACAAGAAGTTAAGGCGGGGCAAAAAATCGCTACCATGGGTAGCACCGGAACCAGTTCTACACGCTTGCATTTTGAAATTCGTTACAAGGGGAAATCCGTAAACCCGCTGCGCTATTTACCGCAGCGATAATTCGGCGGAACCAGGCTTGCACTTGCTAGTTCCGTCCAGGGATCACGGGTAGGAGCCACCTTATGAGTCAGAATACGCTGAAAGTTCATGATTTAAATGAAGACGCGGAATTTGATGAGAACGGAGTAGAGGCTTTTGACGAAAAAGCCTTGAGTGAAGAGGAACCCAGTGATAACGACCTGGCTGAAGAGGAGCTGTTATCGCAAGGGGCCACACAGCGTGTGTTGGACGCGACTCAGCTTTACCTTGGTGAGATTGGTTATTCGCCACTGTTAACGGCCGAAGAAGAAGTTTATTTTGCGCGTCGCGCACTGCGTGGAGATGTTGCCTCTCGCCGTCGCATGATTGAGAGTAACTTGCGTCTGGTGGTAAAAATTGCCCGCCGTTATGGCAATCGTGGACTGGCGTTGCTGGACCTGATTGAAGAGGGCAATTTGGGGCTTATCCGTGCCGTCGAGAAGTTTGACCCTGAACGTGGGTTCCGTTTCTCAACATACGCTACCTGGTGGATTCGCCAGACGATCGAACGGGCCATTATGAACCAAACCCGTACGATTCGACTGCCGATTCACATTGTTAAAGAGCTGAACGTCTATCTGCGTACCGCACGAGAGTTGTCGCATAAACTGGACCACGAACCGAGCGCGGAAGAGATAGCAGAGCAACTGGATAAACCGGTTGATGACGTCAGCCGTATGCTTCGTCTCAACGAGCGCATAACCTCGGTAGACACCCCGCTGGGTGGTGATTCCGAAAAAGCGTTGCTGGATATCCTGGCCGATGAAAAAGAGAACGGCCCGGAAGACACCACGCAAGATGATGATATGAAACAGAGTATCGTCAAATGGCTGTTCGAACTGAACGCCAAACAGCGTGAAGTGCTGGCACGTCGTTTCGGTCTGCTGGGGTATGAAGCGGCGACACTGGAAGATGTGGGGCGTGAAATTGGTCTCACCCGTGAACGTGTTCGTCAGATTCAGGTTGAAGGCCTGCGTCGTCTGCGCGAAATTTTGCAGACTCAGGGGCTGAATATCGAAGCGCTGTTCCGTGAGTAAGTGATTATTCGTCAAAAAAAGGCCAGTCGTGAGACTGGCCTTTTTCTTTGGCCGTCAATTCGTAGGCCAAATAAAGCGTAGCCGCCATCCGGCACTTATTGCCCGATGGCGCTTTGCTTATCGGGCCGACAAAAATATCCCAGGCTGACTTTACCTCATCATCTTGCGCACCAGCTGCGTGAACTGCGCACGCTCATCGTCGCTCAGGCGCCCTAAAAATTCATCATCCACACGATCCCCCAACGGCATGGCGCCGGTCAGCAGCGTTTCTCCTTCGCCAGTGAGATAAACAAAGCGGCGGCGTTTATCTTGTGGATCGCTTTCCCGCGTCACCAGTCCCCGGCTTTCCATTCGGCTTAGCATCTCCGCCAGCGTCGCTTTTGTACTGACCGCCGCCTCCATTAGGGCAATCTGCTCAATGCCTGGGTGCTCAGCAATAGCGCGCATTACCGCATACTGTGGCTTGGTCAGTTCCGGTAATTCGTGCTGCCAGCGGGCCGTATGCTGTTGAAAAAGCTGACGTAACAGATGAAACGCTGTGTTTCGTAACTCCATGTGCGCTCCTGGCAAAATATCTGTTGCTATCATAACGGGTTGTAGCAATTTTTATAATGCTCAATCTTTTAGCTCTCCGTGCGGCTATGGGGAATGAAGCTTGTCCAGGTATTCCGGGTAGCGTATTTTATCTAAAACGTTCGTATGCGAACAAAATGGAGTGATGGATGAGACTGATTGTGGGGATGACCGGCGCAACGGGGGCGCCGCTAGGCATTGTGCTGCTACAGGCGCTGCGGCAAATGCCGACAGTAGAAACACACCTGGTAATGTCTAAGTGGGCCAAAACGACCATTGAGCTGGAAACGCCTTACAGTGCGCGAGATGTTGCCGGACTGGCTGATTACTGCCATAACCCGGCGGATCAGGCGGCGACGATCTCTTCCGGCTCATTTCGCACCGACGGCATGATCATTATTCCTTGCAGTATGAAAACGCTGGCGGGGATTCGCGCAGGATATGCCGAGGGGTTAGTTGGCCGTGCCGCCGACGTGGTGCTGAAAGAAGGGCGCAAACTGGTGCTGGTGCCGCGTGAAATGCCGCTCAGCACGATCCATCTGGAAAACATGCTCGCCCTTTCCCGCATGGGGGTCGCGATGGTGCCGCCCATGCCTGCTTTCTACAACTATCCGCAAACCATTGATGATATTACGCAGCATATTGTGGCGCGTGTGCTGGATCAGTTTGGTCTGGAGTATCCGCGCGCCCGGCGCTGGCAGGGGTTGCAGCAGGCGCAGAATTTTTCACAGGAGAATGAATAATGGCATTTGATGACTTACGCAGCTTTTTGCAGGTGCTCGACGAGCAGGGGCAACTGCTGAAAATCAGTGAAGAAGTGAATGCAGAGCCGGATCTGGCTGCTGCGGCTAACGCAACCGGGCGCATTGGCGACGGCGCGCCGGCGCTGTGGTTCGACAATATCCGTGGCTTCACGGATGCGCGCGTGGCGATGAACACCATTGGTTCCTGGCAGAACCATGCCATCTCTTTAGGCTTGCCGCCTAATACGCCAGTAAAAAAGCAAATTGATGAATTTATCCGCCGCTGGGACACGTTCCCCGTCGCCCCCGAGCGCCGTGTCAACCCGGCGTGGGCGGAAAACACCGTTGATGGCGAGGCGATCAACCTGTTTGATATTCTGCCGCTGTTTCGCCTCAACGATGGCGATGGCGGCTTCTATCTGGATAAAGCCTGTGTCGTCTCCCGCGATCCGCTCGACCCGGATCACTTCGGCAAGCAGAATGTGGGTATCTACCGGATGGAAGTGAAAGGCAAGCGCAAGCTGGGCCTGCAACCGGTGCCAATGCACGATATCGCGCTGCATCTGCATAAGGCGGAAGAGCGTGGCGAAGATCTGCCGATTGCTATTACGCTCGGTAACGATCCGATCATCACTCTGATGGGCGCCACGCCGCTGAAATACGATCAGTCTGAGTATGAAATGGCGGGCGCGCTGCGCGAAAGCCCATACCCGATCGCCACCGCGCCGCTGACCGGCTTTGATGTGCCGTGGGGTTCAGAAGTGATCCTTGAAGGGGTGATCGAAAGCCGTAAGCGTGAAATTGAAGGGCCGTTTGGCGAGTTTACCGGCCACTATTCTGGTGGGCGCAATATGACGGTGGTGCGCATCGACAAAGTGTCTTATCGTACTAAACCGATTTTTGAATCGCTCTATCTGGGGATGCCGTGGACTGAAATCGACTACCTGATGGGGCCAGCGACCTGTGTGCCGCTGTATCAGCAGTTGAAAGCGGAATTCCCGGAAGTGCAGGCGGTTAACGCCATGTATACCCACGGCCTGCTGGCGATTATCTCGACCAAAAAACGCTACGGCGGATTTGCCCGCGCGGTCGGCCTGCGGGCAATGACCACGCCGCACGGTCTGGGCTATGTGAAGATGGTGATTATGGTTGATGAGGATGTCGATCCGTTCAACCTGCCGCAGGTGATGTGGGCGCTGTCGTCGAAGGTCAACCCGGCAGGCGATCTGGTGCAACTGCCGAACATGTCGGTACTGGAACTGGACCCAGGCTCAAGCCCGGCGGGGATCACTGACAAACTGATCATCGACGCCACAACGCCGGTTGCGCCGGATAATCGCGGCCACTATAGCCAGCCGGTATGTGATTTACCGGAAACCAAAGCCTGGGCTGAAAAGCTGACTGCCATGCTGGCCAACCGTAAATAAGGAGTAGCAGATGATTTGTCCACGTTGCGCTGATGAACATATTGAATTGATGGCGACCTCTCCGGTCAAAGGGATCTGGACGGTGTATCAGTGCCAGCATTGTCTGTACACCTGGCGTGATACCGAGCCGCTACGCCGTACCAGCCGTGAACATTACCCGCAAGCGTTTCGCATGACGCAGAAAGATATTGATCAAGCGCCGATGGTGCCGGGCATTCCACCGCTGCTGGCGGAAGATAAGCGTTAATAAAAAAGCCGGATGGCGGCTGGCGCCTTATCCGGCCTACGGATTGTGATGTGTCTTGCTGGCCTGTGCACCGGGCGTTGTGCCGGATGGCGGCTGGCGCCTTATCCGGCCTACGGATTGTGGTGTGTCTTGCTGGCCTGTGCATCGGGCGTTGTGCCGGATGGCGGCTGGCGCCTTATCCGGCCTACGGATTGTGATGTGTCTTGCTGGCCTGTGCATCGGGCGTTGTGCCGGATGGCGGCTACGCCTTATCCGGCCTACGGATTGTGCTGTGTCTTGCTGGCCTGTGCACCGGGCATTGTGCCGGATGGCGGCTACGCCTTATCCGGCCTACGGATTGTGGTGTGTTTTGCTGGCCTGTGCATCGGGCGTTGTGCCGGATGGCGGCTGACGCCTTATCCGGCCTACGGATTGTGATGCTTCTTGTAGGCCCGGTAAGCGTAGCGCCACCGGGCGTTTCTGATTTACACCAGACTCTTCAACCGGTAGATCCACTCCAGCGCCTGGCGTGGCGTCAGAGAGTCAGGGTCGAGGTTCTCCAGCGCTTCAACGGCAGGAGAGGTCTCTTCCGCAACCGACAGCAGCGACATCTGCGTACCGTCCACCTGGGTCGCGGCGGCATTCGGCGAGAGGCTTTCCAGCTCGCGCAGCTTCTGCCGCGCGCGTTTGATCACCTCTTTCGGCACGCCCGCCAGCGCAGCTACCGCCAGACCGTAACTCTTGCTTGCCGCCCCGTCCTGCACGCTGTGCATAAAGGCGATGGTATCGCCGTGTTCCAGCGCGTCCAGATGCACATTCGCGACGCCTTCCATTTTCTCCGGCAACTGCGTCAGTTCGAAGTAGTGGGTGGCGAACAGCGTCAGCGCTTTGATCTTATTCGCCAGATTTTCCGCACACGCCCACGCCAGCGACAGGCCGTCATAGGTCGATGTGCCGCGCCCGATTTCGTCCATCAAAACCAGACTGTTTTCGGTCGCGTTGTGCAAAATATTGGCGGTTTCTGTCATCTCGACCATGAAGGTTGAACGGCCGGAAGCCAGATCGTCCGCCGCGCCTACGCGGGTAAAGATGCGGTCGATCGGGCCAATCTCAACGCTTTGCGCAGGCACGTAGCTGCCAATATACGCCAGCAGCGCAATCAGCGCGGTCTGACGCATATAGGTGCTTTTACCCCCCATGTTCGGCCCGGTGATAATCAGCATCCGGCGCTGCGGGGAAAGGTTCAGCGGGTTGGCGATAAACGGCTCGTTCAGCACCTGCTCGACAACCGGATGGCGACCTTCGGTAATACGAATGCCGGGCTTATCGCTAAAGGTCGGACAGGTATAATTCAGCGTATACGCGCGTTCAGCCAGGTTGACCAGCACGTCCAACTCAGCCAGAGCATTGGCGCTCTGTTGCAGCTCTGCCAGGTGAGGGAGCAGCAGATCGAACAGTTCGTCATAAAGCTGTTTTTCCAGCGCCAGCGCTTTGCCTTTAGAGGTCAGAACTTTGTCTTCGTACTCTTTCAGCTCGGGAATAATGTAGCGCTCGGCGTTTTTCAGCGTCTGACGGCGGACGTAGTTAATGGGCGCCAGGTGGCTTTGCCCACGGCTGATCTGGATGTAATAACCGTGTACGGCGTTAAAGCCGACTTTCAGCGTATCCAGCCCGGTACGTTCACGCTCGCGGATTTCCAGACGATCGAGATAGTCGGTCGCCCCGTCAGCCAGCGCGCGCCATTCGTCCAGCTCTTCGTTGTAGCCCGGCGCAATAACGCCGCCGTCGCGCACCAGAACCGGCGGCGCATCGATAATGGCGCGTTCCAGCAGATCGCGCAGTTCGGTAAACTCGCCCATTTTCTCGCGCAGGTTCTGCACGGGGGCGCTGGTTACGGTTTCAAGCTGTGCGCGCAGTTCCGGTAACTGCTGGAAGGCGTGACGCATACGGGCGAGATCGCGTGGTCGGGCGGTACGCAAGGCCAGACGGGCGAGGATACGCTCCAGGTCGCCCACCTGACGCAGCACCGGTTGCAATTCACTGGTCACATCCTGCAACGCGCCAATGGTCTGCTGACGTTCGATCAGGGTTTTCGTGTCGCGCACCGGCATATGCAGCCAGCGTTTGAGCATACGGCTGCCCATTGGCGTGACGGTGCAGTCGAGCACCGAAGCCAGCGTATTGTCCACGCCGCCCGCCAGGTTCTGGGTGATCTCCAGGTTGCGGCGCGTGGCGGCATCCATAATGATGCTGTCCTGCTGGCGTTCCATCGTAATGGAGCGAATGTGCGGCAGTGAAGTGCGCTGGGTGTCTTTGACGTACTGCAACAGACAGCCTGCGGCGCACAGGCCGCGTGGTGCGTTCTCTACGCCAAAGCCGATCAGGTCCCGTGTACCAAATTGCAGGTTTAGCTGCTGGCGAGCGGTATCGATTTCAAATTCCCACAGCGGGCGACGGCGTAAACCACGGCGGCCGTCGATCAGCGCCATTTCGGCAAAATCTTCGGCGTACAGCAGTTCTGCCGGGTTAGTGCGCTGTAATTCTGCGGCCATCGTTTCACGGTCAACCGGTTCGCTTAAGCGAAAACGCCCGGAGCTGATGTCCAGCGTGGCGTAACCGTAGCCTTTGCTGTCCTGCCAGATGGCGGCCAGCAGGTTGTCCTGGCGCTCCTGCAACAGCGCTTCATCGCTGATGGTGCCAGGCGTAACGATGCGCACGACCTTACGTTCAACCGGGCCTTTGCTGGTGGCCGGATCGCCAATCTGTTCACAGATTGCGACGGACTCCCCTTGATTGACCAGCTTCGCAAGGTAGTTTTCGACGGCGTGATGCGGGATGCCCGCCATCGGAATCGGTTCGCCCGCCGATGCGCCGCGTTTGGTCAGCGAAATATCGAGTAATTGCGAGGCGCGGCGTGCATCGTCGTAAAACAGTTCGTAAAAATCGCCCATGCGGTAAAACAGCAGGATCTCCGGGTGCTGGGCTTTCAGCTTGAGATACTGCTGCATCATGGGGGTGTGGGCGTCGAGATTATCGATTGTACTCATGGAGTCGTGTCCAGTTCCCTGATTTTAAATGGATTGCGATGCTTTTTCTTTTCGTTGTTATCACATAAGGGGCACATGATAACGGAGATACGCATTTCAGGGAAAGCAGCGATGGACGACTTATCGATCCTTATTCCGTTTCTGATTTTTATAACTGCTGTTTGAGCTGCATTTCGGAACGCCGCTCCCGCAACGTAGCGTAAATAAATGCCACGATGAAGATCGCAGTGAACAATACCACGATGGTTGGCGCAGGGGCGCTGTCGAGGAAAAACGACAGATAAACGCCGAGAAAAGAGGTGACGACCGACAGCGTGACCGCCAGCATCAGCGCGCGGGCAAAACGCCGCGTCAGCAAAATCGCAATCGCGCCAGGGGCGATTAACAGCGAGATGGAAAGAATAATCCCCACCGATTTCAGCGTTGCGACGATGGTCAACGCGATCATGCACAACAGACCATAATGCAGCAGGGAGGTATTAAGGCCGCTGGCTTTTGCCTGGTGCGGATCGAAGGCATGCAGTAAAAAATCTTTCCATTTCAGCCCGATAATCAGCGCAATACCCAGCGCAATCAGCGCCGTTTGCAGAATATCGCTGATGGACACGCCCAGCATATCGCCGAACAGAATATGATCCAGATGGACTTCAGACTGGATAGAAACGTACAGCACCAGCCCTGCGCCAAACATTCCTGAGAAGACGATTCCCATGATGGTATCGCGCTTAATGCGGCTGTTATCGTCGAGATAGCCGGTGGCAACCGCGCAGAATAGCCCGGCAATAAACGCGCCGATGGCCAGCGGAATACCGGCGATATAGGCCAGCACAATGCCGGGGAACACGGCGTGACTCATGGCGTCGCCCATTAACGCCCAGCCTTTCAGCACCAGAAACACCGACAATAACGCGCAGGGGATCGCCACAATTGCCGAGACCATGAGCGCGTTGATCATAAAATCAAACTGGAAGGGTTCCAGTAAGGCGGTTAAGCGCATGGGGTCTCCTTATTCAGGCGCGCACGACGGCGGTTGGCAAGCAGGCCGTGTTTCGGGGCGAAGATAAATGCCAGCAGAAACAATAGCGTTTGCAGGACGACGATGATCCCGCCAGTCGCACCATCCAGCCAATAGCTGAGCCAGGCGCCGAAAAAGCTGGTCAGGCTGCCGATGGCGACGGCGATGGTTAACAGACGCGGAAAACGATCGGTCAGCAGCCAGGCGGTGGCGCCAGGCGTGACCACCAGACAGATCACCAGAAAAGCGCCGACGGTTTGCAGAGCGGCGACGGTGGAGACCGACAGCAACGTGAAAAACAGCAGCTTCAGCCGGGCGGGGTTAAGCCCAATCGATCGCGCATGGTTTTCGTCGAAAAAAGTCACCATCAGATCTTTCCACTTCAGCAGCAAAATCACCAGAGAGACCGTGCCGATGATCGCCAGTTGCAGAATATCTTCCGGCGCAATAGCCAGCACGTTGCCGAGGATAATGGTCTGGATGTTGACCGACATCGGATTGAGCGAAACCATAAACAGCCCGATGCCAAAGAAAGAGGAGAAGATAAGACCGATAATCGCGTCTTCCTTCAGGCGTGAACGCTGGTTGAGAAAAAGCATGCTGCCCGCCGCCAGGCCGCCGGAGAGAAACGCGCCGAGAGAGAAGGGCAGCCCCAGCATATACGCGCCCGCCACGCCGGGGACGATGGAGTGGGAAAGCGCGTCGCCAATCAGCGACCAGCCTTTAAGCATCAGATAGCAGGAGAGAAAGGCGCACAGGCCGCCGACCATTGCCGAGACCCACATGGCGTTGAGCATGTACTGGTAGCCGAACGGTTCCACAAGCCAGTTCATGATGATTCACCTCCGCCTGCCGCGCGCCGTGAGATAAAGGGGCGCTCGTCGTCGGTGATGATATGCTCCTCGCCGCCGCTCAGCGCCACATGACGCAATACGCCGCTGAACGCCAGTTCGAGGTTTTCAGCGGTGAAGGTGGTTTCCGTCGGGCCGCTCGCCAGCACGGTGCCTTTGATCATCACCGTGTAATCGCAAAACTCCGTTACCGAGCCGAGGTTATGCGTTGAAACCAGCATGGTGCGGCCTTCATCGCGCAGCTCGCGCAACAGGGCAATAATGCGGGCTTCGGTTTTTACGTCAACGCCGGTAAAAGGCTCATCCAGAAGAATAACCTGCCCGTCCTGGGCAATGGCTCTGGCCAGAAAGACGCGTTTTTTCTGCCCGCCGGAAAGCTCGCCAATCTGCCGATAGCGATATTCCAGCATGTCCACCCGCGCCAGCGCAGCGTCCACGCTTTCACGATCGTGCGCGCTGGGGCGGCGCAGCCACCCCATATGGCCGTAGCGCCCCATCATCACCACATCTTCCACCAGTACCGGAAACGACCAGTCCACCTCTTCAGATTGCGGGACATAGGCGATCAGATTCTGTTTCAACGCTTTGTTGACGGGCTGTTGCAGGATGGCGATTTCTCCCTTCGCCAGTCGGACAAACCCCATCAATGCTTTAAACAGCGTCGATTTCCCTGAACCGTTGACGCCAACCAGCGCGGCAATTGAGCCGCCAGGCACCTGAAACGTCGTGTCCCGCAGGGCAGTGTGACCATTGCGATACGTCACCGTGACGCGATCAACGGTAATCGCAGATTGACTCATTTCTGGCTCCTCAGCCCGTCAGTGATGCCGCTGACGATGGTTTCAGTTGTGACGCGCAGCAGATCCAGATACGTCGGCACCGGACCGTCGGCAGCGCTCAGAGAATCAACATATAGCACACCACCGTAGTGCGCGCCGGATTCACGCGCGACCTGGCGGGCTGGTTTATCGGAAACGGTACTTTCGCTGAACACCGCCGGGATGTGATGTTCCCTGATCGCGTCGATCACTTTGCGTACCTGTTTAGGCGTGCCTTGCTGATCGGCGTTGATCGGCCAGAGGTACAGCTCTTTCAGGTCGTTATCGCGCGCCAGATAGGAAAACGCCCCTTCACTGGTCACCAGCCAGCGTTTGTCGGCAGGAATCTTCGCCAGCGCGTCGCGTAGTGGATCGAGCGTCTGGCGGATTTGGGCTTTATAGTTTTCGGCGTTTTTCTGGTACGTCGCGGCGTTATCTGGATCGTATTTCACCAGCGCATCGCGAATGTTATCCACGTAAATCAGCGCATTTTCCGCCGACATCCAGGCGTGCGGGTTGGGTTTGCCGTTATACGGCCCTTCGGTAATGCCCATCGGCTTCACGCCGTTGGATACCGTAACTTCCGGCACGCCGGATAAGTGCTGGTAGAACCGGGCGAACCACAGCTCCAGGTTCAGGCCGTTAGAGAGGATCAACTGCGCGCCCTGCGCTCGCTTAATGTCGCCGGGCGTCGGCTGATACTCATGGATCTCCGCGCCAGGCTTCGTGATTGAACTGACGTCCGCCGCATCGCCCGCTACGTTTTTCGCCATGTCGGCGATGACGGTAAACGTTGTGATGACCTTAAATTTATCTTTTGCATAAGCAGGCGACAGCGCAAGCATTGCCAGCGCGCTGGCAAGGAGAATGGATTTCAGACGGAGCAAGTGCGGCATAGTATCCCTCATCATAATGCGGTTAATTATTCATCGAATATAGCCTTTGCTATGTTATATAGCACAAGGTATAGATAAATGAAAATAATTCTTATTTACGTAGGGCGCTAAGGATGTGTCACCTTAGGGTGATAGTCCTGAGAGAAGATAAGGTGTATTATTTATGCAACTTATTTGTGGAGGCATCATGTCCGGTAAGCGTATTGCTCGTGAAAAACTGACGATTAAAAAAATGATCGCGCTGTACGAGAGCCAGTGCCCGCAGGCCTCAAACGAGCAAGGTCATTACGATGCGCTGTTTGCCTATGCGCAAAAGCGGCTGGATAAGTGCGTGTTTGGCGAGGAAAAACCGGCCTGTAAGCAGTGTCCGGTGCACTGTTATCAGCCCGCGAAGCGTGAGGAGATGAAGCAGATCATGCGTTGGGCAGGCCCAAGAATGCTCTGGCGCCATCCGATTTTGACCATCCGTCACCTTATTGATGACAAACGCCCCGTCCCGGAATTGCCGGAAAAATATCAGCGCAAGAAATAAATGTGTCTTGCCGGATGGCGGGAGTTAATCGCAGTTGCGTAGGCCCGATAAGCGTTAGCGCCATCGGGCAACACCATTACGCTTTGGTCGCAATCAGAATCGCTGACGCCTTAATCAGCGCAATAACGCGACTGCCCTGCGCCAGTTTCATCTCTTCCTGACTCTCATTGGTGACAACGGCCACAATCTCAAAACCAGCGTCGGTTTTGATGTGTACAGTCGCGTTGACTGCGCCTTCCGTCACCTGAGATACGCTACCGGCAAACTGGTTGCGGGCGGAAAACTTCAGGCCGCAATCTTCGCTTGCCAGAGTAACCCAGGGGGCTTTAATCAAAGCAATGGCGTCTTTTCCGTTTGTCAGACCCAGCGCCTGCTGGCTGCTGTGAGTGACAATCGCCACCAGTTTTGCGCCGCCCGCCAGCGTCAGTTCAACTTCATCATTCACCGCACCTGTTGCGACTGCGCTAACCGTACCGGTCAGTTGATTACGTGCTGATACCGCCATACTGCCTCCTTTCGTTGAGATATCTGCCAGTATAGCCAGAGATGCTATACCAATGCATCTTTATCAATGCCTAATCGTTTCATGCGAGAGAGCAGGGTGGTGCGCTTCAGCCCCAGACGCTGCGCGGCGCCTTTTGGCCCCGCCACCACGCCATTTGTCTCTTTCAACACGCGCATAATGAGCTGAAATTCATCCTCGCCCTCCTGGGCGACTTCGGTGGCGACCGGCGGCGCGCCCGGCGTGAGCATTCCCATGTCCGGCAGCGAGAGTTGCAGCACGTTGCCCCGCGTCAGCAGAACGGCGCGCTCGACGACGTTTTCCAGCTCGCGGACGTTCCCCGGCCACTCCATATTGCTCAGCGTGCGCAGCGTTTCGGCAGGAATACTGTTGATGTTGCGCCCCATCCGGCGGGCGATTTTAAAGGTGAAGGCTTTGACCAGCAGCGGAATGTCCTCCGGGCGCTCGCGCAGCGGCGGGAGCTGGATCGGAAAGACGTTCAGACGGTAATAGAGATCGTTGCGGAACTCACGATCGGCCACCATTTTTTTCAGATCGCGATTGGTGGCGGCGATCAGCCTGACGTCCGTCTGGATCAGTTTATTGCTGCCCAGACGTTCAAATTCCTGCTCCTGAAGTACGCGCAGCAGTTTCGGCTGTAGCTCCAGCGGCATGTCGCCCACTTCATCAAGAAACAGCGAGCTTTTATCCGCCAGCTCAAAACGACCAATACGCTGCGCGCTGGCGCCGGTAAAGGCGCCGCGCTCGTGACCAAACAGATCGCTTTCCAGCAGCCCGGCGGGCATCGCCGCGCAATTCATCTTCACCATTCGCCGTGCGTTACGCCCGCTCAGATTATGAATCGCCCTGGCAATCAGCTCTTTACCGGTTCCTGTTTCACCGAGGATCAGGACGGTGCTGTCGCTTTGCGCCACCATCTCCACCTGCTTGAGCACGTTGTACATGGCTTCGCTGCGACCGATTATCTCGCCAAATTCGCTATCCACGTTATTGAGCTGCTCGGTAAGCGCCAGGTTCTCGTCGACCAGACGCTCTTTCAGCCGGTGAATCTCCTGATAGGCGAGGGCGTTGTCCACGGCAATCGCCACGCGTTCGGCAATCTGGCGCAGCAGTTTGAGGTTGGCGGTGGTAAACACTTTCTCTTCGCATTGCGCCAGCTTCAGCACACCGAGCATTGTATTGCCGGACATCAGCGGCAGCAGACACAGGGTCTGTATCTGGTTGCCCCAGGTGTCGAACAGCATACGTTCGTACGGCGCAAGCGTATCCCGCTCGTTCAGGTTAATCAGCAGCATCTCTTTGCTTTTGAAAACCCGTTCAGAGAGCGTTCCCGCCTCGTCCACTTCGCTTTGTTCATGCGCGGGATTATGTTCATCCAGATAATGTGTGGAATAGATACTCAGCTTGTTTTTGCGGGAGCTGTGCAGGACGATGCTAATGGCATCGATATTAAAGTAGTGGTGGATCTCTTTCGCGACTTCGCTCACCAGTTCGTCGATGTCCAGCCGTGAAAGCACGGCATTGGTGATCGCCACCAGAATGCGGAAGTTGTCGCGCTCACGGCACAGGAGATCGTAGTCAACGTTATTGCTGACCCGACACTGAATTTGCTCAGCGACCACTGCGACAATCTGGGTGAAGGTTTGCAGGCGTTCGTACTCTTTCTCGCTCCACGGCTGGTCGTTTTGGCGGATGAATTCGCAGCCGCCAAAAATGCGCCCTTCAGCGGCCAGCGGCAGCAAACAGTAGTGGCCAAATTCACCGTACAGCCCGTTTGTCGCCAGTTGCGGCCAGGTTTCGCTGAATTCATGATGATTGCAGTGCAGCGCATCGGGGCGCGAGAGAATGCGCCGAACCGGGCCGTGTGCCAGCACGGTTTCGTCTTCATACGCGACAGGTTTACCATTTTCGCGAGTTGCATAATAACGCGCGCGTTGTGTCTGTGGCTGCCATAACACAATAGCCGCGCTGTCGGCCAGCGCTGAGCGCTTGACCAGTTGCGAAAGCGCTTCACTGAGCGACGCCAGGTCGGGCTGCTGCAATAATGTACGAGTGATGTCGAACAAACCTTGTTGTCCGAGATCGCTCATCGGTGTATACGACATGTTGCTTTTCCAGAAAAGCACCGCGATGCGGTGCGAAAACGGTAAATAAATTATAGATATAGGTAATATATTTTGGGTATCACCGCAGGCCTGTCCATCCGCAGGCCTGATAAGCATAGCGCCATCAGGCGCCTTTGCCGGATGGCGGCGTAAACGCCTTATCCGACCTACAAACTGCGTCGGACCGTAGGCCTGATAAACGTAGCGCCATCAGGCGCATTTGCCGGATGGCGGCGTAAACGCCTTATCCGGCCTACAAACTGCATTGAACCGTAGGCCTGATAAGCGCAGCGCCATCAGGCGCCTTTGCCGGATGGCGGCGTAAACGCCTTATCCGGCCGACAAACTGCGTTGAACCGCAGGCCTGATAAGCGCATCGCCATCAGGCGCCTTTGCCGGATGGCGGCGTAAACGCCTTATCCGACCTACAAACTGCATTGAACCGCAGGCCTGATAAGCGTAGCGCCATCAGGCGCTAGCATATACGCGGCAACGGTTCGGCGTGGGGTAAATCAAGGGTACGTTTCACGCCATACAGACCGGCCAGGCGAACGCCTCTGCGTTCAACTACCTCGCCGATCGGCGCCGCATCGCGGCCCAGCGGGTGCGCGCGCAGCGCGTCAAGCACCGCGTCTGCGGCCTGGCGCTCAACGGCGATCACCAGTTTGCCTTCATTGGCAAAGTTAAGCGCATCCAGCCCCAGCAGTTCGCAGACGCCGCGCACCGCCGGTTTGACCGGCAGCGCGGATTCAGACAACTCAATACCGAAGCCGCAGGCGGCGGCAAACTCATGGGCGACAGCATTCACGCCGCCGCGCGTCGCATCGCGTAAGGCTTTCACGCCTGGAATATCGCGCAGCGTCTGAATAAGTGGGGTTAATACCGCGCAGTCGCTGACCAGCTCGCCATCCAGCCCCAGTTGTTCACGCAAATTGAGGATCGTTGCGCCATGATCGCCGAGCGTGCCGCTGACCAGCAGCACATCTCCCACGCTTAATGTCTGCGCCCCCCAGTGAATATTGGCGGGAATCGCCCCCATCCCGGCGGTGTTGATGAACAGCTTATCCGCCGCGCCGCGCTGAACGACTTTGGTATCACCGGTCACAATGGCGATACCGGCTTCGCGCGCGGTTGCCGCCATGCTGTTCACCACGCTTTTCAGCGTCTCCATCGGCAGACCTTCTTCGAGGATAAAGCCGCAGGAGAGATAACGCGGGATTGCGCCGCTGACCGCCACGTCGTTGGCCGTGCCGCAAATCGCCAGTTTGCCGATATTGCCGCCGGGGAAAAACAGCGGGTCAATAACATAGCTGTCGGTGGAGAAGGCCAGGCGATCGCCTTCCGCCGCCAGTTGCGCCAGTTCAAGACGCGCCTGATCTTCCTGCTCAGCCAGCCACGGGTTGGCAAAAGCTTCCATAAACAGGCTGTTAATCAGCTGCTGCATGGCCAGACCGCCGCTGCCGTGGGCAAGTTGTACGCTGTTCATGCTTCACACTCCTGCTGACGATATTGATACCAGGCGGCGCATGCCCCCTCGGAGGAGACCATTAACGCGCCGAACGCCGTCTGCGGGTTACAGGTCGTGCCAAACAACGGGCACTGGTGCGGTTTGCACTTGCCGGTGAGCACTTCTCCGCAGCGTGCACGCGGATCGTCGCACACCTGTTGCGGCGCCGGGCGGAAGTGCGCTTCGGCGTCAAACCGCTGGTAGTCTGGCGTCAGGTGGACACCGGATGATTCAATCACGCCCAGCCCGCGCCATTCGCTGTCGCCGTTGACGCAAAACACCTCGGCGATAGCCTGTTGCGCCAGCAGATTACCGGCATCCGGCACCACGCGACGGTACTGGTTCTCAACCTGGCTATGGGAGGCTATTTTCTGCTCAACCAGCATGACGACGCCTTGCAGTAGATCAAGCGGTTCGAATCCCGCCACCACCAGAGGACGATGGAAATCCGTCGCGATGAAGCTATAGGCGTCGGTGCCGATCACCATGCTGACGTGACCCGGCGCGAGAAACGCGTCAATTCCGTTATCCGGCTGCTCCAGCAGGCTGCGCAGCGTTGGAATAAGCGTGATGTGCTGGCAGAAAAAGTAAAAGTTCTGCACGTTGCGAAGCTTCGCCTGTTGCAGCGTGATGGCGGTGGTCGGCATGGTGGTTTCAAATCCCAGACCGAAGAAAACGACTTTGCGCGTTGGGTTTTCCTGCGCCAGTTTCAGGGCATCCATTGGCGAATAAACAATGCGGATATCTGCGCCACGGGATTTGGCCTGCAATAGCGAACCCTGTTTCCCCGGTACGCGTATGGCATCGCCAAAGGTGCAGAAAATCACCTCAGGATGGCTGGCGATCTCCACGCAGCTGTCAATTCTGCCCATCGGCAGCACGCACACCGGGCAACCGGGGCCGTGGATAAACTCCACGTTGTCGGGCAGCAGCTGGTCGAGGCCGAACTTGAAGATGGCGTGCGTATGACCGCCGCATACTTCCATGATGCGCAGCGGACGTTCGGCGGTATAAGGGAGATGCGCGGCACGTTCACGCAGGTGATCAATCAACTGCATCACCTGTTCCGGTGCGCGATATTCGTCAACAAAACGCATTATTTTTCCTCGCCATACAACAAAGCGCCGACGTCCGGTTCGACATCAAACATGTTTTGCAGCGCGTCGAGGGTGTCGCGCGCTTCCGCTTCGTTAATCACACTCATGGCAAAACCAACGTGAACCAGCACCCACTGGCCCAGACGCGGCTCACCGCTCTCATCGCAACTGCCAACCAGCGTCAGGTCGACATCGCGCTGGATGCCGCAGACATCGACTTTCGCCTGATTGCCGTCAATGGAGCGAATTTGCCCCGGAACGCCTATGCACATCGCTGTGCCTCCAGCCAGTTCAGCCACCGATCCATCCCTTCGCCGCTGGTGGCGGAGATGAGGATGATCTCAATGTCAGGATTGACTTCCCGGGCGCTGGCGATGCACTTCTCAACGTCAAAATTGAGGTACGGCAGCAGATCGACTTTGTTCAGGAGCATGAGCGAAGCGGCGGCGAACATATGCGGGTATTTCAGCGGCTTGTCTTCGCCTTCCGTAACGGAAAGCACCGCCACTTTATGGCGCTCGCCGAGGTCAAAGCTGGCCGGGCAGACAAGGTTGCCGACGTTTTCGATAAACAGAATACCGTTGTCGGCCAGCGGCAGACGCGGAGCGGCATCGGCAATCATTTGCGCATCAAGATGGCAGCCTTTGCCGGTGTTGACCTGAATAGCAGGCGTACCGGTCGCGCGGATGCGGGCGGCGTCGTTGACCGTCTGCTGGTCGCCTTCAATCACCGCGCACGGCACACTGTCTTTTAACTTCATCAGCGTTTCGGTCAGCAGGGTGGTTTTACCGGAACCGGGGCTGGAGACAAGGTTGAGCACCAGATGCTGGCGGGCGGCGAAGCGGGCGCGGTTGCGCTCGGCCAGACGGTTGTTTTTGTCCAGCACGTCAATTTCGACTTCCAGCATCCGGCGCTGGCTCATACCCGGCGCATGGGTTCCCGCTTCACCGTGACCGTAGTGCAGATCGCCTTCTGCGGTCTGGCTCGGGGTAAAGGCGGATGTCTTCACGCCGGTGATGTTCAGTGCCGGGCGAGCCGCCGGGGCAAAAGGCGCGCTACGAAACGCCGAATGGGGATTATGCTCATCTCCCTCTATATAAAGGTTGCCTTCACCGCAACCGCATGTCGTACACATCGCTCACTCCTGATCTCTATCTTGCGGTAAATCTATTGCCGGATGGCGGCTTTGCTTTATGCAGCCTACAACTCAGGCCATTCCTGTCGGCCGGATAAGACGCTCAGGCGTCGCTATCCGGCGTTGGATTACTGTCTATTTCAATTCGGCGAATCTGCAACCCGTCATCGGCCACAATGCGTAATGTGTCGCTCTGGCATTGCGGACAACGGCGCACGCGCTGCGTCAGTAACGTGACGTACTGCTGACAAGACTCGCACCAGCATTCGGCTTCTTGTTCTTCGAGGTGGAGTTTACAACCTTCCGCCAGGGTGCCACGGCATACCAGATCAAAACAAAAGGCGAGAGCGCTGGTTTCTACGCAAGAAAATGCGCCAATTTTGAGCCAGACCCCAGTTACCCGTTTTGCACCGTGCGCTGCGGCCTGTTGTTCAATTAATTCCAGTGCCCGTTGGCAGAGAGTTATTTCGTGCATATCGCCTCCCGAATTCATTGCCCTGAATAAGCAATAAATATGCCAGTTATTTTTCCCTTGCTTGTGACAATGACGACGATGACGAAATGACATGTCGTCACAGCGTCGAACGTGATGGCTTTTTTGTATCATTATGAAAAATAAAGGTTTAAAAACTGGCATGGAAAATGCTTAAGGCTGGCTATCTCTGCTAACCGGGTAACCTGACATGACTATTTGGGAAATAAGCGAAAAGGCTGATTACATCGCGCAGCGGCATCATCGCCTGCTGGACCAGTGGCGAATCTACTGTAACTCACTGGTTCAGGGGATCACCTTATCAAAAGCGCGTCTGCATCACGCCATGAGCTGTGCGCCGGACAAAGATCTGTGTTTTGTGCTTTTCGAGCACTTCACGATTTACGTCACCCTGGCGGACGGTTTTAACAGCCACACCATCGAGTATTACGTCGAAACCAAAGACGGTGAAGATAAGCAGTTGATTGCACAAGCGCAATTGACCATTGACGGCCTCGTTGATGAGAAGGTCAGTAACCGCGATCGCGAGCAGGTGCTGGAGCACTATCTCGAAAAAATCGCCAGCGTTTACGACAGCCTGTACACCGCCGTGGAAAACAATCGCCCGGTGAATTTACGTCAACTGGTAAAGGGAAATAGCCCGGCGGCATAAGCACGAGGCGCTGCCCGTTGTTACTCGCGGCGTGCGCTTCACGCTGCATATGAATGTTTGAGGGGATGGGAATGTCGATAAGTGTCGAAAATGACATTTTTCAGACATGTTTTCGTCAAAAATGACTATCACCTGAGGAATGCCTGGTGAATCGTTTTGTAATTGCTGACTCCACGCTCTGTATTGGCTGCCACACTTGTGAAGCAGCCTGTTCAGAGACGCATCGCCAGCACGGCCTGCAATCAATGCCGCGGCTGAAAGTGATGCTCAATGAAAAAGAATCCGCGCCGCAGCTGTGTCACCACTGTGAAGATGCGCCCTGTGCCGTGGTGTGCCCGGTGAACGCCATCAATCGGGTAGACGGCGCCGTACAGTTGAATGAAAGCCTGTGCGTAAGCTGCAAGCTGTGTGGCATTGCCTGCCCGTTCGGCGCGATTGAATTTTCCGGCAGCCGTCCGCTGCATATTCCGGCGAATGCCAATTCACCGAAAGCCCCGCCGGCGCCTCCCGCGCCGGCACGCGTCAGCACGCTGCTGGACTGGGTGCCGGGCGTGCGCGCCATCGCGGTCAAATGCGATCTGTGCAGCTTTGACGAACAAGGCCCGGCCTGCGTGCGGATGTGTCCGACCAACGCGTTACACCTGGTGAATAACATGGATATCGCCCGCGCCAGCAAACGCAAACGTGAGCTGACCTTCAACACCGATTTTGGCGATCTCACCTTGTTTCAGCAGGCGCAAAGTGGGGAGGCAAAATGAACGCAATTTCACTGATCAATAGCGGTGTGGCCTGGTTCGTGGCGGCGGCCGTACTGGCATTTCTGTTTTCCTTTCATAAAGCGCTGAGCGGCTGGGTCGCCGGTGTCGGCGGCGCGGTCGGCAGTCTGTATACCGCGGCGGCGGGTTTTTCCGTCCTGGTGAATGCGACAGCGGTCAGCGGCGTGATGCCGTTGATCGGTCATGGTTTACAAATCACCCCGCTGAACGCCATCTGGCTGATTACGCTGGGGCTGTGCGGGCTGTTCGTCAGCCTGTACAACATCGACTGGCATCGTCACCCGCTGGTGTTAGCCAACGGGCTGCTGGTAAACCTGCTGATGGCGGCGGCAGTTTGCGCGGTCGTCGCCAGCAATCTTGGTACGCTGGTGGTGATGGCGGAAATCATGGCGCTGTGCGCGGTGTTTCTTACCGGTTGCAGCAAAGAGGGCAAACTGTGGTTTGCGCTGGGGCGTATCGGTACGCTGCTGCTGGCTGTCGCCTGCTGGCTGGTGTGGCAGCGTTACGGCACGCTGGAGCTGCGTCTGCTCGATCTGCGCGCCCAGGCGCTGCCGCTCGGTTCTGACATCTGGCTGCTCGGCGTAGTCGGTTTTGGTCTGCTGGCCGGGATTATCCCGCTGCACGGTTGGGTGCCGCAGGCGCACGCCAACGCCAGTGCACCGGCGGCGGCCCTGTTCTCTACCGTGGTGATGAAAATGGGTCTGCTGGGCATTCTCTCTTTATCGCTGATTGGCGGCAATGCGCCGCTGTGGTGGGGCGTTCTGCTGCTGGTGCTCGGCATGATCACCGCGTTTGTCGGCGGTCTGTATGCGCTGATGGAACATAACATTCAGCGTCTGCTGGCGTACCACACCCTGGAAAACATCGGCATTATCCTGCTCGGTCTGGGCGCGGGCGTCACCGGTATTGCCCTTAATCAACCGGCGCTGATTGCGCTCGGCCTGACCGGTGGTCTCTATCATCTGGTCAACCATAGCCTGTTCAAAAGCGTGCTGTTTTTGGGCGCGGGCAGCATTTGGTTCCGTACCGGGCACCGTGACATCGAAAAACTGGGCGGCATCGGCAAGCGTATGCCGGTGATTTCTGTCGCGATGCTGATTGGCCTGATGGCGATGGCCGCGCTGCCGCCGCTGAACGGGTTTGCCGGTGAGTGGGTTATCTATCAGTCCTTCTTCAAGCTGGGCAACAGCGGCGCGTTCATTGGCCGTCTGTTAGGGCCGTTGCTGGCCGTCGGGCTGGCGATTACCGGTGCGCTGGCGGTGATGTGTATGGCGAAAGTCTATGGCGTTACGTTCCTCGGCGCGCCGCGTACCAAAGAGGCGGAAAACGCCTGCTGCACGCCAATCCTGATGGGGGTGAGCGTCGTCGCGCTGGCCATTTGCTGCGTGCTGGGCGGCGTTGCCGCGCCGTGGCTGCTGCCGCTGATCTCCGCTGCCGTGCCGCTGCCGCTGGAGACGGCGAACACCACCGTTTCTCAGCCGATGATTACGCTGCTGCTGATCGCCTGTCCGCTGCTGCCGTTCATCATCATGGCGATTTTCAAAGGCAACCGTCTGCCGTCACGTTCACGCGGCGCGGCCTGGGTCTGTGGCTACGACCACGAGCAGTCGATGGTGATTACCGCCCACGGTTTCGCCATGCCGGTAAAAGAGGCCTTTGCCCCGGTACTTAAGTTGCGTAAATGGCTTAACCCGGTATCGCTGGTTCCGGGCTGGCAGAATGCGGCGGCACCGGTTCTGTTCCGCCGCCTGGCGCTGATTGAGCTGGCGGTGCTGGTGGTGATTGTGGTTTCACGAGGAGCCTGAGAATGAGTGTGTTATATCCGTTAATTCAGGCGCTGGTGTTATTTGCCGCAGCGCCGCTGCTGTCCGGTATTACCCGCGTGGCGCGTGCCCGGTTGCACAACCGTCGCGGGCCGGGCGTTTTGCAGGAGTATCGCGACCTGATCAAACTGTTGGGGCGCCAGAGCGTTGCGCCTGCCGATTCCGGCTGGGTCTTTCGCCTGACGCCGTTTGTGATGGTCGGCGTCATGCTGACTATCGCGACCGCGCTGCCGGTGGTGACGGTTGGTTCGCCGTTGCCGCAGTTGGGCGATCTGATCACCCTGATCTACCTTTTTGCGATCGCCCGCTTCTTCTTCTCTATTGCCGGTCTGGATACCGGGAGTCCGTTTACCGCGATCGGCGCAAGCCGCGAAGCGATGCTCGGCGTACTGGTGGAGCCAATCCTGCTGCTCGGCCTGTGGGTGGCGGCGCAGGTGGCCGGTTCCACGCACATCAGCAATATCACCGACACGATTTACCACTGGCCGGCAGCGCGCAGCATTCCGCTGATGCTGGCGCTGTGCGCCTGCGCATTCGCCACCTTTATCGAGATGGGCAAACTGCCGTTCGATCTGGCGGAAGCGGAGCAGGAGTTGCAGGAAGGCCCGCTGACCGAATACAGCGGCAGCGGCTTCGCGGTGCTGAAGTGGGGCATCAGCCTGAAACAGCTGGTGGTGCTGCAAATGTTTGTCGGCGTATTCCTGCCGTGGGGACAGATGGAGACCTTCAGCGCGGGTGGGCTGCTGCTGGCGCTGGTGATTGCCATCGTCAAGCTGATCGCTGGCGTGCTGGTGATTGCCCTGTTCGAAAACAGCATGGCGCGCCTGCGTTTTTGCGCCACTTCACGCGTGACCTGGGCCGGTTTTGGGTTTGCGTTTTTAGCATTCGTCTCCTTGCTGGTGGCGTGATTTAAGAGAGTTTGAGCATGTCTGAAGAAAAATTAGGTCAACAATACCTTGCGGCGCTGCACCAGGCTTTTCCGGGCGTGGTGCTGGACGAAGCCTGGCAGACCAAAGATCAGCTGACCCTCACCGTGAAGGTGAACTACCTGCCGGAAGTGGTGGAGTTTCTCTACTACAAACAGGGCGGATGGCTCTCGGTACTGTTTGGCAACGACGAACGCCAGCTGTGCGGCCACTATGCCGTTTACTACGTGCTGTCGATGGAGCAGGGGACGAAGTGCTGGATAACCGTGCGCGTTGAAGTCGATGCCAACAAACTGGAGTTTCCGTCCGTGACGCCGCGCGTGCCGGCTGCGGTGTGGGGCGAACGCGAAGTCCGCGACATGTATGGCCTGATCCCGGTCGGCCTGCCTGATGAACGCCGCCTGGTGCTGCCGGATGACTGGCCGGATGAACTCTATCCGCTGCGTAAAGACAGCATGGATTACCGTCAACGCCCGGCGCCGACCACCGATGCTGAAACCTACGAATTTATCAACGAGCTGGGTGACAAGAAAAACAACGTGGTGCCGATCGGCCCGCTGCACGTCACCTCTGATGAACCGGGTCACTTCCGCCTGTTTGTTGACGGCGAAAACATTATCGACGCCGATTACCGCCTGTTCTACGTCCATCGCGGCATGGAGAAACTGGCGGAAACCCGCATGGGTTACAACGAAGTCACCTTCCTGTCGGACCGCGTGTGCGGCATTTGCGGCTTTGCTCACAGCACCGCCTATACCACCTCCGTCGAGAATGCGATGGGCATCGTGGTGCCGGAACGCGCGCAGATGATTCGCGCCATTCTGCTGGAGGTGGAGCGTCTGCACTCGCACCTGCTGAACCTCGGCCTGGCCTGTCACTTCACCGGCTTTGACTCCGGCTTTATGCAGTTCTTCCGCGTGCGTGAAACGTCGATGAAAATGGCGGAGATCCTTACCGGGGCGCGTAAAACTTACGGTCTGAACCTGATCGGCGGGATTCGTCGCGATCTGCTGAAAGAGGACATGATCCAGACCCGTCAACTGGCGCAGCAGATGCGCCGCGAGGTGCAAGAACTGGTGGATATGCTGCTCAGCACGCCGAACATGGAGCAGCGCACCGTCGGCATTGGGCGCCTCGACCCGGAAATCGCCCGCGACTTCAGTAACGTGGGGCCGATGGTGCGCGCCAGCGGTCACGCCCGCGATACCCGCGCCGATCACCCGTTTGTCGGCTACGGCCTGCTGCCGATGGAAGTGCATAGCGAGCAGGGCTGTGACGTCATCTCCCGTCTGAAAGTGCGCATCAACGAAGTGTACACCGCGCTGAACATGATCGATTTCGGCCTGGATAACCTGCCGGGCGGCCCGCTGATGGTGGAAGGCTTTACCTATATCCCACACCGTTTTGCGCTGGGCTTTGCCGAAGCGCCGCGCGGGGATGACATCCACTGGAGCATGACCGGCGACAACCAGAAGCTGTACCGCTGGCGCTGCCGTGCGGCGACCTACGCCAACTGGCCGACCCTGCGCTATATGCTGCGCGGTAACACGGTCTCCGACGCGCCGCTGATCATCGGTAGCCTCGACCCTTGCTACTCCTGTACCGACCGCATGACCGTGGTGGATGTGCGTAAGAAGAAGAGCAAAGTCGTGCCGTACAAAGAACTTGAGCGCTACAGCATTGAGCGTAAAAACTCGCCGCTGAAATAAGGAATCGCCATGTTTACCTTTATCAAAAAAGTTATCAAAACCGGCGCGCCGACGTCGTCGTATCCGCTGGAGCCGATTGCGGTCGATAAAAACTTCCGTGGCAAACCGGAGCATAATCCGCAGCAGTGTATTGGCTGCGCAGCCTGCGTTAATGCCTGCCCGTCGAATGCGCTGACGGTTGAAACCTGCCTTGTTACCGGTGAGCTGGCCTGGCAGTTCAACCTCGGGCGCTGCATCTTTTGCGCCCGCTGTGAAGAAGTGTGCCCGACAGCGGCGATTAAACTCTCTCAGGAATATGAGCTGGCGGTGTGGAAGAAAGCGGACTTTCTGCAACAGTCCCGCTTTACGCTGTGCAATTGCCGCGTGTGCAACCGTCCTTTCGCGGTGCAGAAAGAGATTGATTACGCCATCGCGCTGCTGAAACACAATGGCGACAGCCGCGCGGAATATCACCGTGAAAGCTTTGAGACCTGCCCGGACTGCAAGCGTCAGAAATGCCTGGTGCCGTCCGACCGTATTGAACTGACTCGCCATATGAAAGAGGCCAGCTGATGAGCAATTTATTAGGCCCACGCGACGCCAACGGCATTCCGATGCCGATGACGGTGGATGAATCCATCGCCAGCATGAAGGCGTCTTTGCTGAAAAACATTAAGCGTTCGGCGTATGTCTACCGCGTGGACTGCGGTGGCTGCAACGGCTGCGAAATCGAAATTTTTGCCACCCTTTCTCCGCTGTTTGACGCCGAACGTTTTGGCATCAAAGTCGTCCCGTCACCGCGTCATGCGGATATTCTGCTGTTCACCGGGGCGGTGACGCGCGCGATGCGTTCTCCGGCGCTGCGCGCCTGGCAGTCCGCGCCGGACCCAAAAATCTGTATCTCTTACGGCGCCTGCGGCAACAGCGGCGGTATCTTCCACGACCTGTACTGCGTCTGGGGCGGCACCGACAAAATCGTACCGGTGGATGTCTACATTCCGGGCTGCCCGCCGACGCCTGCGGCAACGTTGTACGGTTTCGCGATGGCGCTGGGTTTGCTGGAGCAGAAAATTCACGCCCGCGCGCCGGGTGAACTGGACGAGCAGGCGGCAGAGATTCTGCATCCCGACATGGTGCAGCCGCTGCGCGTGAAGGTGGATCGCGCGGCGCGTCGTCTGGCGGGTTATCGCTATGGCCGTCAGATCGCCGATGATTACCTGACCCAACTGGGACAGGGTGAACATCAGGTGGCGCGCTGGCTGGAAGTGGAAAACGATCCGCGTCTGACCGAGATCGTCACTCACCTGAATCATGTGGTTGAAGAGGCGCGTATCCGATGAGTGAAATGGTGGTGTTCAGTCAACTGAGCCGTAAGTTTATTGATGAGAACGATGCGACGCCCGCCGAGGCGCAGCAGGTTGTCTATTACAGCCTGGCGATTGGCCACCACCTTGGGGTCATCGACTGCCTGGAAGCGGCGTTAACCTGCCCGTGGGAGGATTATCTGGCGTGGATTGCGACTCTGGAAGAGGGAAGCGAGGCCAGACGTAAAATGGAAGGCGTGCCGAAGTACGGCGAGATCGTCATCGATTTTAACCATGTGCAAATGCTGGCGCGCGCTTTCGACAGCGCGCTCTCTGCGCAAAACCCGCAACAGCAGGCGTGGAGCAAGCTGATGCTGAGTATGCTCCACGATATTCATCAGGAAAGCGCCATCTATCTGATGGTGAGGAGACACCGTGACTGACGTTTTATTGTGCGTCGGCAACAGTATGATGGGCGATGACGGCGCCGGGCCGCTGCTGGCCGAAATGTGCGCCGCGCAGCCTAAAGGCAACTGGGTTGTTATTGACGGCGGCAGCGCGCCGGAGAACGATATTGTCGCGATCCGCGAACTGCGCCCGGATCGTCTGCTGATTGTCGATGCGACCGACATGGGGCTGAATCCGGGCGAGATCCGCATCATCGACCCGGATGACATCGCCGAAATGTTTATGATGACCACCCACAATATGCCGTTGAATTATCTGGTGGATCAGCTGAAAGAGGACGTTGGCGACGTGATTTTCCTCGGCATCCAGCCGGATATCGTTGGCTTTTATTATCCGATGACGCCGCTGGTGAAAGAGGCGGTGGAAGTGGTTTATTCAAGGCTTGCAGAGTGGGTTGGCGACGGGGGATTTTCTCCGCTCTGAGCAGGTGCCCGGTGGCGCTACGCTTACCGGGCCTACGGTTTTGTAGGCCGGGTAAGGCGAAGCCGCCACCCGGCAAAACGGGCTACGCCAGATCTTCCCCGTTACTCGCAATCACTTTCTTGTACCACCAGAATGATTTTTTGCGGGTACGCGCCAGCGTGCCGTTGCCAGCGTCGTCACGGTCGACATACACAAACCCGTAGCGTTTGCTCATTTCGCCTGTCGAGGCGGACACCAGATCGATGCAGCCCCAGGTGGTGTAACCCATCAGCGGCACGCCGTCTTCAATGGCGTCGGCCATCGCCCGAATATGCTCGCGCAGGTAGCGGATGCGGTAATCATCATGGATCTCACCTTTCGCGTCCGGCTCATCTTTCGCGCCGAGGCCGTTTTCCACCAGAAACAGCGGCTTCTGGTAGCGGTCATACATCATATTCATAGTGATGCGCAGACCAAGCGGGTCAATCCCCCAGCCCCATTCGCTGACGTCAAGGTGCGGATTGCGCAGCGATTTCACCACGTTGGCGGCGTTGGTGTTATTGGCGTTCATCTCCGCTGAAGCGCAGCGTGACGCGTAGTAGCTAAACGAGACGAAATCGACGGTGTTCTTCAGGATAGCGTCGTCTTCCGGGGCTTTTTCAATCACCACGCCTTTCTCGCGAAAGACGCGGGCGGAATAGGCCGGATAAGCGCCGCGCGCCTGCACATCGATAAAGAACAGGTTTTCGCGGTCTTTCTCCAGCGCGGTCCAGACGTCCTGCGGTTTACAGGAGTAAGGATAAAAATTGCCGCCCGCCAGCATACAGCCGACCTGGTTTTGCGGGTTGACCTCATGGGCGATTTGGGTCGCCAGCGCGCTGGCAATCAGCTCGTGATGCGCGGCCTGATACTTCACCTGATCCTGATTTTCACCTTCCTCAAACACCAGGCCCGCGCCGGAGAATGGGCTGTGCAGCATGATGTTGATTTCGTTGAACGTCAGCCAGTATTTCACCAGACCGTCAAAGGCTTCAAAGCAGGTTCGCGCGTAGCGGGTAAAGAATTCCACCATTTTGCGATTGCGCCAGGAGCCGTACTCCGTCACCAGGTGCATCGGCACATCGAAGTGGCACAGCGTGACTAGCGGCTCAATACCGTACTTTTTACACTCTTCAAACACCGCGCGATAAAACGCGATGCCTTCTTCGTTCGGCGTCAGCTCATCGCCGTCAGGGTAGAGACGGCTCCAGGCGATCGAGGTGCGAAATACCGTAAAGCCCATCTCCGCCATCAGGGCGATATCGTCTTTATAGCGATGGTAAAAATCAATCGCGTCATGGCCTGGATAAAATTCGTCATCCCGCAGTTGAAAGCGTTTCTCCAGCCCCAGTTTGACCGGCATACGGTGCTCGCCATGCGGGATCATATCGACGGTGCTCAGCCCTTTGCCACCTTCCCGGTATGCCCCTTCAGACTGGTTGGCGGCCAGTGCGCCGCCCCATAAAAATCCTTGCGGAAATACAGACATAGTCATCCTCAATATGCGCCAGTCAGATGCTGGCTTCTTTTGCAGTAGTCGGTTGCGCGGCCTGGTTTTTTCTTGCCTGCGCGGCTGCGTCTTCCACGGGGATATCTTCAAAGCCGAGGATCAGCGTCAGAACAAAAGAGAGCACCACGGCCAGCGCCATCACGCCAAACACCCAGGCGATGGTCATCGGGTTCGCCGGGTCGAAGAACTGGACGCTGGTGAACAGGCCCGGTGCCGCCATCGAGTGGCTGGCAAGCCCCGCCATACCTGCCACCGCGCCGCAGATAAAGCCGCTGATCAGGCTCGCAATCAGCGGACGCTTCAGACGTACCGCCACGCCGTACAGCGCTGGTTCGGAGATCCCCGCCATAATTGCGGAAGCGGCGGCGGCAAGCGCCGTCTGGCGCAGTTCCGGGTTTTTGGTTTTCCATGCGACGGCCAGAGAGGAGCCGCCCAGCGACAGGTTAGCGCCAATTTCAGACGGCATGACCATGCCTTCTTTGCCGGTTTCAGCAATGGTCTGGATGATGGTTGGGGTAAAGACGCGGTGCATCCCGGTCATGACCAGCAGCGGCCACAGCGCGCCCATGATGGCGACGGAAAGCCAGCCCAGATAGCCGTGAATGGTGTAAACCAGCGCGGAGATGGCGCTACCGATCCAGATCCCGATTGGGCCGATTAAAACAATGGCGAGCGGGGCGGCGATCAGGACGATCAGCATTGGTTTCAGGAAGTTTTTCGTGACGGCCGGGGTAATGCGATCCACCCAGCGTTCGATGTATGAAAGACACCACGTCATCACCAGCGCCGGGATCACCGTGTAGGTGTATTTCACCGCCGTCACCGGGATCAGGGCAAATTCAACGTGTTCACCTTCGGCGGCTTTCGCCATCAGGTCGATAAAACTCGGGTGAACCAGCACGCCTGCGATGGCAATCGCCAGCGACATGTTCGTTTTGAACTTGATTGCCGCTGACGCCGCCACCATCAGCGGCAGGAAGAAGAACGCGCCGTCGCCAATCACCGTCAGGATGGTCAGCGTGGAGGCGCCTTTTTCCAGCAGCCCCGTCATTTCGAGGATCATGGCCAGCAGTTTCAGCATCGATCCGCCGATAATCGCCGGGATCAGCGGGGACATGGTGCCGATCAGCGCGTCAAGTATTCCCGCGCCGATGCGTTTAAAGGTGAGTTTAGGTTTGCCGACGGGTGCTGCGGGCTGCATATCGGTCGGCAGCAGACTGACGACTTCGCGATACGCCTGTGAAACGGTGTTGCCGATAATCACCTGACACTGGTTGTCGCTGCGAACCACGCCGAGAACGCCGCTGAGGGTTTTCAACGTCGCGCTGTCGACCTGCGCGTCATCTTTGAGAACGAAACGCAGACGCGTCATGCAGTGTGTCACGGCGGTGATGTTATCCACACCGCCCAGCGCCGTCACCACGGAGCGCGCCAGTGCCGCATAATTCTTAGACATCGGATTTTATCCTGTTTTATCAATAGGGTAGTTTTATCGTCTTACGCCTTTTCGCTAAAAAAACGTGGGCAATGAAACGCAAAATAGGAAACCGGTTCCACAAAATCATGAATAGTTTCACTGAGTGATACAAGATTACAATTCGATCATTTTTTATAATTGTGATAATGATCACTTGTTGTTTTGGGCGGTGATTTACCATCAAGGACAACAACGGTACGGTGAAGTACACTGCGTGTCATTGAGTGCTAATGGATGAGTAATATGACGACGATGCTGGAGGTGGCTAAGCGGGCCGGGGTGTCGAAAGCGACGGTTTCCCGGGTGCTTTCAGGTAACGGCTACGTCAGCCAGGAGACCAAAGACCGCGTGTTTCAGGCCATTGAAGAGAGCGGCTATCGACCCAATTTGTTAGCGCGCAGTCTGGCGGCGAAGAAAACGCAGACCCTCGGTCTGGTGGTGACGAACACCCTTTACCACGGCGTTTATTTTAGCGAGCTGCTGTTTCATACGGCGCGAATGGCAGAGGATAAGGGGCGTCAGCTTCTGCTCGCGGACGGCAAACACAGCGCGGAAGAAGAGCGTCAGGCGATTCAGTATCTGCTCGATCTGCGCTGCGACGCCATTATGATTTATCCCCGTTTTCTCAGCGTGGATGAGATTGACGACATTATCGACTCACACGCCCAGCCCATTATGGTGCTTAACCGTCGGCTGCGAAGAAACAGCAGCCACTGCGTTTATTGCGACCAGAAGCAGACCAGTTTTAACGCGGTGGAACAGTTGATCGCCGGGGGGCATCGCGAGATTGCGTTTATCACCGGTTCGATGGATTCCCCTACCGGCGTGGAGCGTCTCTCAGGGTATAAAGACGCATTGACGCGACACGGCATTGCTATCAATAACGAATTGATTGTCAACGGAAAGTGGACGCCCGCCAGCGGTGCTGAAGGGGTGGATACGCTTCTGGCGCGCAAGGTGAGTTTTACCGCGCTGGTAGCCAGTAATGACGATATGGCGATTGGCGCCATCAAACAGTTACACGAGCGTGGCATGAGCGTGCCTGCGCAGACCTCGGTCATCGGATTCGACGACATCGCGATGGCGCCCTATACCATCCCGGCGCTTTCCAGCGTTAAAATTCCGGTTACGGAGATGATTCAGGAGACGATTGGACGTCTTATCTTCATGCTGGACGGCGGTGAATTTACGCCGCCAAAAACCTTTACCGGTGCGCTGATCCTGCGCGATTCGGCAGCGCTGCTGCCTGCCCGCTGATCCCGCTTTACATTGTCATTTGTCATCGTCATTCGTGACGATGACAGTACCTGGTCACAACGTCATCATCAAATATCAAGCAATAACAATCAGTTAAAAACTGGCACGATTTATGAATGTTTCGGCACATAATCTGTCATTGCTGGAGAATTTGATGAACCGTTTCATCATTGCCGACGCCAATAAATGCATTGGTTGCCGTACCTGTGAAGTGGCCTGTGTGGTGTCTCATCAGGAAAACCAGGACTGCGCGTCGCTGACCCCTGAAACTTTCTTACCCCGCATCCATGTGATCAAAGGTGTAAATGTCTCCACGGCGACGCTGTGCCGCCAGTGTGAAGACGCGCCGTGCGCCAACGTCTGCCCGAACGGCGCCATCAGCCGTGATAAAGGTTTCGTATATGTGATGCAGGAGCGTTGCATTGGCTGTAAAACCTGCGTGGTCGCTTGCCCATACGGCGCGATGGAAGTGGTTGTGCGTCCGGTGATTCGCAACAGCGGCGCGGGCCTGAACGTCCGGGCGGAAAAAGCGGAGGCCAACAAATGCGACCTTTGCCACCACCGCGAGGCCGGCCCTGCCTGTATGGAAGCCTGTCCGACCCACGCGCTGATTTGCGTCGATCGCAATAAACTTGAACAACTGAGCGCGGAAAAACGTCGCCGTGCGGCGCTGGACTCCTCCGCGTCTTTGCTTTTCTGATTACTGAAAAACCGCGTAAAATACGGTGGTATTCATGACGGATGGCGGTCTTGCCTTATCCGGCCTACTGTTCGTATCCCCGTAGGCCTGATAAGCGTAGCGTCATCAGGCAAACCGGGATAGATGACTGCGGGAACGACTTCATGACAATAAACAACCACTCCGGCGTACAGTTGCGTATTCGTGGCAAGGTGCAGGGCGTTGGATTTCGCCCCTACGTCTGGCAACTGGCGCAGCGGTTACAACTGCATGGCGACGTGTGTAACGACGGTGACGGTGTGGTTGTGCGCTTACAGGAAGATCCGGCGGAGTTTATTGTGCAGTTACATCAACATTGCCCGCCGCTGGCCCGTATTGACAGCGTCGAGAGCGAGCCGTTTGCCTGGTCTCAACTGCCTGCCGATTTCTCCATCCGCCAGAGTGCGGGCGGAACGATGAATACGCAAATTGTGCCCGATGCGGCCACATGCCCGGCCTGTCTCGCCGAAATGAATACGCCCGGCGAGCGGCGCTACCGTTACCCTTTTATCAACTGCACCCACTGCGGCCCGCGTTTTACGATCATTCGTGCGATGCCTTACGACCGTCCGTTTACCGTGATGGCATCGTTTCCGTTGTGCAGGAAGTGTGCGACGGAATACCGCGATCCGTACGACCGCCGTTTCCACGCCCAACCTGTTGCCTGCCCGGCCTGCGGCCCGCATCTGGCGTGGCGCTCTGGCAGCGCGCGGGCGGAAAAAGACGCTGCGCTACAGGCTGCCGTCGCGATGTTAAAAGCGGGGGGCATTGTCGCCATCAAAGGTATTGGCGGCTTTCATCTGGCCTGCGATGCGCAAAACGATGAGGCGGTGGCGATGCTGCGGGCGCGTAAACGCCGCCCTGCGAAACCGCTGGCGGTAATGTTGCCGGATGCGGAAGGCTTGCCGGATGCGGCGCGCCGACTGCTGACTACGCCGGCCGCCCCCATCGTGCTGGTGGATAAACAGCATGTCGCGTCGCTGTGCGAGGGGATCGCGCCGGGGCTGGCGGAAGTGGGGGTAATGCTGCCCGCGAATCCGCTCCAGCATCTGCTTTTACAGGCGCTGAATTGTCCGCTGGTGATGACCTCCGGCAACCTTAGCGGTAAACCGCCGGCCATCACTAACCAACAGGCGCTGGACGACCTGAAGGCGATCGCCGACGGTTTTCTGTTGCACAACCGCGATATCGTGCAGCGAATGGATGACTCGGTCGTGCGTGACAGCGGCGAAATGCTACGCCGTTCGCGGGGCTATGTGCCGGATGCGATCGCGCTGCCGCCGGGATTTCGTGATGTGCCGCCGATGCTTTGTCTGGGCGCCGATCTGAAAAATACCTTCTGTCTGGTGCGCGGCGAGCAGGCGGTGGTAAGCCAGCATCTGGGGGATCTCAGCGATGACGGCATTCAAACGCAGTGGCGTGACGCGCTGCGTTTGATTCAGAACATTTACGATTTTACGCCGCAACGCGTTGTCTGCGACGCGCATCCGGGCTACGTCTCCAGCCAGTGGGCCAGCGAGATGACGCTTCCGACCGAAACGGTATTGCACCACCATGCGCATGCGGCGGCATGCATGGTCGAACACGGCTGGCCGTTGAACGGCGGCGATGTGATTGCCCTGACGCTCGACGGCATCGGTATGGGAGAGGGCGGCGCGCTGTGGGGCGGAGAGTGTTTACGCGTTAATTACCGTGAATGCGAGCATCTTGGCGGCCTACCCGCCGTCGCGCTGGCGGGCGGCGATCTCGCCGCGAAGCAGCCCTGGCGCAACCTGCTGGCGCAGTGTCTGCGCTTTATTCCTGACTGGCGGGACTATCCAGAAACGGCTGCGCTGCAACAACAGCAGTGGAACGTGCTGGCGCGGGCCATTGAGCGCGGAATCAACGCCCCGCTGGCGTCGTCGTGCGGACGCCTGTTCGATGCCGTCGCCGCCGCATCAGGCTGCGCGCCTGACACGCTCAGTTATGAAGGAGAAGCGGCCTGTGCGCTGGAGGCGCTGGCTTCGCGATGCAATCGCGTTGAACATCCGGTGACAATGCCGGTTAAAAACAACCAACTGGATTTAGCCACGTTCTGGCGGCAGTGGCTGAACTGGCAGGCCGCTCCCGAGGAGCGGGCGTGGGCTTTTCACGACGCGCTGGCGCATGGGTTCGCCGCGCTGCTGCGTCAGGAAGCGACCGCACGCGGGATCACCACGCTGGTATTTGGCGGCGGCGTGCTGCATAACCGCTTGCTGTGCAGGCGTCTGGCGTTCTGTCTTGCTGATTTTACCTTACTGTTTCCGCAGCGTTTACCGGCCGGGGATGGGGGAGTGTCGTTAGGGCAGGGAGCGATCGCCGCAGCGCGTGTGCTGGCGCAAAAATAAAAAAAAGCCCCGGGACTGGCGGGGCGAAACGTGTCGGGGCATACCGACAAGCAGCAGCGCACTTCCGTGTGCGTGAGGTTAATAAATCAGTGGCAGTATCGCCGGATGGCGACGTACAAACAGGCGCTTCCCGTAGGCCGGATCAGGCGTTTACGCCGCCGTCCGGCAAAGATGTTCGAACATTGCCTGATGGCGCTGCGCTTATCAGGCCTACGGGGTCATGATTTGCAGGTCAGCCGCCATCCGACACAATGAACTTACGCGGGCAGCGTTTTCAGCAGCGCAAAGGCCTCCTTCATGCGGTCTTCGCTCACCACAAAGGCGCAAAGCTGACCTTCGGTATTTATGCCTCGGGCGACCATCCCTTCGGACTCCGCCGCAATGTGCCAGTTCAGGTCGCAACGCTGAGTTTCGCCTGCAAGATGTAACGGCAATTCCGGCGTTTTGATTTTCACCAGCATGGCGGGCAGCTTCAGCGGCGCGTTCCCGCCGAGCAGATTTTTCGCCAGATACATGGCGCTTAACTGAATCGGTTGCAGGAAAGGCAGAACCTGGCCGTTAATTTCCGCGCAGTCTCCCAGCGCATAAATATCCGGGTGGCTGGTTTGCAGATAGCTGTCAACGCAGACGCCACGGTTGATGGTCAACCCGGCACGGCGCGCCAGCGCGGTTTCCGGGCGCAGGCCGGTCGCGGCGATGACCGCATCCACCTCTACCTGACGATCGCGATCCAGCGTGGCGCGAATACCGGTAGCGGTTTTCTCCAGACCCTGCAACTGCGATTTCAGCAGCAGATGTACGCCCATATCGGTCAGACGATGCTGCAAGCGGCTGCTCACTTCCGGCGGCATCAGCGAGGCCAGAATGCTGGCGGCATTGTCAATCAGCGTGACGGCTTTACCCGCACGGCAGAAATCCATTGCCAGTTCGCTACCAATCAGACCGCCGCCGACAATCAGTACGCGCTGCGCGTCACGCAGTTGCGTTTCGCAGGCGCGATACTCCTGCTGGCTGTTCAGTGTGAGCATTAACTCACGTCCGGCAACCGGCGGAACAAAGGCTGATGCCCCTGTCGCCAGTACCAGTTTGTCGAACTGCCATTGCTTGTCCTGGCTTTTTACCACATGGGCGTCGGCATCAATGTCCGTAATCCAGGTGTGTGGGAACAGACGCAGATTAAACTGTTCGGCAAACTCCCCCGCCGACTGGCGGGTGAGGTCGTCGGCGCGCTGCGCCTGGCTGATGACGTGACTGAGGTCGGGTTTGTTGTACTCGTCCATACTGTCAGCGGCAATCAGGGTCAGCGCTACGGTCGCGTCCTGTTTACGGATGTTTTTGACTAACTGGCGGGCGGCGAAGCCCGAACCAATAATGACAATTCCCCGGCTCATTTTGCCTCCGTTGCCAACACATCAAAGACGTCTTTACCTAATGAACATTCCGGGCACAGGAAGTTATCCGGTACGTCGCTCCACGGCGTACCCGGCGCGACATCCTGCAACGGTTCACCTTTTGCAGGGTCGTAAATCCACTGGCACACGCTGCACTGCATGCTTGGGCCGAGGTCAGCCGCAGCGGCGGCGGCACAGGCGCACTCTTCTTCCTGGGTTGTCGCTTTCACATTTGTTTCCGGCAGCGGAGCGAGCGCCCACTGACGGGCAATATCGCGGCCGTGCTGGCGGCAAAGTTCCAGGGCATCAATATCAGGACGCCATTTCGCTTTCAGACTCAGTGACATCTCGAAGCCGGCATCTTGCAGGCGGGTGGACAGACGGTCTACCGCGCCGCCGCTCCAGCCGTGGGAACCGAAAGCGCTGGCGCGTTTGTTACGAAAGCGCAGGCCAGTCATCTCTTCAACGAGACCGGCGATTTTCGGCATCATCACGTTGTTCATCGTAGAAGTACCGACCAGCACGCCTTTGGAACGGAACACGTTGGTCAGAATTTCGTTTTTATCGCTGCGTGCGACGTTAAAGATTTTCACCGCCACGTTCGGGTCAACTTCGTTGATGCCTTGCGCAATCGCGTCGGCCATCATGCGGGTGTTGTTGGACATGGTGTCGTAGAAAATGGTGATGCGATCTTCCTGATAATCCGCCGCCCATTTCAGATACAGTTCAACGATCTGGGTTGGGTTGTCGCGCCATACCACACCGTGGGAGGTGGCAATCATATCTACCGGCAGGTTGAAGCCGAGGATTTCGGTGATTTTTGGCGTGACCAGACGGCTGAACGGCGTCAGGATGTTGGCGTAGTAACGCTGGCACTGCTCGAACAGCTCGGTCTGATCGACTTCATCGTTGAACAGACGTTCGTCACAATAGTGCTGACCAAAGGCGTCGTTACTGAACAGTACCGCGTCGCCCGTCATGTAGGTCATCATGCTGTCCGGCCAGTGCAGCATCGGGGTTTCAACAAAAATCAGCTGCTTGCCGTTGCCGATATCCAGCGTGTCGCCTGTTTTTACGACGTTAAAGTTCCATTCCGGGTGATGGTGGTGACCGGTAATGGAGTCAATGGCGTTTGCGGTGCAGTAGATCGGCGTATCCGGGATTTGCGCCATCAGTTCGGTCAGCGCGCCCGCGTGGTCTTCTTCCGCATGGTTAATAATGATGTAATCAATGTCGGCCAGGTCGATTTCGCTACGCAGGTTTTGCACGAATTCGCGGCTGAATTTATGATCTACGGTATCGATCAGAACATTTTTTTCTTCACGGATGAGATAGCTGTTGTAGCTGCTGCCGCGCAGCGTTTTATATTCGGTCCCGTGAAAATCACGAACTTCCCAGTCACGTTGGCCAACCCAATGAATGTTATTTTTAACCAGAATAGACATAGCAACCTCAGTAAATACAGTTTTTTTAAGAAAGATGTATTGCTAATAGCAGGATGCGTGCCAACTTTTTAACTAATTGATTTTAAATAATTAAAAAATTTATACTCATAAAATGGTAGTCAAAAAGACTATTCAATTAATTGTCAATATGACACTATTGATTGTCAAAATGACAATGAGGTAGCCATGAGCTTTTCAGTTGATGTCCTGGCGGGCATCGCCATTGAATTACAAAGTGGTATCGGGCATCAGGACCGCTTTCAGCGCCTGATCACCACGCTGCGTCAGGTGCTGGAGTGCGATGCGTCGGCGCTGCTGCGCTATGAGGGGCGGCAGTTTATTCCGCTGGCGATCGACGGTCTGGCGCAGGATGTACTGGGCAGGCGCTTCACTCTGGAAGGGCACCCGCGGCTGGAAGCCATTGCCCGTGCCGGGGATGTGGTGCGTTTTCCGGCCGACAGCGACCTGCCGGACCCGTATGACGGGCTGATCCCGGATCAGGAGAGCCTGAAGGTACACGCCTGTATCGGGCTGCCGCTGTTCGCCGGGCAAACCCTGATTGGTGCACTCACGCTTGACGGCATGGAACCCGATCAGTTTGATGTTTTCAGCGATGAAGAGCTGCGGCTCATCGCAGCGCTGGCGGCGGGGGCGCTGAGCAATGCGCTGCTTATTGAGCAATTAGAAAGCCAGAATATGTTGCCGGGGTCTTCCGCCTCTTTCGAACAGGTGAAAGAAACGCAGATGATCGGCCTGTCGCCAAATATGATGCAGTTGAAAAAAGAGATTGAGATTGTGGCGGGGTCGGATCTCAACGTGCTGATCAGCGGCGAAACGGGAACCGGGAAAGAGCTGGTGGCGAAAGCGATTCACGAAGGCTCGCCACGGGCGGTGAACCCGCTGGTGTATCTGAACTGCGCCGCGCTGCCGGAAAGCGTGGCGGAGAGCGAGCTTTTCGGCCACGTCAAAGGGGCGTTTACCGGGGCAATCAGCAACCGTAGCGGTAAGTTCGAAATGGCCGATAACGGCACGCTGTTTCTTGATGAGATCGGCGAGCTGTCGCTGGCGTTGCAGGCGAAACTGCTGCGCGTTTTGCAGTATGGCGATATTCAACGCGTCGGGGACGATCGCAGCCTGCGCGTTGACGTGCGCGTGCTGGCGGCGACTAACCGCGACTTACGCGAAGAGGTGCTGGCCGGGCGTTTTCGCGCCGACCTGTTCCACCGTTTGAGCGTGTTCCCGCTCTCCGTGCCGCCGCTGCGTGAGCGTGGTGAGGATGTGGTCTTGCTGGCCGGGTATTTTTGCGAACAGTGCCGCCTGCGGCTGGGGCTTTCCCGCGTGGTGCTGAGTCCGGGGGCGCGTAGCCATCTGCTGAGCTATGGCTGGCCGGGAAACGTCCGCGAACTGGAACATGCGATCCACCGTGCGGTGGTTCTGGCAAGAGCGACCCGGGCGGGGGATGAGGTGGTGCTGGAAGCGCAGCATTTTGCCTTACAGGAGGAGGTTTCTCCCGCTCTGCCTGACGACAGTACGCCGACGCTACCGGCAAATCACAATCTGCGCGACGCGACCGAGGCTTTCCAGCGGGAGATGATTCGCCGTGCGCTGGCGCAAAATAACCACAACTGGGCCGCCTGCGCGCGAGCGCTGGAGACAGACGTCGCCAACCTGCATCGGCTGGCGAAGCGTCTGGGGCTGAAAAGTTAGATGATGCCTGCCTGGTAGAAGTCTTGCAGGTTGATTGCGCCGGTGAGTTTACCGTTTTCATCCACCACCGGCGCGGCGGTGATCTTGCGCTTCATCAGAAGTTCTTTGGCATCGATGGCGCGGCTCTGCTCCTGCAACGTAATGCCGTTGTGGGTCATCGCTTCGCTGACCGGCGTAGCCAGCGTGCCGCCGCCAACCAGCCAGCGGCGCAGGTCGCCGTCGGTAAAGACGCCTTTTACAACGCGCTGCGCGTCGCATACCGCAACCAGACCTAACCCGGTACGGCTCAGCTCCAGCATGGCGTCCATCACGCTGGTGGTGAGCTGAACCTGCGGCACCGCATCGTCACGGCGCATCAGGTGATGGACTTTGTTGAGCAGACGCGCGCCCAGCGCCCCGGCAGGGTGTGAACGGGCGAAATCCTCTTCATTGAAACCGCGCGCCTGCATCACCGCCATAGCCAGCGCGTCGCCCATCATCAGGGTGTTGACGGTGCTGGAGGTCGGCGCCAGGTGCATCGGGCAGGCTTCACGCTCAACGGAGATATCCAGCACAGCCTTTGCCGCCAGACCCAGCGGGGAGGTTGGCTTTCCGGTCATCGCCAGCAGGGTTATCGATTTATCTTCCAGGCGCGGAATAATGAGATCCAGCTCTTTCGCTCCGCCGGAATAGGAGATGAACAGCATCACGTCCCGGCTTTCGATCATGCCGAGATCGCCATGTAACGCTTCTGCCGGGTGGACAAAGAACGCGGGCGTTCCTGTACTGGCGAGAGTCGCGGCGATTTTTTTGCCGATATGGCCTGACTTGCCAATACCGGAGACAATCACTTTGCCTTCGCAGTGGAGGATAGTATTGGCGGCACGGACAAAATCATCGCCCAGGCGTTCCGGCAGACGGCTTGCTTCCTGTAACTCCAGCAGTAATGTCTGGCGACCCGCGTTCAGTAATGCATCACTCATTGGTTTCTCCGGTTATGATCACTTCAATCCCTTTTGCTTCCAGCGCCTGACGAAACGCGGGGTCGATACCCGCGTCGGTAACCAGTTTGTCGACGCTTTCCAGACTGCACACAACGTTGGGGCTTTTACGCCCAAATTTTGAGGAGTCCGCCATCAGAATCACTTCGCGCGCGGCATTGCACATCGCTTTGCTGACGGTATAGACCTCGTTAAAGGTGGTCACTCCGGCATTGAGATCGATGCCGTCGGTGCCCATGAACAGTTTATCAAAACTGAACTGCTCAAAGGCGTTTTCTGCCAGCTGACCGTGAAATGACGCAGATTTTTTGCGGAATGTGCCGCCGGGCATCAGGATGGTCTGCTCGTTGTCCAGCTCCGAAAGGGCGTTAACAATGTGCAGGCTGTTGGTCATGACGGTGATATTGCTAAAGCGGGTAAGCATCGGCACCATCTGCAACACGGTGCTTCCGGCATCAAGGATGATGGAGTCGCCATCGTGGATAAACTGGACGGCCGCTTGTGCGATCAACGCCTTTTTATGGGTGTTGATCAGCGTTTTGTGATCGATAGGCGGGTCGGATTCATCTTTATTCAACACCACGCCGCCATATGTGCGAATAACGGTTCCGGCATTTTCCAGAATGACCAGGTCTTTGCGAATGGTGGTGCCCGTGGTGTCAAAGTACTGGGCCAACTCCTCAACCGAGCATTTTCCCTGCTTTTGCAGATGCTCCAGAATAGCAGCCTGACGCTGACGTGGTTTCATAGGCGTAATTACCCTGACTGATGTATAAGTTGTGAAATGATAATTTCGCAAGCAATTAGCATTCACAACGAAATTACCCATGTTTCAGTTTAAGCGCTAATGATAGTGCATTCTGTGAGAGCGAATCATGGGGAAAGATCACATCAGGCTGTAATTCATCAAGATGTTTGCCCTGTATTGCGGGAATTTTAACCGGTCGGGCAAAGACGGTGAGACCTTTCATGAATAAGGTATCCGTAACGCGCTGCTGGTCATCCAGAGCGATGGCGACCACCACTCGCGGTTTAAAGCGTCCGCCGGAGCGCCCGACGCCCACTCGCCCTCGTTGGCAAAGTTTGTCGAACGCCCGGTTAAAGCGGGAGATTTGCCAGCCGCCCAGCGCCAGTTGCGCACACCAGGCGATAACGGCGACGGTGATCAGTGCGGAAACCATAATGCGCTCCTTTGATTTTGCCGGATGGCGGCTGCGCCTTATCCGGCCTACATAATATTCGTAGGCCCGGTAAGCGCAGCGCCACCGGGCAATCATACCTCTTAAAACATCACCTGACCGCCGGTTACATTGATGGACTGTCCGGTGCAGTACGACGCCTTTGCGCTGGCGTAAAACAGCAGCATGTCCAGTACGTCCTGATAATCGCAGCCGCGTTTTAACGGAACTTTGTCGATGTAATACTGCTCCACTTCGTCCGGCTTGATGCCAAGCTTGGCGGCGTATTGCGGCAGCAGCGACTGGAACATTGGTGATTTCAGCAGGTTGCCAAGCATCAGCGAATGCACGGTAATGCCGTATTCTGCCAGATCCAGCGCCAGCGACTGGGTTAAGCCCACGCCGCCGAACTTCGCCGCGCTATAGCCGGAGTTGTGTTTACTGCCCACTTTCCCGGACTTGGAGTTGATCTGGATAATACGTCCCTGAATGCCGTCGCGGATCATCAGGCGGGAGAATTCGCGAGCGCAGAGGAAATACCCCACCAGATTCACCTGTAGCGAGCGGTCGAAATCGCCGAGTTGAAAATCGCTGATAAACGCCGCTTTGGCGATGCCCGCGCTGTAGACCAGCAGATCAACCCGACCAAAAATTTCATCGACTCCGCGAGAGAGCGCCAGAACGCTCTGCTCGCTGGTGGCATCGGCGCCAAAACCGTACGCCATGCCTTCGCCAAACGCGGCGTTAATCTCCTGCGCCACATTTGCGGCTTTATCACTCTGAATATCGACAACGGCGACGCGATAACCAACCTCTGCAAGCCCACGGCAGAGGAAGGCCCCCAGGGTCTGGCCTCCACCAATGACAACGGCAACCTGATTCATTTTTCTCTCCTTAAACCTTTAAGCCACAAACTTCAAAATACAGCCCGGCGCGATGTCGTCCGGTACTGGCCCCGCAACGTGTACGGTGCCGGGAAATTCCGCCTCGTTCAGCCCGTCGAAGCGCAGGGTGATATGCCCCAGTTCACGCAGATTCTGCTCGGCCACGCTGCCCACAGCAGTCACCGGATAGCGATGCTCACCCAGCTGAAACTGTGCGCCGGGTTGCAGCGTGCCGTTCAGCTCGCCGTGGCAGTGGATAAAGCAAAACGCTTCGATATCCGCAGGCGCGCCTTCACGAAAGGTAATCAGCATCCTGTCGCAGAGCGCGTCCGGCGCGCTCTCGCCGATACGGGTGATGGTGGTCTGGTAAATCACGGTCATCTCTGAACCTCTTATTGATAAATAAAGCCGGAAACAAACCAGGCGATGAGAACGGTAGGCGCGCCGGTCAGGAAGCGGCTCACCAGCACGGAAGGCACGCCGACGCGAACGGTGTCCTGGCGGGCCTCTGCCAGCGATAAACCGACCGGAATAAAGTCGCACGCGGCCTGAGCGTTAATCGCGAACAGCGCGGGCAGCGCCAGATGGGGAGGGATATTACCCAGACCAATCTGCACGCCAATCAGCACCCCGATAACCTGGGCGATCACCGCGCCAGGGCCGAGGAAGGGCGACAGCAGCGGGAATGAACAGATGAGCGCCAGCGTGACCAGCCCCAGCGGATGGCTGGCAAGCGGCGCCAGGCCGTGAGCGATCCAGTCGCCGAGACCGGAGGCCATAATGATGCCGATCAGCGCCGAGACGAAGGCCATAAACGGCAGAATGGTTTTCAGCACCGTATCGATGGTGTCGCGCCCGGACTGGAACAGCACCGCTACCGCTGAGCCCATCCCCATACCGACTTTTGCCAGCAGGCCATCGCTCTGTTCGGTGATTTTTTTGCTGGCGTCGTAATCGCGGCCCGTAGGCGAGGCGACAGGCTGCGCGTTTGCAGGCGCTTCGCCGCTCAGCGTGATGTTCTCTTCTTTCACCCCGGAGACGTAAATATCTTCCACGATGTACTGCGCCAGCGGCCCCGACTTCCCGGTAGAGTGGATGTTGATGGTTGGAATGCGCCGCTTCGGATAAATCCCGCAGCGTAGCGTGCCGCCGCAGTCGATGATCGCCGCGCCGATCTCTTCCTCAGGCGGTTCGCCCTCTTTAAAGCCATCCACCGCCTGCCAGCCTGTCAGTTGCGCCAGTTTGTCGACAATCCCCGGACGCGTCCCGGCGGTGATGTAGACGATTTTCTTTCCGGGTGTTGCATCCAGTTCAAGCGGGCCGCCCCAGCCGCCGGTGCCTTTCTCAATACGAATACGCGTCATGATGTTGCTCCAGCCAGGTGGACTTTCTGCTCAAGTTGAATGCCCATTTTTTTCTCAAAGATGGATGTGGTGAGGTCAGTCACCCAGCCACGGAAGAAGTTGGTGACCAGACCGACCAGCAGATAGCTGACGGCGAGCGGGCCAAGCGGGAGGCCGAGTGTCGTCAGGCCGCTGGCGATGCCCAGGTAAACAAACAGTTCGCCGGGGTTGATGTGCGGGAACAGTCCGTTCATCGAGTGGCAGCTGTAGGAAGCCGCCGCGTAGTAACTGGGCTTGTATTTTTCTGGCATAAAGCGGCCCAGACTCAGCGTCATCGGGTTACAAAACACAAACGTACCGATGCACGGCAACAGCAGGTAACGGGATAACGGGTTCCCGGCGCAGCGCTGGGCAAAACGTTCAATACGCTGCTGGCCAATGAAGTTTATTAAGGCATTCATGATGACCAGCAGGCTTATCAAAAGCGGAAGGATGCCGGTCACCATACTGGTGAACACCTCTCCGCCTTTCTGGAACAGCCCGATAAACCACTCCGCACCATGTGTAATGGTTTCGATCATTGTTCTCTCCTGTAGGGTTTGTTGTTATCTTGCCAATTGGTGAGTTATTTTAATCAGATCGAAAGATTTAAAAGTGTTATTTTGATCTCAAAATGAAAGATAAATATTTTAAAATGAAAGTTTGCGTTTATTACGGAGAAAAAAAGCAGGGATGTTACGGGAGAATAGTGCGTATTCTGTGAAGAGCGCTTCCTTGTGCGAAGCGGGATGCTTTACCATACTTCCCCCTGGCTGAATCTGTTTAATGGATGTCTCATGTTCAAGCGTCGTTATGTAGCACTACTTCCTCTCTTTGCGTTGCTTGCTGCCTGTAGCAGCAAACCACAGTCTTCAGAAATTCAAACGACAACGGGAGCGCCGTCCGGCGGTTTCCTGCTTGAGCCACAGCACAATGTCATGGTGATGGGCGGTGATTTCGCCAATAATCCGAACGCGCAGCAGTTCATTGAGAAGATGGTGAACAAGCACGGTTTTAATCGCCAGCAGTTGCAGGAGATCCTGTCGCAGGCGAAGCGCCTGGACTACGTTCTGCGACTGATGGACAGACAGGCGCCGACCACGCAACCGCCAGCGGGGCCGAATGGCGCATGGTTGCGCTATCGCAAGCAGTTTATTACCCCGGACAATGTGCAAAACGGCGTGGCGTTCTGGAATCAATATGAGGATGCGTTGAACCGTGCATGGCAGGTTTATGGCGTCCCGCCGGAGATTATCGTTGGCATTATTGGCGTGGAAACCCGCTGGGGCCGCATCATGGGTAAAACGCGAATTCTGGATGCGCTGGCGACGCTGTCGTTTAACTATCCGCGTCGGGCGGAGTATTTCTCCGGCGAGCTGGAAACGTTCCTGCTGATGGCGCGTGATGAACAGGACGACCCGCTGGATCTGAAAGGGTCTTTTGCCGGTGCGATGGGGTACGGACAGTTTATGCCGTCGTCCTATAAGCAGTACGCGGTGGACTTTAACGGCGACGGGCACATCAACCTGTGGGACCCGGTTGATGCCATCGGCAGCGTGGCGAACTATTTCAAAGCCCACGGTTGGGTGAAAGGCGATGTGGTCGCCGTTCCGGCCAACGGTCAGGCGCCGGGGCTGGCGAACGGCTTTAAAACCCAGTACAGCATTTCTCAGCTTGCGGCCGCCGGGCTGACGCCGCAGCAGTCGCTGGGCAATCATCAGCAGGCCAGCCTGCTGCGCCTGGATGTGGGTACGGGCTATCAGTACTGGTACGGGTTGCCGAACTTCTATGCCATCACGCGCTATAACCACAGCACTCACTATGCGATGGCGGTCTGGCAGCTTGGTCAGGCCGTCGCGCTGGCGCGTGTACCTGCGGCGTCGCCGTTTAGTCAGTAGCCGCCGCGTGTTTTCCGGGGGGCTACGCTTACCCGGTCTGGATTACGCTCCCTTTTCCCTGAGAGAAAGGGGAGCGTGCAGCGCCGCTGCTGCGCTATTTCACGTCTGAAACATTTCGCCACACTCCCTTTTTTCCTGGCATTTACATCCGCATCGCATTTCATTATTGTTATGTTATAACATTTTTTGTGGTGCGAATATGTCTGCTTCACTCTTCTCTCTTTCGGCTCTGACTCGCCTGCTGATGGCTATCGCGCTTGTTTTGTTTATCGGACTGGCCGTGCGCTGGGCGGTGGCATTGCCATGATTATCCTGAATCAACTGGTGGCCGGTTACGAGCGACAGCCGGTCACGTCGCCGCTGACTGGCACGCTGGAACGCGGCAGCATGACGGCGATTATCGGCGCTAACGGCTGCGGCAAATCAACGCTGCTGAAAACGCTGGCTGGTTTTCTTCCTCCGGTGAGTGGCGCATTTCGCTGGCGCGGACGCCGCCCGGTAATTGGCTGGCTGGCGCAACGTCACGCGCTGGAGACGCAGTTTCCGCTTACCGTTCAGGACGTGGTGAGCATGGGGTGCTGGCCTGCTATTTCCCTGCTGGGGGGATTTCAACGCAAAACCCGTCTGCGTATTGCCCACGCTATTGAGCGCGTGGGGCTGGAGGCAATGGCGACGATGACCATTGATGAACTCTCCGGCGGTCAGTTTCAACGCATGCTGTTTGCCCGTGTGCTGGTGCAGGAAGCGCCGCTGGTCATGCTGGATGAACCCTTTACCGGCGTGGATGAGGAGACCTGCAACGTACTGATGGGGCTGATGCTGGAGATGTATCAGCGAGGGCAAACGGTGCTGGCGGTGCTGCACGACAGCGAACGGGTGGCGCGCTATTTTCCGCAGACGTTACGGCTGGATACGGACGTGTCTCACTGGATGACCGAGCGGGTGAGGGTGGCATGATCTGGCATATCTTCTTTCAGCCGTTTATTGAATACGGCTTTATGCGGCGGGCGCTGGTGGTCTGTCTGGCGCTTTCGGTCAGCACGACGGCGCTTGGCGTCTTTTTACTGCTGCGACGTATGAGCCTGATGGGGGACGCGCTGTCGCATGCGGTGCTGCCCGGCGTGGCGGTGGGCTATCTGCTCAGTGGAATGTCATTGCTGGCAATGAGCATCGGCGGGTTTATCGCCGGGATTACGGTAGCGCTGGTGGCGGGAATGGTGAGTCGCCGTACGCCGCTAAAAGAAGACGCCAGCTTCGCCGGGTTCTACCTGGGATCGCTGGCGCTGGGGGTTACGCTGGTGTCGCTGCGCGGGTCAAATGTCGATCTGCTGCATCTTCTGTTTGGTTCCATTCTGGCGGTCGATCGCGATTCCGCGCTGTTCGTGGCGGGGGTATGCGCATTCACATTGATCATGCTGGCGATTTTCTATCGTGGTCTGGTGAGTGAAGCGTTTGATACCGCATGGTTGCAGGTTAACGCGCGCTGGCTGCCTTCGCTGCTGCACGGGCTGTTTCTCTCGTTGCTGGTGTTGAATCTGGTGGCTGGCTTTCAGGTACTCGGCACGCTGATGGCGGTGGGGCTGATGATGCTTCCTGCCGTTGCGGCACGCTGCTGGGCGCGCACGTTACCGGGGCTGTTATTGCTTGCCGGCGGCAGCGGCGTCGTCTGTGCATGGCTGGGGCTAAGCCTTTCCTGGGCGGTGAGTTTACCCGCCGGGCCGTCGATTGTACTGACCGCCAGCGCGCTGTTCTTTATTTCCATTTTATTCGGCACGCGCAGCAGGCTGGCTGACAGTCTGCGCGCGCTTTTTTAATGCAAGGGGAAAAGATGAAACGTACAGGGGTAATGATTGTGCTCGCGTTGGGGTTGATGACGCAAGGCGCGCTGGCGAAAACGCTGAATGTGGTGACGAGTTTTTCTATTCTCGGCGACATCACCCAGGAGGTCGGCGGCAAGAATGTCAACGTCACTACGCTGGTTGGGCCGGATGGCGATCCGCATACCTTCGAGCCTTCGCCGAAAGACAGCGCGGCGTTGAGCAAAGCGGATGTGGTGGTAGTGAACGGGCTGGGGCTGGAGGGGTGGCTTGACCGGCTGGTAAAAGCCTCCGGTTTCAAAGGTACGCTGGTGGTGGCTTCCGACGGGGTGAAGACGCATACGCTGGATGAAGACGGCGAAACCGTCACCGATCCGCATGCCTGGAATAGCGCAGCGAACGGCGCGCTGTATGCGCAGAATATTCTTTCCGGGCTGGTCAACGCCGACCCGCAGGATAAAGCCGCGCTGGAGGCTTCCGGCAAACCTTATATCGCACAGCTGACTGAACTGGACGCGTGGGCGAAAGCGCGCTTTAGCCAGATCCCGCAGGAGAAACGCAAGGTGCTGACCAGCCACGACGCCTTCGGTTATTTCGGTCGCGCCTACGGCGTTGAGTTTTTGGCGCCGCAGGGGCTGTCGTCGGAAAGTGAAGCCTCTGCCGCGCAGGTCGCCGCGCTCATTAAGCAGATTAAAGCGGATGGGGTGAACACCTGGTTTATGGAGAATCAGCTCGATCCGCGTCTGGTAAAACAGATCGCCAGCGCGACGGGCGCGCAGCCGGGCGGCGAGCTGTATCCTGAAGCCTTGTCGGCAAAAGGCGGCGTGGCGGATAGCTACGTAAAAGCGTTTCGCCACAATGTTGAGACCATCGCCAACAGCATGAAGTAACCGTACGATTGGCCGATGCTTCGCATCGGCTTTTTTCTGAAGCCTCCTCGTAAAATCCTCACCTCGTCCCCATATCTGCTCAGAAAGTGCTATCTTGTGCTGCACGTTTTTCAGGAGCCTTAAGCGATGATGACTGACCATGAATTGATGCAGTTAAGCGAAGTGGTAGGGCTGGCGCTGAAACAGCGCGGCGCAACGCTAACGACAGCGGAGTCCTGCACGGGCGGTTGGGTAGCGAAAGTGATTACCGATATCGCCGGGAGTTCCGCCTGGTTTGAACGCGGTTTTGTTACCTACAGTAATGAAGCGAAAGCGCAAATGATTGGCGTGCGCGAACCGACGCTTGAGCAGCACGGCGCGGTCAGCGAACCGGTGGTGATTGAGATGGCGATTGGCGCGCTCAGAGCGGCCCGCGCGGATTATGCCGTTTCTATCAGCGGTATTGCCGGGCCGGACGGCGGCAGCGACGTGAAGCCCGTCGGCACTGTCTGGTTTGGTTTCGCAACCGCACAGGGCGAGGGGATCACCCGCCGGGAGTGCTTTAGCGGCGACCGTGACAGAGTACGTCGCCAGGCGACGGAATATGCGCTCAAAACGCTCTGGCAACAATTTCTACAAAACACTTGATACTGTATGACTGTACAGTATAATTGCACCTAACAGTACAGAATTCACTATCCGGTACAAGCGCAAGCGGACCCCGGCTCATGACAGGAGTAGTTAATGGCTATCGACGAAAACAAACAGAAAGCGTTGGCGGCAGCGCTGGGCCAGATCGAAAAACAATTCGGTAAAGGCTCCATCATGCGCCTGGGTGAAGACCGTTCCATGGATGTGGAAACCATCTCCACCGGTTCGCTTTCTCTGGATATCGCGCTGGGCGCGGGTGGCCTGCCGATGGGGCGTATCGTAGAAATCTACGGGCCGGAATCCTCCGGTAAAACCACCCTGACGCTTCAGGTGATTGCCGCTGCACAGCGTGAAGGCAAAACCTGTGCGTTTATCGACGCCGAACATGCGCTGGACCCTATCTATGCCCGCAAACTGGGCGTCGATATCGACAACCTGCTGTGCTCCCAGCCGGACACCGGCGAGCAGGCGCTGGAAATCTGTGATGCGCTGGCGCGTTCAGGCGCTGTAGACGTTATCGTTGTTGACTCCGTGGCGGCGTTGACGCCGAAAGCGGAAATCGAAGGTGAAATCGGCGACTCTCATATGGGCCTCGCGGCGCGTATGATGAGCCAGGCGATGCGTAAGCTGGCCGGTAACCTGAAACAGTCCAACACCCTGCTGATCTTCATCAACCAGATCCGTATGAAAATTGGCGTCATGTTCGGCAACCCGGAAACCACTACCGGGGGTAACGCGCTGAAATTCTACGCGTCCGTTCGTCTGGATATCCGCCGTATCGGCGCGGTGAAAGAGGGCGAAAACGTCGTGGGTAGCGAAACCCGCGTGAAGGTTGTGAAGAACAAAATCGCCGCGCCGTTTAAACAGGCTGAGTTCCAGATCCTCTACGGCGAAGGCATCAACTTCTATGGCGAACTGGTTGACCTGGGCGTGAAAGAGAAGCTGATCGAGAAAGCCGGTGCGTGGTACAGCTATAACGGCGAGAAAATCGGTCAGGGTAAAGCGAATGCCACTACCTGGCTGAAAGAGAACCCGGCGACCGCCAAAGAGATCGAGAAAAAAGTGCGTGAGCTGCTGCTGAGCAATCAGGACTCGACGCCAGACTTCTCCGTTGATGACAACGGTGAAGGTGTGAAAGAAACCAACGAAGATTTCTAATCGTTGCATTGCCCGGTGGCGGCGCTCTGGCGCCTTATCGGGCTTATACTTTGAAGGGCTGCATATCTTGCGGCCCTTTTTGCATTTCTTTTTCCGAAGGTTTGTTATGAGTGAATCCACACCGCGACGCCCCGCGTATAACCGTCTGTTGGATCGCGCGGTACGTATTCTGGCGGTACGCGATCACAGTGAACAGGAACTGCGGCGTAAACTCTCCGCACCGGTTATGGGAAAAAACGGGCCGGAAGAGATCGATGCGGCGCCGGAAGACTATGAACGGGTTATCGCCTGGTGCCATGAGCACAACTACCTTGATGATCATCGTTTTGTTTCGCGCTTTATCGCCAGCCGCAGCCGTAAAGGTTATGGCCCGGCACGTATTCGGCAGGAGCTGAATCAAAAAGGCATTGCGCGTGAGGCGATTGAACGCGCAATGCGTGAATGCGAGATTGAGTGGTTGCTTCTTGCTCGCGAACAGGCGATCCGCAAATATGGCGAACCCTTACCAGCCGCATTTTCGGAAAAGGTCAAAGTCCAGCGTTTCCTGCTTTATCGTGGCTATCTGATGGAGGATATTCAGGAGATATGGCGAAATTTTGACGATTGACTGCATACGGGATTTTACTTCCCCGTAAAGAAAACTTATCTTATTCCCACTTTTTTCAATTGCCAGCCGGGCAGGGCATATGAGCGCTGAGGCGGGTAATGATATTTCGTTAGCTTGATTTCAGGATAATTATGAGCAAGAGCACCGCTGAGATCCGTCAGGCGTTTCTCGATTTTTTCCACAGTAAGGGACATCAGGTAGTTGCCAGCAGCTCCCTGGTGCCAAACAATGACCCAACTTTGTTGTTTACCAACGCCGGGATGAACCAGTTCAAGGATGTTTTCCTTGGGCTCGACAAGCGTAATTATTCCCGCGCCACCACTTCGCAGCGTTGCGTACGTGCGGGCGGTAAACACAACGATCTGGAAAACGTCGGTTACACTGCACGTCACCACACCTTCTTCGAAATGCTGGGTAACTTCAGCTTCGGCGACTATTTCAAACACGACGCGATTCAGTTTGCGTGGGAACTGCTGACCGGTGAAAACTGGTTTGCCCTGCCAAAAGAGCGTCTGTGGGTGACCGTCTATGAAACTGACGATGAAGCCTACGAGATCTGGGAAAAAGAAGTCGGCATTCCGCGCGAACGTATCATCCGAATTGGTGATAACAAAGGCGCGGCATACGCGTCCGACAACTTCTGGCAAATGGGCGATACAGGGCCGTGCGGTCCATGTACCGAGATCTTCTACGACCACGGCGATCACATCTGGGGCGGCCCTCCGGGAAGCCCGGAAGAAGATGGCGATCGCTATATTGAGATCTGGAACATCGTCTTCATGCAGTTCAACCGTCAGGCTGACGGTACGATGGAACCGCTGCCGAAACCGTCCGTCGATACCGGTATGGGTCTGGAGCGTATTGCCGCTGTATTGCAACACGTTAACTCCAACTATGAAATTGACCTGTTCCGCACGTTGATTGAAGCCGTTGCGAAGGTGACTGGCGCGACCGACCTGAGCAACAAGTCGCTGCGCGTGATTGCTGACCACATCCGTTCCTGCGCTTTCCTGATCGCCGACGGAGTGGTTCCGTCGAATGAAAACCGTGGCTATGTGCTGCGCCGTATCATTCGTCGTGCGGTTCGTCATGGCAACATGCTGGGTGCGAAAGAGACCTTCTTCTACAAGCTGGTTGGGCCGCTGATTGACGTTATGGGCTCTGCCGGTGAAGAGCTGAAGCGCCAGCAGGCGCAGGTTGAGCAGGTTCTGAAAACGGAAGAAGAGCAGTTTGCCCGTACGCTGGAACGTGGTCTGGCGCTGCTGGACGAAGAGCTGGCGAAGCTTTCCGGCGACACGCTGGATGGCGAAACCGCTTTCCGTCTGTATGACACCTACGGCTTCCCGGTTGACCTGACGGCGGACGTTTGCCGCGAGCGCAACATCAAAGTTGATGAAGCGGGATTTGAAGCCGCGATGGAAGAACAGCGTCGTCGTGCGCGTGAGGCCAGCGGTTTTGGCGCAGACTATAACGCGATGATCCGTGTTGACGGCGCGTCAGAATTTAAAGGTTATGACCATCTGGAACTGAACGGTAAAGTGACCGCGCTGTTTGTGGATGGTAAAGCGGTAGATGCGATTAGCGCGGGTCAGGAAGCCGTTGTCGTACTGGATCAGACGCCGTTCTATGCGGAATCCGGCGGTCAGGTTGGCGATAAAGGCGAACTGAAAGGCGCAGGCTTCGCGTTTGCGGTTAGCGATACGCAAAAATATGGCCAGGCGATTGGACATATCGGTACGCTTTCGACCGGTTCCCTGAAAGTGGGTGATGCGGTGCAGGCTGATGTGGATGAAGCTCGCCGGGCGCGTATTCGCCTGAATCACTCTGCGACGCACCTGATGCACGCGGCGCTGCGCCAGATTCTGGGCACGCACGTAGCGCAGAAAGGCTCGCTGGTTAACGACAAAGTCCTGCGTTTCGACTTCTCGCATAATGAAGCGATGAAACCGTCTGAAATCCGTGCGGTGGAAGATCTGGTGAATGCGCAAATCCGTCGCAACCTGCCGGTCGAAACCAACATCATGGACCTTGAAGCGGCGAAAGCCAAAGGTGCGATGGCGCTGTTTGGCGAGAAGTATGACGATCGCGTTCGTGTGCTGAGCATGGGCGATTTCTCCACTGAACTGTGTGGCGGTACGCACGCCAGCCGTACGGGGGATATCGGTCTGTTCCGCATCGTTTCTGAATCCGGTACTGCGGCAGGCGTTCGTCGTATTGAAGCGGTTACGGGCGAAGGCGCGATTGCTACGCTGCACGCTGAAAGCGATCGCTTAAGCGATATCGCACAGCTGCTGAAGGGCGACAGCCAGAATCTGGGCGAAAAAGTCCGTTCTGTACTGGAACGTACGCGTCAGCTTGAAAAAGAGTTGCAGCAGTTGAAAGAACAGGCTGCCGCGCAGGAAAGTGCGAACCTTTCCAGCAAAGCGGTTGATATCAACGGCGTGAAGCTGCTGGTTAGCGAGCTTGCGGGCGTTGAGCCAAAAATGCTGCGTACGATGGTTGATGATCTGAAAAATCAACTGGGTTCTACCGTTATCGTTCTTGCAACGGTAGCGGAAGGTAAGGTTTCTCTGATTGCGGGCGTGTCGAAGGATGTGACCGACCGCGTGAAAGCAGGGGAGCTGGTCGGCATGGTCGCTCAGCAGGTGGGCGGCAAGGGCGGCGGACGTCCAGACATGGCGCAAGCCGGTGGTACGGATGCGGCTGCTCTGCCAGCAGCGTTAGCCAGTGTGAAAGGCTGGGTTAGCGCAAAACTGTAATAACTATAAGCGTTATCTAACGCCGCAGGCCCCGGTCTGCGGCGTTTGCATCAACGTTATTGACAACGATAAAGTCAGGTTGAAGTTGTGTATATCGGCTAAACTTAGGTTTAACAGAATGTGATGCCGTGACTGCTTACACTTTACGTGTTTGTCATCGCTTACTTTTTGGCGTTATATGATGGATAATGCCGGGATACAGAGAGACCCGACTCTTTTAATCTTTCAAGGAGCAAAGAATGCTGATTCTGACTCGTCGAGTTGGTGAGACCCTCATGATTGGAGATGAGGTCACCGTGACAGTTTTAGGGGTAAAGGGCAACCAGGTGCGCATTGGCGTAAACGCCCCGAAAGAAGTCTCTGTCCATCGTGAGGAGATCTACCAGCGTATCCAGGCTGAAAAATCCCAGCAGTCCAGTTACTAAGGTTTTCGCGTCTCATCTCTTCCGATGAGGCGCAACCTGCTCCTCGCGTCCTTTCTCTTTTTCATTTTTCTTCACTCTTTTTCCGTATCGCTTCCGGTGCCGGCAGGCTCTTTCCTGGTTATTCGGTTTTTCTGCCTGCGCTCAGGCGGTGTAACACGCCGATTTATCTGTTGATAAAACACCCTTTTTGCCGTTTTTGCAGACTAATTGAGCGTGAAGTGTGCAAACGATAAAAGCGTGGGAAAAATTGTTTGACTTATAAGTCCCAGAAAGTAATATGTGCGCCACGCAGCGACGATGAGCAGAAACAAGTTCTTCGAAGCACTCGTAAGAGGCGCGTGGTGAGGTGGCCGAGAGGCTGAAGGCGCTCCCCTGCTAAGGGAGTATGCGGTCAAAAGCTGCATCCGGGGTTCGAATCCCCGCCTCACCGCCATTTGCATCCGTAGCTCAGCTGGATAGAGTACTCGGCTACGAACCGAGCGGTCGGAGGTTCGAATCCTCCCGGATGCACCATC
>NZ_JAOWFM010000057.1:0-97239 GCF_030333655.1 Citrobacter sp. CK180 | reverse complement strand
GATAGAGTACTCGGCTACGAACCGAGCGGTCGGAGGTTCGAATCCTCCCGGATGCACCATCTCTTACTTGATATGGCTTTTGTAGCGGTATCAATATCGGCAGTAAATAAGTTTCCCAATGCATCCGTAGCTCAGCTGGATAGAGTACTCGGCTACGAACCGAGCGGTCGGAGGTTCGAATCCTCCCGGATGCACCATCTTCCCCGATATAACAGCTACGCTGTTGTTTCATGGTCTGCGAAGTTATCGCAAGCACCAGGGAGGATAACGTTGCTTCAGCAACGGCCCGTAGGGCGAGGCGCAGCCGAGTAATCCTCCCGGATGCACCATCTCTTACTTGATACGGCTTTAGTAGCGGTATCAATATTGGCAGTAAATAAGTTTCCCGATGCATCCGTAGCTCAGCTGGATAGAGTACTCGGCTACGAACCGAGCGGTCGGAGGTTCGAATCCTCCCGGATGCACCATCTTCTCCGTTATAACAGTTACGCTGTTGTTTCATGGTCTGCGAAATCGTCGCAAGCACCAGGGAGGATAACGTTGCTTCAGCAACGGCCCGTAGGGCGAGGCGTAGCCGAGTAATCCTCCCGGATGCACCATCTTCTTCTCCACCATCTTCTCCTGAATACCTCCATTACCTCTCTACCCTGAACAATCCTCATTTCTCTGTCAGCGACAAAATCAGTCAATTACGATAAAGTAACATCTGGTCATTTGGTTTGTGAGAACACGATGTACGAACGTTATGCGGGTTTGATTTTTGATATGGATGGCACCATCCTGGATACCGAGCCGACGCACCGTAAGGCGTGGGACGAGGTATTAGGGCGCTATGGTCTTCGCTTTGATCTGCAAGCGATGGTGGCGCTTAACGGTTCTCCAACCTGGCGTATCGCGCAGTCGATTATCGAACTGAATCACGCCGATCTTGACCCTCATGCGCTGGCGCAAGAAAAAACTGATGCAGTGAAAAGCATGTTGCTGGATAGCGTAGAGCCTCTGCCGCTGGTTGAGGTGGTCAAAGCCTGGTATGGCCGTCGACCTCTGTCGGTGGGAACGGGCAGCGAAAGCGCAATTGCCGAAGCGCTATTGACCCATCTGGGGCTGCGTCGTTATTTTGATGCAGTTGTCGCTGCGGATCATGTTCTGCACCACAAACCCGCGCCGGACACGTTCCTGCTGTGTGCGGAGCGTATGGGCGTTGTGCCGACGCAATGCGTCGTGTTTGAGGATGCGGATTTCGGCTTGCAGGCAGCACGCGCGGCGGGAATGGATGCCGTGGACGTTCGACTATTGTGAGTGACGGGCTGTCGCTCCTGTCACTGTTTGCCAGCAGTTTTCTCAGCGCCACGCTGTTGCCCGGTAATTCCGAAGTTGTTTTAGTTGCCATGTTAGTCTCCGGGGTAAGTCATCCCTGGGTCTTAGTCTTAACAGCAACAATGGGTAATAGCCTTGGAGGGTTAACTAACGTTATCCTTGGGCGTTTTTTTCCGTTGCGCAAAACATCGCGCTGGCAGGAAAAAGCCACTGGCTGGCTTAAGCGCTACGGTGCAGTCACACTATTATTAAGCTGGGCGCCGGTTATCGGTGATTTGCTGTGCCTGTTAGCGGGATGGATGCGCATCTCGTGGGGGCCAGTGCTCTTTTTTTTATGCCTTGGTAAAGCGTTGCGTTACGTTATCGTCGCAGCCGCTACGGTTCAGGGCATTATGTGGTGGCACTAATTGTGGGATAGACATTTACCGTCACCATTACAATTATGCTAATTAAAACGATTTTGACAGGCGGGAGGTCAATTTGATCCCGGACGTATCACAGGCTCTGACCTGGCTGGAAAGGCATCCTCAGGCACTAAAGGGGATTCAACGCGGGCTGGAGCGCGAAACGCTGCGTGTTAACGCTGATGGCACGCTGGCAACCACGGGTCATCCTGACGCGTTAGGCTCGGCGCTGACGCACAAATGGGTCACGACAGATTTTGCTGAAGCCCTGCTGGAGTTTATTACCCCGGTAGACGGCGATATTCAGCATATGCTCACATTGATGCGCGACCTGCATCGCTATACGGCCAGAAATTTGGGTGATGAGCGAATGTGGCCGCTGAGTATGCCTTGCTATATTGCTGAAGGGCAGGATATTGAGCTGGCGCAGTACGGTACGTCAAATATTGGTCGTTTGAAAACGCTTTACCGGGAAGGGTTGAAAAACCGTTACGGCGCGTTGATGCAAACCATCTCCGGCGTACACTACAATTTTTCGCTGCCGATGGCATTCTGGCAGGCGAAGTGTGGCGTCGTGGACGGGGAAGATGCGAAAGAGAAAATTTCCGCAGGTTATTTCCGCCTGATCCGTAACTATTACCGTTTTGGGTGGGTCATTCCGTATCTGTTTGGCGCCTCTCCGGCTATTTGTTCCTCATTCTTGCAGGGCAAACCCACCACGCTGCCGTTTGAAAAAACGGACTGCGGTATGTACTACCTGCCGTATGCTACGTCGCTGCGTTTGAGCGACCTGGGTTATACCAATAAGTCGCAAAGCAATCTTGGAATTACGTTTAACGATTTGCATGAATATGTGGCAGGATTGAAGCGCGCGATCAAAACGCCGTCCACGGAGTATGCGGAGATCGGTCTGGAGAAGGACGGTAAACGCCTGCAAATCAACAGTAACGTGCTACAGATTGAGAACGAGCTGTATGCGCCGATCCGCCCTAAACGCGTGACGCGTAGCGGAGAAACGCCGTCAGATGCGCTTCTGCGCGGCGGGATTGAATATATCGAAGTGCGTTCGCTGGATATTAACCCGTTCTCGCCCATTGGCGTGGACGAGCAGCAGGTGCGTTTCCTGGATCTGTTTATGGTCTGGTGCGTACTGGCCGATGCGCCGGAAATGAGCAGCGACGAGCTGCTGTGTACGCGCACAAACTGGAATCGGGTGATTCTGGAAGGGCGTAAACCGGGGCTGACGTTAGGGATTGGCTGTGAAACCGCGCAGTTCCCGCTGCCGAAAGTGGGTAAAGATCTGTTCCGCGACCTGAAACGTGTGGCGCAAACGCTGGACAGCATCCACGGGGGAGAGGATTATCAGAAGGTATGTGATGAACTGGTTGCCTGTTTCGACAACCCGGAGCTGACGTTCTCAGCGCGTATTCTGCGCTCGATGATTGATACCGGGATTGGCGGCACTGGCAAAGCGCTGGGCGAGGCTTATCGCAATCTGCTGCGCGAAGAACCGCTGGAAATTTTGCGTGAAGAGGACTTCATTGCTGAGCGTGAGGCGTCAACGCGTCGTCAGCTTGAGGTTGAAGCGGCGGATACCGAACCGTTTGATGCGTGGCTGGAAAAGCACGCCTGACAGAAAAGAAAAAGGCCACTCGTGAGTGGCCAAAATTTCATCTCTGAAAACAGGGATGATGATAACAAATGCGCGTCTTTCACATACTCAGACTCGCCCCGGAACGAAGAGTTCAGTTTATTTTAAAAAATATTATCGGAGGTGGCTAAATGCCGTTGTTAGATAGCTTCACAGTCGATCATACCCGGATGGAAGCACCAGCAGTCCGGGTCGCGAAAACGATGAACACCCCGCATGGCGATACCATTACCGTGTTTGACCTGCGTTTCTGCATCCCGAATAAAGAAGTGATGCCTGAGAAGGGTATCCATACGCTGGAGCACCTGTTCGCTGGCTTTATGCGTAATCATCTGAACGGCAACGGTGTTGAGATTATCGATATCTCCCCGATGGGCTGCCGTACCGGTTTCTACATGAGCCTGATCGGTACGCCTGACGAACAACGTGTGGCAGACGCCTGGAAAGCCGCGATGGCTGACGTGCTGAAAGTGAAGGAGCAGAATCAGATCCCGGAGCTGAACGTTTATCAGTGCGGTACGTATCAGATGCACTCTCTGAGCGAAGCGCAGGATATTGCACGTCATATTCTGGAACACGACGTTCGCATCAACAGCAACGAAGAGCTGGCCCTGCCGAAAGATAAATTGCAGGAACTGCATATCTAGTCGAATGCAATGCCCGGTGGCACGATGCTTACCGGGCCTACAATGTGCGTGTTCTGTAGGCCGGATAAGGCGCCGCCGCCATCCGGCGTTATGCCCGGTGGCGCGATGCTTACCGGGCCTACAACGTGCGTGCTCTGTAGGCCGGATAAGGCGCAGCCGCCATCCGGCATTATGCCCGGTGGCGCGATGCTTACCGGGCCTACAACGTGTGTTCTGTAGGCCGGATAAGGCGCAGCCGCCATCCGGCAAAAAAAAGCCAGTTCATCATGAACTGGCTTTTTCATTAATGCGCGCCTCCGCCGCCGCCGCCCGCGCCGAAAGGTGGTTTGGCGAACCAGACCAGCCCAAGCAGCACGAGGAAGATCCCGGCCGACATCCAGAAGATCTCATTGGCGGAAATAATCAGCCCCTGATTGGTAATCTGCTGGGCGATCCAGCCTGACGCCTGCTGCTGCGTCATCCCCAGCCCCTGTAGCTGATCGTACATCGCCTGGGCATTGGGGTTGTATGGGTTCACCGACTCGGTCAATTGCGAATGGTGCATCGCCTCACGGTTGGTCCACATGGTGGTGGTGATTGATGTACCAATTGACCCCGCCAGCGTTCGCGTAAAGTTAGACAGGCTCGACGCCGCCGCCAGACGTTCAGGCGGCAAGCCGGAGAGCGTGATGGTGGTGAGCGGCATAAAGAAGCAGGCTACGGCGAAGCCCTGAATAAACTGCGGCCAGGCCGATGCGCCGAAATCCATACCCGGTTCAAACGTCCACGCACGCCAGTAAAAGCAGACGGCATACATGATAAAGCTGAACGTGACCAGCCTGCGCATATCCAGCTTGTGGGCGAAACGTCCGATAATCGGCGACAGGATCACCGGGATTACCCCGACCGGCGCTGAGGCCAGGCCGGCCCACGTCGCGGTATAACCGTATACCTCCTGCAATAGCTGCGGTAACAACACAATCGCGCCGAAATAGAGCATATAGGCGAGACTGATACACAAACAGCCAATCGTGAAGTTACGCGACTTGAACAAGGAGAGGTCAACGATTGGGTTATCGTCGGTCAGCTCCCAGACAATCAGGAAACTGATGGCAATGACGGCGACCACGGTCAGGATGATAATCTCTTGCGAGGCGAACCAGTCCAGCTCTTTCCCGCGGTCAAGCATGATCTGTAGACTGCCGATACCAATCACCAGCAGCGCCAGGCCGATAGCGTCGATACGTCGCTGCTCGGTGCGGGTCTCGCGACCGCGCAGGGTTTGCAGCGTCATCAGCACGACCGCAACCCCAATCGGCACGTTAATGAAGAAAATCCAGCCCCAGTGATAGTTATCGCTGATGTAGCCGCCCAGTATCGGGCCGCAGATCGGCGCGACAATCACCGTCATCGACCATAGCGCCAGCGCGATAGAACGTTTTGCGGGAGGATAGTTATTCAGCAACAGGCTCTGTGAGAGCGGGATTAACGGCCCTGCGACGACACCCTGAACCACGCGGAAGAAGATCAGCATGTTCAGACTGTTGGAGACCCCGCACGCCCATGACGCAATGGCAAAGGCGACGGTTGACCACATGAACAGCTTCACTTCCCCGACGCGTTTCGCCAGCCAGCCGGTAATCGGGATGGAGATCGCGTTCGCCACCCCGAATGAGGTGATAACCCATGTCCCCTGGCTCAACGATGAGCCAAGGTTCCCGGCGATGGTGGGGATCGCCACGTTAGCAATGGTGGAGTCCAGCACCTGCATGAATGTCGCCAGCGACAGCGCAATCGTCATAATGACCAGCTGCGCGCCTTCCAGCGGTTTTTGCTGTTGCATTACACGCACCTCAGGATTATCCCGCGTTGGCCTGCACAATCTCTTCGATCAGCTTATTGACCGGAGCGAGATTAATTTCTCGTGCGTTACTCTCAGAAACCGGGGTACTACGAACCTGGCTTGCCAGCACCTGTCCGTCGCGGTTCGACGTATCCACGGTGACGAGGGTTGATAAACCGATACGCAGCGGATGCTGCGCCAGTTGCTGCGCATCCAGTTCAATACGTACAGGCAAGCGCTGCACGACCTTGATCCAGTTACCGGTCGCGTTTTGCGCCGGAAGCAGGGAGAAGGCGCTGCCTGTCCCCATATCCAGACCGACAACCTTACCGGTGTATTTCACGTCATCGCCGTAAATATCGCTGATGACCGTTGCCGGTTGGCCGATACGCATATGGGCGAGCTGCGTCTCTTTGAAGTTCGCGTCCACCCACAGGTTGGTGGCAGGCACGACCGCCATCAGCGGCGTGGTCGGGCTAATCTGCGCGCCAGGCTGTACGGCGCGGCGGGAGACGTAGCCGGTCATCGGGCTGACGATTTTGGTACGCTCCAGCGCCAGCCAGGCGTTGCGCACTTCCGTGGCCGCCTGTTGCACGGCAGGCTGATCTTCCAGCTTGCTGCCGAGGATCATCGCCTGGTTTGCGTTATATTGCTGAATAGCCACATCCAGCTGCGCCTGCGCGCTGGCGACGGCATCACGCGCGTGTTGCAGCTCTTCGCGACCGATCAGGTTCGCATTGCCCAGCGGCACGCGACGATTAAAGTCGCTTTGTGCCTGCGCCAGTGCGGTTTTCTGCACTTCAATGCTGGCCTGGAGCTGCTTGCTATTGATCATTAACTGGTGCGTCTGGCGAACGCTGGAGGCCAGCGCCGTTTTCGCTTTTTCGAATGCCTGTCTGGCATCCGTCTGGTCGAGCGTGACCAGCACGTCGCCCTGTTTTACAAAGTCAGTGTTATCAGCCCAGACTTTCGTCACGCTGCCTGATACCTGCGCCATGATTTGAACCTGGTTCCCTGCCACGTACGCATCATCCGTTTCTTCGATATGACGCAGTACTAAAAACCAATAAATCCCATATGCCACGGCAATTGCGATAAAGAGCAAGGTTAAAAGGATTAGCGCGCTTTTACGTTTGCCATTCTTCTTAACCGGTTGCTGCGGGGTTTGAGTCTCCGCATTTGCGCTCATGTTGTTCTCCACGATCTTATTTTTCATATCGGCTGGGCCGACGTTTTTGTCAGAAAGGCCAGCAGTATGACGTGCTGGCCTGTCAGTTTTTTCTTTTATAAATCTGGATGATTGAGCGTGTCGACGCGTTAGCGTAGCGCCTCAAGAACGGCGCCATCCTGATCCATCTGATCGAGACGCGTCAGGAGCTTACGAGTGATGTGCTCAAGTTGATCTTTTTCGGCGGTGCTGAGAGAGGACCATAGCTGGTGCAGGCAGTGATGCTGAGGCGGTAACACCTCGCGCAAAAACGCGTGACCTTTCTCAGTCAGTTGCAGATGCAGGCAGCGACGGTCGTTATCGCTTTCACGACGTTCGATCCAGCCGCGTTTCTCTAACTCATCTGCGATACGTGTTGCGTTGGTACGGGACGAGCCCAGCGCGCAACTCAGTTCAGATGGCTGAATACTGTGGTTTTCCTGAGACTCCAGCGTAATCAACGCCATAAACAACGTCTCGTTAATCCCTTGAGCTTTCAGCATCTTATTGCGGTTTTCCAGCAGTTTGCCTTGCATATGCATGCAAAGGCGGGTCAGAAGGATCTCCTGGTAAGGAAACTCTTCGTGGCGGCTGGCGCGAAATTTTAGCATTTGTTCAATGGGCGTAAACGAACTATCCATTTGGGCATGACCTCATTAATTTCAGCCGATATAGTAACGACAGTGACAAATAAAGTAAATGTATTATTAATTTAAAATGATTCTTTTGGGTTATAAAATGACCCCTATCTTCCAGGCGAGTCCATAGCCCAGAGCGCTCAGTAGCGTTGGGATGATGATGCTGCGCGTCTTGTAGAAACTGACGCCCAGGACGGCAAACCCGACCAGCGTCGGAATGAACCGGCTGGCGTCGTGCATCACCTCGGGAGCCGTAGACACCACCAGCAGGGCGCAGATGGACGCGATGCCAATGGTGTCGAGCAACACGCCCGTTGCCCCGCGCCTGGCGGGGCGGGTGTTTCCCATTCGCAGACGAAGCGGTAAATAACGAAAACAATAATTGGCGCAGCCGACCAGCAGCCCCAGCAGCAAAACCTCATAACTCATCGGGCGCTCCTTGCCAGAACGACTGGATCAAGGCGGTCAGACACCCGCTGGCGATACCCGCCAGGATAGCCGCAGGAATGGAAAACAGCGTGACGCCTGCCAGCGCGCCGATTAACGCCGCCGTGACGCACAGCGTTTGTTTGCGTTGAAAAGAGGCGAGCAAAAAGCTCATAAACAGGGCTGGCAGCATAAAACCTAATGCCGCCTCAACGGCGGGGAAGCCTTTCAGCAATCCGCTCCCGGAAAATGCGCCAATGACCGTGCCGAGCACCCAGGAGACCCAGGAGCAGAACGCGATGCCGATCATCCAGTTTTCACTCCAGCGGCGGTTATCCCGTACCAGTTTGGCCGTGGCGGCAGCAAACACTTCATCGGTGAGGCCAAATGCCCACAGGGCGGTTTTAGGTTTACTGAGCCGTTGGCTGATGCGACTACGCAGGGAAGGGCCGTACAGCACATGGCGTACGTCCATCGCCATCACGGTCAGCGCGGCGACCCATAATGTGCTGCCCGCCGCGAGCATGGTGGTGATGACGAACTGGCTGGCGCCTGCGTAAATAATGCAGGAGAAAAAAACGCTTTCGAGGGGAGTAAAGCCCAGACGGGTGGCGTTAAGGCCAAACGCAAACGCCACCGGAATATAACTTATGACTATCGGTAAACTGTCTTTGAATCCTTCCGTTAATGTTGCCGGACGGGGCTCAGACTGGGGTGCAGGGCTTTCCATAAGATTATCTGATTCGTCACCGATGTTAAAATAACCAGCATAAATGAATCATATAACCTTAACAGAGTGGGGGACGCCTTAACACCCTGGGGAGCTCAATCAAAGGTAAACGCTTGCCATCTGCTTAATTTGCGGCTTCTTGTCGGTGAAAACCTCGCCACCAGACCAGCAGATTGAGCGCGGCGACGGTGGTACCGGCCAGACAAACGCCGGCCCAGCCGGCATGCTGCCAGGCCGATGCCGAAATCAACGAACCGGCGGCGCCGCCGATAAAGTAGCTGGTCATATACCCGGCGGTGAGCCGGTTACGCGCATCCGGGTGGACGCGGTAAATCACCGTCTGATTGGTGATATGTACGCCCTGCACGGTGAGATCCAGCACCAGGATGCCAATAATCAGCGCCAGCACGGAGCTGTGTCCGTACCAGATAGCCAGCCAGGAGAGCAACAGCAACAGCAGGCCGAAAGTCGTGGTGAGATGGGACTTCCCTTTATCGGCAAAACCGCCCGCCGGACGTGCGCCCAGCGCGCCAGCGACTCCCGCCAGACCAAACAGCCCAATCATCCCTTCGGAATAGTTAAACGGCGGCGCGGCCAGTAAAAAGGCCATCGATGTCCAGAGAATGCTGAAGTTGGCGAACGTCAGGCAGCCTAACAACGCGCGGGTGCGCAGGAGGCCGTCGTGGATAAACAGGCTGAACACGGAACCCAATAGCTGCGGATAGTTAAGATGCGTTTCTGATTTCACCTTTGGTAAACCGCGCCACAGCGCGACGGCCATCAGCGCCATCAGCACAGAAGCGACCCAGAAGACGGTGCGCCAGCCGCCAAGATTCGCCAGCAATCCGGCAACGGTACGCGCCAGTAAAATCCCCAGCAGCAGGCCGCTCATGATGGTGCCGACCACTTTGCCGCGCTTATCCGGCGTGGCGAGCGTCGCCGCCAGCGGCACCAGGATTTGCGCCACGACGGAGAACAGCCCGGTGAGCGCCGTGCCGAGAATCATCATGCCGAGCGACTGGCTGCTGGCGGTAATCAGCATGCCGCCTGCGGCCAGCAGCGTCATGGAGACGATGAGCGTCCGGCGTTCGAACATATCGCCCAGCGGCACCAGAAAGAGCAATCCGGCGGCATAGCCCAACTGAGCGGCGGTAACGATAAAGCCCGCCGAGCTGGCGGAAAGCGAGAAATTGTTTGCGATAGTATCGAGCAGCGGCTGGGCGTAATAGTTACTGGCGACGGCCAGACCGGTTGCCACGGACATTAAAACAATCAGCGCCGGGCTAAGCCCGTGAGTGGATTTGGTCATTATTTTGAGTCAGATATGATTTCCTGGGGTATCAATCATAGCGGATGTTTATGAATGTGAGTGGTTTGTTGAGTGATGGATTGTGCGGTTGGGGGAGGGCGTATAGGCCGGATAAGGCGCATCGCGCCACCATCCGGCATTGGTGTGGTTACTGCGCCTGATGGCGCGCAGCTTTAAGGCCGACGAGTAGGTTATTTCTGCGCGGCCAGCGCTTCTTTTACCCAGCCGTCAAACTGCTGCTGGTGGGCTTTGATCCAGCCGTCAACGTGACCCTGAACATCGGCCTCGGACGATTTGCCTTCATGCATCATCGCGTTCTGCGCGTTGATATCCGCCAGCGGTACCTTCATGATGGCGAACAGCTTCGCCGCTGCCGGGTTTTTCTCTGCCCAGGCTTTGTTGGCGACAATGTGCATGGTGTTCACCGGGAAGCCATAGTTCGCGCCGTTCGGCAGTTTAGTATCAATGTCTTTCTGCTCGCCCGGCAGGGAAGAGAACGGCACCTGTAACCAGACAACATCTTTACCCGGCTTCATCACGTCGCTCACCCAGTACGGCGTCCAGGTGTAGTACAGAATCGGCTTGCCTTCTTTGAAGCGGGTGATGGTGTCGGCCATCATCGCGGCATAGTTACCGTGGCTGACGTCGACGGTTTTTTCCAGATCGAACGCTTTGTTCTGGTGGTTAATCACCGCTTCACAACCCCAGCCTGGCGAACAACCCATCATGTCAGCTTTGCCGTCGCCGTTGGTATCAAAGATTTTGGCGATTTTCGGGTCTTTTAACTGGGCGAGGTTAGTGATCTTGTACTGCTCAGCGGTTTTCTTGTCGATCAGATAACCCTGCGCGGCGCCCGTCACGAATACCCCCTCGCGATAGAACTTTTTGTCTCCGCCCGCAGCGGCGTACATATCATCATGCAGCGGCTGCCAGTTCACGGCGGTAAAAGTTGCATCGCCAGAGGCAATGGAAGTGTAACCGACGTTGTAATCAACTTCGCTTGGCTTATTGACGGTATAACCCAGTTTCTCCAGCGCGCGGCTGACCAGCAGCGTCTGGAAGGTTTCTTCGGTGATGGTGCTCTGCACCGGCTGTACGGTAACGCCTTTGCCCGGCAGGTCGGCAGCGAATGCGCTGGTAGAGACAAGGGTGGCAAACGCTGTGGCAAATAGAATGTTATGTCGCATCGTTGTTCCTTATTACACTTCATCTTTCAGGCTGCCTCTTTGTTGGCTGCACTCATGCACCCCGGTCACGTACTGCGTGTACGCTCCTGGGGATACATTCGTTTGCCGCCGCGATGCAACTTGAACGATTTTGTGTAAGCTAATGAATTGTAGACCCGGTAAGCAATGCGCCACCGGGCAACGGGTGAATTACTTAACGAAAGGGCGAGTGATAAGCCCAACGGGACCGGTGGTATACCAGCGGCGGTTGCCACGGCTGCGTGAGTCGCGACCAACGGCCTGGGTCAGGCGGTCCAGAATGATAGCGAGGATCACAATACCGACCCCGCCGACGGTCGCCAGCCCCATGTCGAGGCGGCCAATACCACGCAGCACCATCTGACCAAGCCCGCCGACGGCAATCATAGAGGCGATTACTACCATGGAGAGGGCAAGCATGAGCGTCTGGTTAACACCCGCCATAATGGTGGGCATGGCCAGCGGTAGCTGTACTTTAAACAGCATCTGACGCGGACTGGCGCCAAATGAGCGTGAGGCTTCGATCAAATCTGCCGGAACCTGGTTAATCCCCAGAATGGTCAGACGCACAATCGGCGGCAGGGCAAAGATAATGGTCACTACCACCCCCGGCACGTTACCGATACCGAACAGCATCACTATTGGCACCAGATAGACGAACGCAGGCGTTGTTTGCATCGCATCCAGCAACGGGCGGACAATTTTCGCCGCACGCGGACTGCGCGCCAGCCATATCCCCAGCGGCAAACCGATGACCACGCAGAACAGCAGGGCGGTCAGCACCAGCGCCAGGGTAATCATCGCCTGTGACCAGGCGCCAATCGCGCCGATGGCAATCAGGGACACCAGCGTGGCGGCCCCCATCCCCAGGCCGGAGATCTGCCAGGCGATCAGTGCGAAAATGATAATCGCCACCGGAGCTGGCATACCCAGCAACAGCTGCTGGAAGCCATTGAGAATGTAATCCACCGGTACACGGATGCCCTGGAAAACGGGGCGGAAATGCGTAACGACCCAGTCGATCCCTTCAGTGACCCAGCTGTCCAGCGGGATCAGCGTCTTATGGAACGGGTCCATAATATTAAAATGTTCTGGCGCAGGCGCGGGAGCGCTGGTCAGCCAGTCTGCGCCGCCGCCATCGGCAGGCGCGCCCGAAGGCGTTCCCCAGGCGTCGGCGGATTGTGCGGCGCTATCCGCCGCTGGCGCGGTATCCCACGGATTAGTTTGTTCAGCCATTGTTTGCCCCCTCGCGATCTAAAGCCTGTAGCAGCATGCGTTTTGAAATAATGCCGACATACTGTTGTTCCTCGTCGACAACCGGCACCGCACAAGGCGCCTGGCCAACATGAGAGAGCAACTCGCTAAGAGGTGTTTGCGCATCCACCGCCAGTGACTCGTCAATAAGCGCTGCTTCAATACCTTGTGCCTGGCTTAATGCCGCTTTTAATGAGTCGATGGAAACAATGCCGACAAACTTATTACCGCGTTCAATCACATAACCAAATTCACGGTCTTCATCCTGCAATAATTTCAGTGCGGAACGCGGACCAAAACCTGGCGTTTTACGAATTAATCCCACCGGGCTGCGGCGGGCAATATCTTTGGCGCTGAACACCTGGCTAATATCGACCCCACGGAAGAAGGTGCGGACATAATCATTCGCCGGGTTATTCAGAATTTCATCTGGCGTTCCCACCTGAACGACTTCGCCGTTTTGCATAATGGCAATACGATCGCCAATACGCATCGCTTCATCGAGATCGTGGGAAATAAAAACGACGGTACGCTGATGTTTTGCCTGTAGTTTTACCAGTTCATCCTGCATCTCGGTACGAATTAAGGGATCGAGCGCCGAGAAGGCCTCATCCATTAACAGAATGTCAGGGTTGATCGCTAATGCGCGGGCCAGACCGACACGCTGGCGCATACCGCCGGAGAGTTCATCCGGGTAGCCGTGCGCATAATTCTCCAGCCCCACCTGGCGTAAGGCATCCAGCGCTTTTTCACGGCGCTCTTCAGCGGCAACGCCGGCTAATTCCATGCCGAATGCCGTATTATCCAGTACGGTCATGTGCGGCATTAATGCAAATGACTGGAAAACCATCGCAATTTTCTTTCTGCGCACCTCGCGAAGCTCGGCGTCAGATATTTTTGCAATATCAACGCCGTCGATCAGCACTTGCCCGCGGGTGGGTTCAATCAGGCGATTGAGAAGGCGTACCATTGTGGATTTACCCGAACCGGATAATCCCATGATGACAAAAATCTCGCCTTCTTCAATGGCCAGACTGGCGTCTTTAACGCCAAGCGATAGCCCTGTTTTATCCAGAATTTGCTCTTTCGAAAGTCCTTTTTCAATATATTTGAAAGCTCGCTGCGGATGCTCACCAAATATCTTATAGAGATTCTTAACTTCTAATTTAATTGCCATGCAATAGAAAGATTCCTGTTATTTATTATGTCGATACGATACCTGATAGAAATAGTCACCTTTTTCTACCCTAACATACTGAGAATCTGAGACAACCCTGAATTTTCCTCAGACACAAATATTGCCGGAGGCCATTTGCCGGGATTTCCCATGATATAAGGGCTGAGCGGGAGTGGGGGGAGAGCGATATTTTTTGTAACGACCACCGAAAATGCGCCTGAATTGCTGAAATTCAGGCGAATAATGTGGCAGATATTGAGTGTAGATCACACAGAAATAATTGTGTGATAAAAACGTGATCCCGTTAAAATATTATCGCGGAAGTGTGATCGATATTTACCGCGATAATCGCCGTCAAAAATTCCAGTCTTCGTCTTCGGTTTCGATGGCTTTTCCCATCACATAGGAGGAGCCTGAACCGGAGAAGAAATCATGGTTTTCATCCGCATTCGGTGAAAGCGCAGCAAGTATGGCAGGATTGACCTCCGCCATTTCTGCGGGGAATAACGCTTCGTAGCCCAGGTTCATCAACGCTTTATTGGCGTTGTAACAGAGAAAGGCGTTAACGTCTGCCACCCAACCGGTTTCGGCATACAGTTCTTCCGTATAGCGAGACTCGTTGTCATACAGCTCCATCAGCAAATCAAGGGCGAAATGTTTCAATTCGTCGCGTTCGGATTCCGACAGTTTCTCCAGCCCTTTTTGGTATTTATAGCCGATGTAATAACCATGTACCGCTTCGTCACGAATAATCAGACGAATCAGGTCGGCGGTGTTGGTCAGCTTGCCCCGGCTGGAAAAATACATTGGCAGCCAGAAGCCGGAATAGAACAGGAAAGATTCCAGGAATACGCTGGCGATTTTCTTTTTCAGCGGATTGTCGGCGGTGTAATGTTGCAGGATAATCTGCGCCTTGCGTTGCAGCGGCGCATTTTCCTCACTCCAGGCATAGGCCGCGTCTACGTCTTTCGTCTGGCAAAGCGTAGAGAAAATCGAGCTGTACGAGCGGGCATGTACCGCTTCCATAAAGCTGATGTTTGACAGCACCGCCTCTTCATGCGGCGTCAGCGCGTCCTGCATCAACGCGGGGGCCCCGGCGATATTCTGAATGGTGTCGAGCAGCGTTAATCCGGTAAACACGCGGATGGTAAGCTGCTGCTCGGCGGCGCTCAGCGTCTGCCAGGCGGGGATATCATTGGAAAGCGGCACCTTTTCCGGCAGCCAGAAGTTGCTGGTCAGGCGGTTCCACACTTCCAGGTCTTTATCATCCTGAATCTTGTTCCAGTTGATGGCGCTCACGCGTGATAGTTTCATCCTGCTCTCCTTATAGCGCGCATGATACGCAGCCTTCTATTTCAGTACCTTCCAGCGCCAGCTGACGCAGACGGATGTAATACAGCGTTTTGATCCCTTTTCGCCACGCGTAAATCTGGGCTTTGTTGATATCGCGGGTTGTCGCGGTATCCGGGAAAAACAGCGTCAGCGACAGTCCCTGATCAACGTGGCGTGTGGCTTCGGCATAGGTATCAATGATTTTTTCCGGGCCGATTTCATAGGCGTCCTGGTACATGTCCAGGTTCTCATTGGTCATAAACGGGGCCGGGTAGTAAACGCGCCCGGTTTTTCCTTCTTTGCGGATCTCTATCTTCGACACGATCGGATGAATGCTTGACGTCGCGTGGTTGATATAGGAAATGGAACCGGTCGGCGGCACCGCCTGTAAATTCTGGTTATAGATGCCGTAGCGCATCACCTCATCCCGCAGCCGTGCCCACATTTCGCGGCCCGGAAGCGTAATGCCGCTACGGGCAAAGAGCGCACGAACCGTGTCGGTTTTCGGCTGCCAGTCGCCCTGCAAATATTGTTCGAAATACTCGCCGCTGGCATAGCGCGATTGTTTGAATCCGGCGAAGGTTTTACCGCGTTCACGCGCCATCATCATTGAGGTATTCAGCGCGTGCCAGGTCACGGTGTAGAAATAGAGGTTGGTGAAATCCAGCGCCTCCGGGCTGCCGTAGGCAATGCCTTCTCGCGCCAGATAACCGTGCAGGTTCATCTGCCCCAGGCCAATCGCGTGTGACGCGGCGTTTCCGGCTTCAATTGACGGTACGCTGCGGATATGGCTCATATCCGATACCGCCGTCAGGCCGCGAATCGCCGTTTCCACCGTGCGGCCAAAATTCGGGGAGTCCATCGTATGGGCGATGTTCAGCGAACCGAGGTTGCAGGAGATATCATGCCCGGTCTGCGCGTAATCCAGATTTTCATCATAGGTGGAGGCGCTGTTGACCTGCAAAATCTCCGAGCACAGGTTGCTCATGTTGATGCGACCGGCAATCGGATTCGCGCGGTTTACCGTATCCTCGTACATGATGTAGGGATAGCCTGACTCAAACTGGATTTCCGCGAGCCGCTGGAAAAATTCGCGCGCGTTGATGTACTGCTTGCGTACGCGTTCGTCGGCGAGCAGCTCATCGTACCGTTCGCTAATGGCGATATCTCCGAACGGTTTGCCGTAAATGCGTTCGACATCGTAAGGCGAGAACAGCGCCATCTGCGCGTTTTCTTTCGCCAGACGGAACGTTACGTCCGGGATCACCACGCCCAGCGACAGCGTTTTAATGCGGATCTTTTCATCGGCGTTTTCGCGTTTCGTGTCGAGAAAACGCAGGATATCCGGGTGGTGCGCGTGCAGATACACGGCGCCCGCCCCCTGACGCGCCCCTAACTGATTAGCGTAAGAAAAGGCGTCTTCCAGCATCTTCATTACCGGGATCACGCCCGAGGACTGGTTCTCAATACGCTTGATCGGCGCGCCCGCTTCACGAAGATTCGAGAGCAAAAACGCCACGCCGCCGCCGCGCTTGGAAAGCTGTAGCGCCGAGTTAACCGCCCGGCCAATGGACTCCATATTGTCTTCAATGCGTAACAGGAAGCAGGAGACCAGCTCGCCGCGCTGTTGTTTGCCGCAGTTTAAGAAGGTCGGCGTGGCTGGCTGAAAGCGCCCGGAGAGGATTTCATCGGTAAGCTGCATCGCCAGCGCTTCATTGCCCTGCGCCAGCGTCAGCGCCACCATTGTCACCCGGTCTTCAAAGTCTTCAAGGTAGCGTTTGCCGTCGAACGTTTTCAGCGTATAGCTGGTGTAATATTTCCACGCGCCAAGGAACGTCTGGAAGCGAAAACCGCTGGCGTGGGCGTGAGCAAACAGCTTCACCACGAAAGCGCGATCGTAGCGGGTTAAAACGCTTTCGTCGTAATAGCCTTCGCGAAGCAGATATTCCAGGCGCTCGTCCTGGCTGGCAAAGGAGACGGAATTGGGGCGGACATGGGTGGCAAAGAACACCTCTACCGCCTGCCGATCCTTGTCGAACTGAATATGGCCTGCTTTATCGTACAGATTCAGCATGGCATTCAGCGCGTGATAATCCATCGTTTCTTGCTTCACACGTTCTGCGGTTGTCGTTGCCAAAATTCGCTCACTCCTTTTCGGACGTTGTCGATGTCGCTTTGCGTTCCCATCAGTTCAAAGCGGTACAGCCAGGGGACGCCGCATTTTTGTGAAATGACCTCGCCAGCGCGACCGTAAGCCTCGCCAAAGTTACGGTTGCCGGAGGCGATCACGCCGCGAATTAACGCCCGGTTATGTTCATCATTTAAAAAGCGGATCACCTGTCGTGGAACCGCGCCTGCCGTACCGCCGCCGCCGTAAGAGGGGACGACCAGAATGTAAGGTTCGTCTACCCTGATTCGCTCGCGTTCATTAAGCGGAATGCGAATAGCGGGCAGCCCCAGACGCAGCATAAAGCGGTGCGTATTTTCGGAGCTGCTGGAAAAGTAGACGAGTTGGCTCATGCGCTGGCCACGCGCGCATCAGGATGCAGACGGTTGATCATATCCGGGCGGAAGCCTGACCAACTGGTATCGCCCGCGATGACCACCGGCAGCTGGCGAAAACCTTTTTCCCGCAGGGTGTCTGCCGCGTCGGGAACCAGATCGACGTTCACCATCTCAAAGTCAAATCCACGGCTTTCCATCGCCCGTTTGGTGGCGTGGCACTGAACACAGTCGTTACGAGTGTAAATAGTAATGCGCATGATTCGTATTTCCATTTAAAATGAGAGAACGGCGCAATGATATGCGTCGGGTTGTGTGTGTCTTGATAGAGAGAATACTAGATGTAGATGAATAAAGTTTCAACCACACAAGATATGGGAAATATCGATTAATTTGCTTCTGCTGATTAGCTCAGCGGGAATGGGGGGGTATGGTTAAACGTCGCCCGATGGCGCTTACGCTAACCGGGCCTACGGTGTAGGCCGGATAAGGCGTTTACGCCGCCATCCGGCAATAGCGGGTTTACATCCGCATCCCAACGGCCAGTCGGTTGAAGCAGTTCATCAGACTGATAGCGAAGGTCAGATCGCTGATTTCACGGGCGCTGAAACTTTCGAGTAGCGGCAGATACGCGTCATCTTCGGCATGCGTTCTTGCGATATCCGTGACGGATTCCGCCCAGGCCAGCGCCGCACGCTCCTGTTCGCTGAAGTGATGGCTTACCCGCCACCCGGCCAGTGCATCCAGTTTGCTTTGCGCCACGCCGGATTTACGCAGGGCTTTGCTGTGCATCTCCAGACAAAATGCGCAACCGTTGATCTGTGAGATACGCAGATAAATCAGTTCCATCAGCGTGGTGTCCAGCGCGCTGTTTTCCAACGCTTTTTTGGCCTGGCCCAGCGCACTATAGACTTCAGGGCTAAGTTCATAATAGGGCTGACGTAATGTCGTCATCATACTTCTCCTCGTTTAGACGTCAGCAATGTAGCACTATAATGGACTGCTAAAGAGAGCCATATTTTTATGAAAAAAGCAGACCATAAAGGATCGTTCACCTGTGCCACGCTACCAGCAAATCGCCCGTCAGTTAAAAAACGCCATTGAGCATGGCGAACTCAAGGCCGGGGCGCGTTTGCCGTCCAGCCGGACATGGTCGCAAGAGTTAGGCGTTTCACGCTCGACGGTCGAAAACGCGTACGGCGAGCTGGTGGCGCAAGGCTGGCTGGAGCGGCGCGGGCAGGCCGGTACGTTTGTCAGCGGGCATGTACGTCCAGAAAAAACGGTCGCTACGCCTGCCGTTTTCGCCGGAGAAAGCCAGACGCCCGATCCATTTCAAATGGGATTACCTGCGCTGGATCTTTTCCCGCGTGAGATTTGGGCGCGGGTGATGGGGCGTCGCCTGCGTACGCAGACCCGTTTTGATCTCGCGTTGGGCGACGTCTGCGGCGAAGCGGTTTTGCGCGAGGCCATTGTCGATTATCTGCGGGTGTCGCGCAGTATTGAATGCCTGCCGGAACAGGTGTTTATCACTTCCGGCTATGCGTCCTCAATGACCCTTATCCTGCGCGCGCTGGCGAAACCTGGAGAAGGCATGTGGGTTGAAGATCCCGGGTTTCCCCTTATTCGCCCGGTGATTGCCCAGGAAAATATCGGGCTGATGCCGGTTCCGGTCGATGATCATGGACTGAATGTGGCGGCAGGCATTCACGATTACCCGCAGGCGCGTTTTGTGTTGTTAACGCCGGCCCACCAAAGCCCGCTCGGCGTGGCGCTCTCTTTAACCCGTCGCCGCCAGTTACTTGAATGGGCGGCGAGCGCGCAGGCATGGGTTATCGAAGACGATTATGACAGTGAATTTCGTTACCACGGCAAGCCGCTTCCGCCGCTGAAAAGCCTCGATGCGCCGCAGCGGGTGATCTATGCCGGAACGTTCAGCAAGTCGCTGTTCCCGGCGCTGCGTACCGCATGGCTGGTGGTTCCGCTTAATCAGGTGGCGCGTTTTCGTCAGCTGGCGGGGCTGATGGCCTGTAGCGTGCCGGTACTGTGGCAGCAGACGCTGGCGGATTTTATCCGCGATGGTCATTTCTGGCGGCATTTGAAAAAGATGCGCCAGCATTACGCCAGGCGACGGCTTTGGATGGAAGAGGCGCTGCGTGAGCAGGGATTCGCCGTTGTCCCGCAGGAAGGCGGCATTCAGCTGGTTGTTGCGGTGGATGCTGATGACCGGTTGCTGACGGCGAAAGCCAATCAGGCCGGATTAGCGGTGCAGGCATTGAGCCGCTGGCGGCTTAAGTCAGAAGGAAGGGGAGGACTGCTGTTGTCGTTTACCAACATCACTTCAGCGGAAATGGCAAAACAGGTCGCACGTCAGCTTCGGGAAGCCATAACCGACACGCCGTCGGCCGGATAAGACGCTCTGCGTCGCATCCGGCAAGATTCCCCGTTAACGGCGTAAACTTAACAGCGCCCCGACAACGATGCCGACAGCGGCGGCTGTCCCCATGCTGCACCAGGGTTTTTCTCGCACAAAGGTATCCGCACATCCCACGGCATCACGCGCCGCCTGTTCTACTCGCGTGCGGCCATGCATACGGGCACGGGTTTCTTTCAGCAATGCCTGCGCTTTGCGCCGCGCGGTTTCCGCTTCATCTTTGGCATCGCTTCCCCATGATTTCAGCACGTCTTCAAGGGTATCGGCTAATTGACTGACATCGTTCTGAATATCCTGAACATTTTCATCGGCGTCTTTTCGGCTCGGTCGGTTAAACATATGATCCTCCATTGATTTCGATGTGAACTTCAGTGTAGTCCATATTTTTTATCTTCTGAGGCGCGTCACGGTATATTCGCGAGTTTATGGATTTTTCTGAAAGCGTTGCTAATGCTGGATCGGGTAAGGTAAGCCCGCAGTAAAGGATAACGAGGATAAAATATGTATTTACGACCCGATGAGGTGGCGCGCGTACTTGAAAAAGTGGGTTTTACCGTAGATGTGGTAACACAGAAAGCATACGGTTATCGACGTGGCGAAAATTATGTGTACGTTAATCGTGAAGCGCGTATGGGGCGTACCGCATTAGTGATTCATCCGACGCTAAAAGAACGCAGTTCTTCACTGGCAGAACCCGCTTCGGAAATTAAAACCTGCGATCATTATCATCAGTTCCCGCTTTATTTAGGCGGAGAAATTCACGAACATTACGGCATACCGCACGGCTTTAGTTCACGGATTGCGCTTGAGCGCTATTTGCATGGACTGTTTGGCGAAGCAAAACCAAATTCAAACTAATGAAGCGACTGGCCTTGCCAGTCGCGAAGAAAGCGGGTCTCAGGCTTTGGCCTGGTGGTAGCTGCTGACTTTGAACAGGCGGCGGCAATAATCAAGGAAGTAGCCGTAAACCGCGCCCATCAGCATGGATATCACGATATTCGAACTGACTGCCGCTGTAATCTGGTGCCAGTCTGCGCCGACCGTCAACAAAATCGCGACATAAACCGGAGACTGGAAGGTGACGTAAGCCAGTACATCCGCCAGATTCTTCACCCAACTCGCCGGGCTCGCCTTACGCGCGACGCGCATAATCGCATCACGATACATTCCATAGGGCCACGCGATCAGAATATTGACCGGAATGGCGACCAGACGGGAAGACAGCGACTGTTCAAAGGTCATTCCAGAGAGGAATATCTCGATCAACATGTTCACGACAGAACAATAAACAACCATCGCGAACGTGTCTGCGACTGCATGACGCAAGCGTGACTGCGGTGAGAACATGTTAATGCTCCTTGTAAAAGGGTAAAAATCGCCATTGAACGTGTGGTTGTAGTGATTTAGCGTAGTGCTTTCGCTAATGCATAGCGTATATCTCTATATAATAACTAGCAACTAGTGTAAAATTTTTATTTATTGTCTTTTTGTCGATAAAATACTCTGCCAGTGTCTGTTTTTTGTTCGTTTCGGGATTTTCGTTGTCCGCCGTGACTAATGTTTTCCAAATCAATGGGTTAACTTTTATTGGTTTTTTCGGCGTTTTGCGCAAGCGAGGCGGGAGCGAAAGGGCATCGACGGCTGCTGTTGTGTTCGCCGGGGAGGGGCCGCTTTTTTAATTTTTCAGGCGTGCGTTATTCAGGCTGAATATATAACGGCGAAGGCGAATAAATATAAGCGGCGGTGTGCAGGCCGGATATTGCTGTATATCCCACTCTCTGGAAATATAATCAATAATCGAATATACTTTCTGGCGTAATACTTGTTTTCCCCTGCGTTAAAAGGTTTTATTGTTATGACTTTGATGTTACAGAATTTAAATAATATCCGTACACTGCGCGCAATGGCCCGCGAATTCTCCATTGACGTTCTTGAAGAAATGCTCGAAAAATTCAGGGTTGTCACTAAAGAAAGACGCGAAGAAGAAGAAGAGCAACAGCGTCTGCGCGCTGAACAGCAAGAGAAAATTAATACCTTTCTGGAGATGATGAAAGCCGACGGCATCAAGCCAGAAGACTTATTAAATATGGGGGCGGCAACGCCGCGTTCAGGTAAAAAACGTCAGCCGCGCCCGGCGAAATATCGTTTTACCGATTTTGATGGTGAGACGAAAACATGGACCGGTCAGGGGCGCACGCCTAAGCCGATTGCCCAGGCGCTGGCGGCGGGGAAATCTCTGGATGATTTTCTGATCTAATTTCGCGGTATTTTGCCGGATGAGACGGTGCTTATCCGGCTGATATCAACCTGGTCAGTACAAACCACCCGGCCCGACGGGGGCTGCGGCGATTCTGGCGCTACCGCTTAATGCGTTCGCCGGTTCCAGGGCATCTTTTCGAGCAGTCGCGCCATGCCGCAGAAACCCGTGAATCCCGCCAGCATTAACCCGGCGCCAACAAAGCCGCTGATCAGGAAGAAACCGCTACTGACGGTGTAACCCAGCGCAACGCCCAGTAGAACCAGCCCTCCGGCGGCAATTTGCACCTGACGCATCAGCGGCAGCGGCTGAGACTTATCTTCCGCCACGGGCAGGCCCGCAGCTTTCCAGCCTTCGATTCCCCCCTCCAGCAGCCAGACTTCTGCGGGGGCGGCGACCGCCTGGAGCGTTGCGGCATTGCCGCTGGTACGCCTGCCTGACTGACAGTGAAAGATGATGCGTTCAGCCCGTAACGCCGCCGGAAAAGCGCCGTGCTTAAGCGTGGAGAGCGGCGCCAGCTGCGCGTCGGGAATATGTTCGCGCAGGTATTCATCGGCGTCACGGATATCAATCAGCGTTGCCCCTTGTGCTATCAGCGCCTGTGCTTCGCGCGGGGAAATCGTCCCGGTTGTCATGGTTTCTCCTGGTGGACAATACGGTGTATTTAGCAGCGTAAATCAGCTTCCTGGCAGCGTAAAGGGTGTAAATGAGGAATGTCTTGTTCGCCTTACAGTTTGCGCCAGCAATATGTCATGCCGTTTCCCTGTTAAGCCGCTTCCCTCTGCTACACTCTCTGGGTGTCTATTGTGTACAACCGAGGTAAATATGGGTCTCTTCAATTTTGTGAAAGATGCGGGCGAAAAGCTCTGGGATGCCGTAACCGGAAATCATGATAAAGATGATCTGGCGAAAAAGGTGCAGGAACACTTAAACAAAACCGGTATTCCTGACGCCGATAAAGTCAATGTGCAGGTGACGGACGGTAAAGCGACGGTAACGGGCGACGGTTTAAGTCAGGAAGCGAAAGAAAAAATCCTCATTGCGATCGGGAATATTTCCGGGATCGGCAGTGTGGAAGATCAGGTTAAAACGTCAGCGCCTGCGGCGGAGAGTCAATTTTATACGGTGAAATCAGGCGACACGTTGAGCGCTATTTCAAAACAGGTTTACGGTAATGCCAACCTGTACAACAAAATCTTTGAAGCGAATAAGCCGATGCTGAAAAGCCCGGATAAAATATATCCTGGGCAGGTTTTACGTATCCCGGAAGAGTAACCGGACTCAGCTCTGTTCCTGCTGAAGTTTACCGGCCATCGCCTGTTGAATAATCGGAATTGGCGTCAGTAAATGCTGGCGCATTAATTCGCTGGCGCGTGCGGCATCGCGCGCCAGAATAGCCTCCATAAGCGCCCGATGCTGAATATGTTTATCTTCGAGCATTTCAACGGACAGAACCGTTTTGCGCAGCCAGATAAAACGGTAGCGTGCCGCCAGATCGAAAAGTCGCTCGCGCATTTGCAGCAGATAATGTGAGCCGCAACCGGCAACAATAGCCGTATGAAATGCCTGATGGCGCTGATCCCACTCATCCAGCATACGTTCGCTGGCATCGCTCGATTCCAGTTTGTTGAGCATATGCGCCCTGGCGAGAATATCGGCTTCCCACTCATCGCCGCCACGCTCAATAGCCAGTTGCACCAGCATGGCTTCCATATTGGCGCGGGCATCGAAAATATCGAGCAGTTCCTGCTCCGACATCGACGCCACGCGATAGCCTTTCTGGTTCACCACCGTGACCAGCCGTTCCGCCACCAGTTGAGAAAGCGCTTCCCGCAACGGCCCCACGCCTAACTCATAGCGTGATGTTAACAGACTCATGCGCAGCTTCTCATCGGGCTGATAAACGCCGCGAATAATATCGTTTTTGAGCCATCGGTATCCATCTATGGCCGTCGGTTGGGCAGAGGCGGTCATGGTACAACTCCTGAATAGCATTGGGCTGATATCCCGGCGCGCGCCGGGACACAGGTCTAACGCGTATTTTGCAACGGCGTTTTTTGCCACAATACCAGTTTTTTCCAGCGGGACATAATCGGCACGGTACAAATGATCCCCAGTCCTAACAGCCCGGTAGAAATCACCTCCAGCTGTTGCGCCGGTCGGAATAGCATCACCACCAGCACAAAGCAGATAAAAGCGATAACCAGCCAGGTCAGCCACGGATAGAGCCACATTTTCAGCTTAATTTCGCTCCCTTCCGCCAGCAGGATTTTCCGCATTCTGAGCTGGGAAACCGCAATCACCAGGTAGACGAGCAGGGCGATCGCGCCGGAGCTGTCGATCAGGAATTTAAACACTTTCGCCGGGGCGTAATAATTTACCACCACCGTGAGAAATGCCGCCCCTGTGGATAACAGCACCGCCACATACGGCGTCCTGCTGCGGTTGAGTTTGCCCATAACGGCGGGCGCATCGCCACGACGGCTGAGGGAGTAGAGCATTCTCGACGCCGTATACAGCGCGGAATTCAGGCAACTGGTGACTGACAATAAAATCACGCAGTCCATGATCGCTTTGGCATAAGGAATATTCAGCAATTCCAGTACCGAACGGTAGGAACCAACGTCTTTGAGTCCCGGCATGTTCCACGGGATGAGCGCGACCACCACGAAAATAGAGCACAGGTAGAAGATTGAAATACGCCAGATCACCGAGTTGGTGGCGCGCACGATATGCTTATCCGGCGTGTCGGACTCGGCGGCGGCAATCGTGACAATCTCTGCGCCCATAAATGAGAACATGGTGATCAGCATCGCGCTCAGTACCGCGCCGAAGCCATTGGGCATAAAGCCGCCGTGATCCCACAGGCGTGAAACGCCGCTCACGTCTGCGTAGGGATAAAAGCCGCTAATTGCCGCCGCGCCCAGCGCGATAAACGCCAGAATGGCAATCACTTTGCACAGCGCCAGCCAGAATTCGAACTCGCCGTAATTTTTGACGCTCAGCAAATTACTGCCGGTTAATGCGATGGTTATCGCCAGAGAGAACAGCCAGATGGGGACGCCCGGTATCCATGAATGCAGGATGATGGCGGCAATATTGGCCTCCAGCGGGATAACCAGCACCCAGAACCACCAGTACAGCCAGCCGATGGTGTAGCCCGCCCAGGGGCCGATGGCTTTATCCGCATAGGTTGAGAAAGAGCCGGTATCCGGCGTGGCGACGGCCATTTCGGCCAGCATTCGCATAATCATAACGACCAGCAACCCGGCAAACAGGTAAGCCAGCAGTACCGCAGGCCCGGCTTGCGCAATCGCGACGCTGGAACCGACAAACAGACTGGCGCCAATGACGCCGGCGATAGACAGCATGGTGACGTGGCGGGATTTCAGTCCGCCACCTAAAGCATGTGATTCTGACAATTGCCCCATCTTCTTACCCCGTTATTGTTATTGAAGCTGTTGGCTGCTCTTGATGCGTAGGCCCGGTAAGCGGAGCGCCACCGGGCATCACAACATTGCCGGATGGCAGCGCAAGCGCCTTATCCGGCCTACAACGACCTAACCTTGCTTCGCCTCATCAAAACACTGGGCGATAATGTCCAGCCCTTGCTGAATTTGCGCTTCTTCGATAGTCAGCGGCACCAGAATGCGCAGTACGTTGTAGTACGGCCCGCAGGAGAGCAGGATCAGCCCTTTATCACGGGCGCGGGCGACGATGTCGGCGGTCAGCTTCGCGTCCGGTTTGCTGCGATCGCCATTTTCAAACAGCTCAATGGCGATCATCGCTCCCGGGCCGCGCACGTCGCCAATCTCGCGGTGCGTTTCAGCAATATTCAACAGCCCTTTACGCAGGGTTTGCCCCAGGTCTTTGGCTTTTTGCAGCAGGTTTTCCTGCTCGAAAATGTTCAGTACCGCCAGCGCGGCAGCGCAGGCGAGAGGATTACCGGCGTAAGTGCCGCCCAGACCGCCCGGCGGGATGGCGTCCATCACATCGGCGCGACCGGTTACTCCCGCCAGCGGAAAGCCGCCGGCAATCGATTTGGCGAAGGTGGTGAGGTCCGGGGCGACGCCCGTCTGCTCCATCGCGAAAAGCGTACCGGTACGCCCCGCGCCGCTTTGCACTTCATCGGCAATGAGTATGATCCCGTGTTCGTCGCAGAGTGCGCGCAGACGCTGCATAAAAGCGGGCGAGGCTGCATAAAAACCGCCTTCTCCCTGTACCGGTTCTATGATGATGGCGGCAATATCTTCCGGCGCGGCATCGTTTTTAAAGATGCGCTGGATGCTGGCAATCGCGTCATCATCACTGATGCCGTGCAGGGCGCAAGGGTAGAGCGCGCGGTAAACGTGGCCTGGCATCAGCCCCATTCCGGCAGAGTAGGGATTGACTTTTCCGGTCAGCGACAGGGTGTAGTGGGTACGGCCATGATAAGCGCCGCTAAAAGCGATGGCGCCGCTACGCTTTGTCGCCGCACGGGCGATTTTCACCGCGTTTTCCACCGCTTCGGAACCGGTAGTCACCAGCAGGGTTTTCTTCGCGAAATTGCCCGGCACCTTCTGGTTCATGAGTTCGCACAGCTCCAGATACGGCTCGTAGGCGAGCACCTGAAAACAGGTATGCGACAGCTTTTTCAGTTGTGCTTCGACCGCCGAGACGATCTCCGGGTGCAGGTGCCCGGTATTCAACACCGCAATACCGCCTGCAAAATCGAGATACTCGCGGCCTTCCACATCCCAGACCCGGCAGTTTTCCGCGCGATCGGCAAAAATAGGGTGGATCTGTCCTACGCCGCGAGGGACGGCGTTACTGCGGCGATGCATTAATTCTTTATTGCTGCTCATCAGGTGTTCTCCAGTATTGTTTTTTTAAAGGCCGATGCACATGTATTTGATTTCTAAATAATCTTCGATGCCGTACTTAGAACCTTCGCGGCCAAGACCGGAGGCTTTAATCCCGCCGAATGGCGCGACTTCGTTGGAGATAATGCCGGTGTTGATGCCGACAATGCCGTACTCCAGCGCTTCACCGACGCGAAACACGCGGCTTAAATCGCGGGCGTAGAAATAGGCCGCCAGACCGAACTCGGTATCGTTCGCCTGCGCGATCACGTCAGCTTCATCTTTAAAGCGGAATAGCGGGGCGAGGGGGCCGAACGTCTCTTCTTTAGCCACTTTCGCGTTATTGGGGACGTCCACCAGGATGGTGGGCTGGAAGAAGTTGCCGCCGAGCGCATGCGCCTTACCGCCGCAGAGCACTTTTGCGCCTTTCTCCAGCGCGTCGGCGATGTGCTCCTGCACTTTGGCTACCGCTTTTTCGTCAATCAGCGGCCCGGTGGTGACGTCTGCTTGCAGGCCGTCGCCGAGATGCAGCTTGCTCACCGCCTGCTGGAGTTTTTCCGCAAAGCGGTCATACACGCCGTCCTGCACATACAGGCGGTTAGCGCAGACGCAGGTCTGCCCGGCATTGCGAAACTTAGAGGCCAGCGCGCCTTCCACGGCGTTATCCAGATCGGCGTCATCAAAGACGATGAACGGCGCGTTGCCGCCCAGCTCCAGCGACACCTTTTTGATGTCTTTCGCACACTGTTCCATCAGTTGACGGCCAATTTCGGTTGAGCCGGTAAACGACAGTTTGCGCACCAGCGGGTTGCTGGTCAGTTCATTGCCGACCGCTCCCGCAGAACCGGTGACGACGTTAAAGACGCCTGCGGGAACCCCGGCGCGGTTCGCCAGTTCAGCCAGCGCCAGGGCGGAAAACGGCGTCTGGCTGGCGGGTTTCAGAACCATCGTACAACCGGCCGCCAGCGCCGGGCCGGCTTTGCGGGTAATCATCGCCGAGGGGAAATTCCACGGCGTGATGGCGGCGGTAACGCCAATCGGCTGCTTGATAACGATCAGGCGCTTATCGGCCTGGTGGCCTGGAATCGTGTCGCCATAGATACGCTTACCCTCTTCGGCAAACCATTCAATAAAAGAGGCGGCATAGCTGATTTCTCCTTTTGCCTCCGCCAGCGGCTTCCCCTGTTCCAGCGTCATCAGGCGGGCGAGATCGTTCTGGTGCTCCATCATCAAATTGAACCAGCGACGCAGAATATTCGCCCGCGCTTTGGCGGTGAGCGCGCGCCAGGCGGGCAGCGCGCGGTTAGCGGCGTCAATGGCTTCGCGGGTCTCTTCTGCCCCCATTTTCGGTACGCTGCCTAACGGCTGGCCGTTCGCTGGGTTGGTTACGGCGATTGTGTCGCCGCTTCTGGCGTCGCGCCATTGCCCCTCAATAAACGCCTGCTGGCGGAACAAGGTGGGATCGTTAAGTTGCATGATTGCTTCCTGTCTTAAAAGGGTTAACGGGTGAATGCGGCGTTTAATGAGTCCACGCGACGTGCCGCACGTAGCGTGCGTCCGGGATGACTCTGGCTTGCCAGCAGCGTCTGCACTTTGCTGACGATATGCGCCCCGATGGGAATGGCTGATGTGGCCGCCGGAGAGGGCGCATTGCAGGTGTGAATGGATCGTGGCGTGGTAACAAACAGGAAATCGTCGATCAGCTTGCCATCCGGCGACACCGCCTGCGCCCGCACGCCAGCAGACCACGGCTGCAAATCTTTTAAGGTCAGGCTGGGGCAATATTTTTGCACCAGCCGCAGATAGCCGCTTTTGCACAGTGAGTTCTTCATCTCGCCAAGCCCTGAGCGCAGATTGTTTTGCAGCACGCGGCGGATGCCGGACGAACCGAAAATTTCCAGCGTATCGGATAATGAAAAATCGCCTTTCCGGTAGCCTTCTCGTTTAAAAGCCAGCACGGCGTTAGGCCCGACGGTAACGCTGCCGTCGATCATCCGGGTGAGGTGGACGCCCAAAAACGGCATCGCCGGATCGGGAATGGGATAGATCAAATGGTTAACGATTTGATTATGCTGCGACGCCAGACGGAAGTATTCGCCACGGAACGGGCAGATGATAAAACCGGGATCGACCCCCAGCATTTTAACCAGCCGGTCGGCCATCAGCCCGGAACAGCTAATCAGGGTTGAGGCTTCGTATATCTGCCCGCCCCGGGTTGTGATCACCACGCCCGCCGCATGTTCCTTCAGCGCGCTGACCTCCGCGTTGTAGACAATCTCACCGCCTTTGGCCTGGAAGATTTTCGCCATCGCCGCCGTCACGTCCCGGTAGCTGACAATTCCGCTGGAGGGGACAAAAATCCCGCCCAGACCGGTGATGTTCGGCTCCCGCTCCCGCAGTTCCGCCGCGCTTAACCACTCGCGTTCCAGGCCGTTTGCCGCCGTGCGATCCCACAGCGCCCGCATCCGCGTCATTTCCAGTTCGGATGTCGCCACCAGCATTTTTCCGCAGGTGTCGTAGCGAATGCCGTTTTGATCGCAAAAGGCTTTGGTGGCGCGATTTCCGGCGAGGCAAAACTGCGCTTTGAGGCTACCGGGAGTGTAGTAGACCCCGGCATGGATCACGCCGCTGTTGTGACCCGTCTGATGACAGGCCGGTTCGGACTCTTTTTCCAGCAGGGCGATGCTGGCGTCTGGATACACATCAATAAGCTGCATGGCGGTCGACATGCCGATAATGCCGCCGCCAATAATCACAAAATCATACATCCGCTTAATTCCTTCGTCTGACCGCGCTTATTGATGAGTCTGGTAGCAACGGGTGGAATAAGCGAAATAACCGCGCTGGCGCATCAGTTCACGGCGCAGATCCGGGTGTGGCGTAAAACGATCGCGCCCGTGCAGCCAGAACAGGTTGTTAATCAACAGGAATTTACCGACCGGCACCGGAACAGAGAGGATGTTTTTGCTGGTTTCCAGCGCATCGGAGAGATCGCTGAGCCAGACGCCCTCTTCAAAATCTTTTGGCTGGACGAACTGGTCGATATAGCGCATGACCGGGCGCCCCTGCTGGTCAACGTCAAATACCGGATGATAAACATCGTGGCTGACGTTTTTGCTCGGCGGCGCGGCAAAACGCATGGAGCGACGCGCCAGCGGGTGGCTGAAAAAGCGCTCCAGATGCTCCCAGTCATCAAGGTGTAGCAACAGTGAATTTCCGCCCGCCATATTTTGTTCGTCGATTTTCATCATCAGCACGTAGTCGGTAACTTCCTCAACGTAGGTGCCGTCGTTATGCAGCTCCATCACGCGGTGCGGTTGTCGCAGGTAGCTGTCTGAATTATCGACGTTCTTCACCACAAAGCGCGCGTAGTACTGGCCGCTCATCGCATCGTAATTAGAGCGCCCGATAAGGTGCGCCACCGCCGTCGCCAGCTTGACCATCTCGTCAGCCTGTTCTACGTTGTCGATCCCTTCGGCGTTGATCAGCAGTGCGCCTTCGGCGCGGTTCAGCAGCGTTTTAATAAGCAGCGGCTGTAGCTGGTTGCCACATAAGGCGTCGAGGATCTGACCGACCTTAAAACGTAAAAAGGATTTGTATTCCAGCGCCTGTACCGGCCACTGTTCCACCTGCTGCAAAAATTGCGCCGTCGTTTTTGCGCTAAAGGTCAGTTCCAGCAGACGCGGCGACTGTACGGAAGGGGCGAAGGTAAATCCGGCGTCGCTGCGGGTGACACTATCAGCATTTGTTTTTACGGCGGTCAGTGCATTCATCAGAATCGATCCTCTCAGTAAATGGTCAGGGAGACATGGCGATGCTCATTTCGTAGCCATAAACTAAAAATATCTACATTTTTTATAAACGCATACAAAACTGACGATTTGTTTAATTTTTGTGATCAAAAACAACAAATATTTAACATTATAAATATCAGGGATTAAGAAATGAGACAGGATTTACATCCGCAACCTAAACTGATTCTGTTTGTGAAATAGCAGATGAGCGGGAGACAGGGATTAAGCCATTGATAAAAAATCTATTCCGACGCCTTAAATGGATGAGTACCGGACTGGCATCGCTCATCAGGCATGTGGCGTTGACGCTGCTTGTGGTCCTGATCGTTTTTCTTGGCGTGCGGGTTTACCAGACAGAAAGCGGGCCCGATCTTCATCTCTGGCATACCTGGACCGGTAGCGAAATGTCTGCCAAAGCGCTGGATAAGGCCACTTTTTCGCAGTACCTGGCGCGGGAAGAGGCGCTGTTTAGCCATCTGAAAACCGGGGTGACGGATAAGCTGAAGCCGGATGAGCAGACGCCCATCAACCGTTTTTACCATAACAGCCGGGTCTGGCCGCCGCAGTTTTCGCCTAACGGCAACCGCTCGTACGTCCTCATGCCGCAGGGTAAACCGCGTGGCGTCGCCGTGTTACTGCATGGCTTAACGGATTCGCCCTACAGCATGAAATACGTTGCTAAGGATTATCAGCAGCGTGGCTTTATCGCCGTTGTGCCGCGTCTGCCTGGGCACGGCACTGCGCCCGGCGCGTTAACGGCGGTGGAGTGGGAACAGTGGCTTGCCGCCTCGCGGCTGGCGGTTCGGGAAGCGACGCGGCTTGCGGGGCGAGATGTGCCGTTGCATCTGGTGGGCTACTCAAACGGTGGGGCGCTGGCGCTCAAGTACACGCTGGACGCGCTGGAAGACAACACGTTGCGGCGTCCTCAGCAGCTTATCCTGCTGTCGCCGATGATCGGCGTGACGGCATTCGCCCGTTTTGCCGGACTGGCGGGTTTACCTGCGCTCTTTCCAGCGTTTGCCAAAGCGGCGTGGTTGAACGTCACGCCAGAATATAATCCGTTCAAATATAACTCGTTTCCGGTTAACGCCGCGCGTCAGTCTTATCTGCTGACAAAAGCATTACAACAGCAGATTTCGCGGGATGCGCGAAGCTCCCGCCTTAACGAACTGCCGCCGGTGTTGACCTTCCAGTCAATTATGGATTCCACGGTGAGCACCCGTGCGGTGGTGGCGTCGTTCTATCGCTGGCTGGGCAATAACGGCAGTGAGCTGGTGTTGTTCGATATCAATCAGGCCGCCAGTCTGCGTCCGCTGTTGCGCACCTCATCGTATACCGCCATTACTCAGTTGTTACCGCCTGCGCCGCGCAACTATCGCACGACAATTATCACGAATGCGACGCCGGAAACGCTGAATGTCGTGGCGCGCGATACCCCGGCCGGGGAGCATGTGGAGCAGGTTCAGCCGTTACCGTTGGCCTGGCCGCAGGAGATGTATTCGCTGTCGCATGTGGCGGTGCCGTTTCCGCTCAGCGATTCGCTGTATGGTCTGCAACCGGACGAACTGAACCGCTATGGAATCAGTATCGGGACTATCGCGCTGCGCGGGGAAACGTCCACGCTGGCGGTGGGGCTGGATACGCTGATGCGCGTGACGTCGAATCCTTTCTTCCCGTATATGCTACAGCGGATTGAGGCGCGACAGTGATGATTGCCGGATGGCGCAACACCATCCGGCAATCCGTTAGCCGATATCCACCTGCGGCTTGCTGTTGCGCTTGCGAATAAGGCGCAGCAGCGGCGGGATGACAATCACCGCTATCGCCATCGTCAGCAGCGCTTTCGTCACACCGCTCTCCCATAAAATCGCCATATTGCCGTTGCTGATAGAGAGCGCGCGGCGCAGGTTCTGCTCCAGCATTTCGCCCAGCACAAAGCCGAGGATCAGCGGCGACATGGGGAAGTGCATTTTGCGCAGAATGTAGCCCAGTATGCCGAGCGCCACCATCAGCACCAGATCGAACGTAGTGCTGTGTACCGCGTACACGCCGACCGCAGACACGGCGGCAATCGCCGGGACAAGGAACCACAGCGGGATGGTCAGCATGCGGGTGAACATGCCAATCAGCGGGATGTTCATGACCAGCAGCATCACGTTGGCGATCAGCAGCGCGGCGATCAGACCCCAGACGATATCCGGCTGTTCGGTGAACATCGCAGGCCCTGGCGTGATGTTATACAGCGTCAGCGCTCCCATCATTACCGCCGTGGTGCCGGAACCCGGTACGCCGAGGGTCAGCATGGGGATGAATGAACCGCAGGCCGACGCGTTGTTCGCGGCTTCCGGTGCCGCCACGCCACGGATATCGCCTTTACCGAAGTTGTCGCTGTTGCCGCTGATCTTCTTCTCGGTCATGTAGGTGATGGCGCTGGCGATGGTGGCGCCTGCGCCCGGCAGCACGCCGACGAAGAAGCCAATCACCGATGAGCGTAACGTTGCGCCCACGCACTGCGCCCCTTCTTTGGCGTTAAACAACATGCGCCCGGTTTTGCGTACCAGTTTCTGGCCGCTGCTGGTATGTTCCAGCATTAATAGAATTTCTGAGACAGAGAACAAACCGATCACCACCACGATGAACTGCACACCGTCGGAGAGATGTACGCTGTCAAAAGTAAAGCGATAAACCCCGGTGTTGGCGTCTACGCCGACGGTTGCCAGACCCAGACCGATCAGCGCTGCCAGAAATGATTTCAGTGGATTTTGCGCCATCATGCTGCCGAGGCAGGCGATGGCAAAGACCATCAGCGCAAAGTATTCCGCCGGGCCAAACGCCAGCGACCATTGCGCCAGCAACGGCGCGAACAGGATGATCCCGCCGATGGCGATAAGCGATCCAAAAAACGAACTGACCGCCGAGATGGAAAGCGCGACGCCGCCGCGCCCCTGTTGCGCCATCGGATAACCGTCGAGCGCGGTCATGATCGCCGCCGCATCGCCGGGCACGTTGAGCAGAATCGACGAAATACGCCCGCCGTATTCACAGCCGATATAAACCGTAGCCAGCAGGATCAGCGCGGACTCCGCAGGCAGATGCAGGGCGAAAGCCAGCGGCAGTAAAATCGCCACGCCGTTAATCGGGCCAAGACCCGGCAGCAGGCCGACAATGGTGCCGACGAAGCAGCCGATCAGCGCGATCACCAGGTTTTCCGGCGTCATTGCCACCGCAAAACCCTGAGAAAGATATATCCAGGTATCCATCGTTTCTCCGTTAACTCAGCCAGGCGCCGAGAGGTAAGGTGACGTCAAGCAGACGGTCGAAGGCATACCACAGCAGGATGCCGAGAACCGCGCCGGAAATACCCGCAGCCGGGATTGTTGCGCCGAACAGAATGCCGATGACCAGGGTGAGAATGGCGGTGGCAATCGGGAAGCCCAGCCACTCAAATCCCCAGGCGTACATCAGCAGGACAATCACCATCGTGAGCAGCTTTTGCAGCACATGGTGGTGAGGCCAGCTAACGGTATCGGGATGACGCAATAACAGCGCCAGCGCGCAGAGCGCCATCAGACCGATAATGCCCAGCGGAAACGGGCGAGGGCCGACCGGTTCGTAGCTGTATTCACTCTGAATCTGCCAGGCGATGAACAGCCCGGCAACGCAGAGCAACAGCCAGATACCTGCAAAAATACGATCGCTCATGATTGCCTCCAGGTTTATTTTGCGAGGCCGAAGGCTTTCGCCTGCTCGCGGTAATCGGCGACCTGCTTTTTGACGTAGTCGTCAAGCTGCTTGCCGGTCATGTCGAATGCAAACAGGCCGCGCAACTCACGCTGCTTTTTAAACTCGTCGGTCTGCTGGAGCTTTTGGAAGGTCTCTACCCACCACTGGTAGTCGGCATCGCTGACTTTTGGCCCCACGTAGAAGCCGCGAATGATCGGCCAGACCAGGTCGTATCCTTGCTCTTTGGCGGTCGGGACGTTGGCTAACTGACCCGGCAGGCGTTCTTCAGAAAATACCGCCAGCACGCGAATTTTATCGCCGCTCAGGTAAGGCACCATTTCACTGAGATCGCCGGAAACCACCTGCACATGGTTGCCCATCAGCGCAGTGACCGGTTCGCCGCCGCCTTCAAACGCCACGTAGCGCATCTTGTGCGGATCGACATTGGCCTTTTGCGCCAGCAGCGCCGACTTCATCCAGTCCTGGCTGCCAATCGATGCGCCAGCGCCAATCACCACGCTGTCAGGATTTTTCTCCATCGCGGCGAGCAGATCTTTTAGCGACTTCCACGGGGAGTCGGCGCGCACGGCGATCATGCCGTAATCAGTACCGGCGCTCGCCAGCCAGCGCACGTCATCCACGCCGTAACGACCAAATTTCCCCTGCGACAGATTAAGCAGCGAGCCGCCGGAGAAGGCGACGACCGTCCCCGGTTCGCCAGGTCGCTGGGCGACGATAGCGTTATAGGCGACCGCGCCGACGCCGCCCGGCATGTAGGTGACGCGCATCGGTTTTTCGATAGCGCCGGTTTCCATCATGCTCACCTGAATCAGCTTACAGGTGAGGTCAAACCCGCCGCCGGGTTTGGCCGGGGCGATACACTCAGTACGCGACGGCGCGTCCTGCGCCAGTACAGCGGTGCTCATCAGTAAAACGCTTGCAGTAAGGGCACGAAGTAATTGTTTTTTCATTGTTTATCCTCACGCGGACGTCCGAGTTTTCAGATACGGAAGAAGATTTTTGTGATTATGTGAGCCGACATGTAGCAGTTCGGTTGCGTGATTGTTAAAACAATAACCTTTCAATTCCCTTTCAATGCGGCAGAAACTTTACAGGATGTGATATGCGTCTCTTATTAGCGGAAGATAACCGTGAACTGGCTCACTGGCTGGAAAAAGCGCTGGTGCAGAACGGTTTTGCCGTGGACTGCGTATTTGATGGCCAGGCGGCCGATCATCTTCTGCACACTGAGACCTATGCGCTGGCGGTGCTCGACATCAACATGCCGGGGCTGGACGGACTGGAAGTAGTGCAGCGCCTGCGCAAGCGTGGACAAACGCTGCCGGTGCTGACGGCGCGCAGCGCGGTGGCGGATCGGGTGAAAGGGCTGAACGTCGGAGCGGATGACTATCTGCCAAAACCGTTTGAGATTGAAGAACTTGATGCGCGGCTGCGGGCATTACTGCGGCGCAGCGCGGGTCAGGTGCAGGAGTTGCAGCAGCTTGGCGATCTGGCGTTTCACGATGAAGGTTACTTTTTGCTTCAGGCGCAGCCGCTGGCGCTGACCCCGCGTGAGCAGGCGTTGCTGACGGTATTGATGTACCGCAGAACGCGACCGGTGTCGCGCCAGCAGCTGTTTGAACAGATCTTCAGCCTGAGCGATGAGGTCAGCCCGGAGAGCATCGAACTCTATATCCATCGTCTGCGGAAAAAATTGCAGGGCAGTAACGTGCGGATCACCACCCTGCGTGGGCTGGGTTACGTGCTGGAGTGCGGCGATGAGGTGGGCTAAACCCCAGTCGCTGTACCTGCAACTGTTGTTGTTCCTCGGATTGCCGCTGGTGCTGTTGTGGGGATTGTCGGCATTTAACAGCTACGTTAGCGCGCTACAGGCCGCGACGCAGGCTTATGACAGGACGCTGCTCTCTTCTGCGAGAACGGTGGCGGAACGGCTGGTGGTGCGCCACGACAAGCTGGAGGTGAATGTCCCCTGGGTGGTGCTCGACAGCTTTGAACTCAACATGAACGACCGTCTCTATTACAAAGTCGTGGACCCGGGCGGCAAGGTGATCTCCGGTTATGACGATCTGCCCGCGATGCCGCCTTCCACCTCGCGAACCCGGCTCTACCCGGCGCTGGCGTGGTTTTATCACACCCAGTATCGCGGACAGGCGATCCGCGTGGCGCGTCTGCTCCAGCCGGTAAATGAAGGGGCGATATTCGGGATGGCGGAGATCTACGTTGCCGAGACGCTACAGTCCCGGCGCTATCTGGCCGGGCAACTGCTGTTCTCCTCATGGGTGTCGCAAGGGCTGCTGGTGCTGCTGACATTGATTCTCGTTGGCTGGCTGCTGCGACGCATTCTGAAGCCGATGCGCCAGCTCTCCTCGCTGATGGTGCGTCGTGAACCGGGCCTGCTGACGCCCTTGCCGGAACTGTTGCCCTGGTCAGAGACCCGGCTGCTGATCGTCGCCTTTAACCGCTACATTGATCGCCTGCGCGCGCTGATCTCCCGTCAGGAACGCTTTAGCGCCGATGCGTCCCATCAGTTAAAAACGCCGCTGGCCGTGTTGAAAACGCAGGCGGCGGTGGCGTTAGCCAGTCAACAGCCGCAGCAGTGGCACGAAAGTTTGCGGGCGATGAGCGCGACGCTGGATAGCACGATTTTGCTGACGGAGCGGCTGTTGCAACTGTCGGCGGTGAAACGTAAAGAGCAGGGGGAGCGACAGTTCTTGCCGGTTAATCTGTATGAGGTGGTGCAGATGAGCTGTTTTAGCCGTCTGGCGCAGGCGCGCAGCAAGGCTATCGATCTGGGGTATGAAGGTGAGCAAAAGGCGGTGTGGATTGAAGGGGATGACGTTTTGCTCGGCGAGCTGTGCGCGAATTTGCTGGATAATGCGCTGAAATATACGCCGTCGCAGGGAACGGTAACGGCACGGCTATTGCGGGATGGCGAGGCTGTTGTTCTGGTGGTGGAAGACAGTGGGCCAGGGATTGACGCTGAGCAGATCCCGCAGGCGCTGATGCCGTTTCATCGGCTTGCTAACGTGGGGAATGAGAGCGGGGCGGGGATCGGTCTGGCGCTGGTCAACGACATCGCCCGCCTGCACCGTACCCATCCACAGCTGTCGCGCAGTGAAACGCTGGGCGGTCTGCGTGTGCGGGTGCGGTTTTTAACGACGGCGCAGTAAATAAAAACGTCATCATCGCAGGCCGGATAAAGGGTGATTCGCGGGAATAAAAAAAGCCGCATTAGCGGCTTTTTTCTCATGTCAGGCAAAATTATTCGCTGACTTTTTTCTCAAGTTCTGCTGCGCCTTCTTTGGTTTTGTTCCAGCCTTTCTCAGCACCTTCTTTCGTGGCATTCCAGCCTTTTTCGGTGCCTTCTTTGGTCTTATTCCAGGCCTTCTGCGAGCCTTCGCTCACTTTACTGCTCAGGTTGTCGCTTTTACCTTCAGCGGCATGTTCAGATTTCAGTTTCAGCTCTTCACCCTGATTCTGCGCCTGGTGCAGTTTCTCTTTGGCGGTATTTGCGCTTTCATGAGCGGCTGCAACGTCGTTATCGGTCGCGTGTGTGGTCGCAGCAAAAACAGGGGAAGCCAGCAGAAGTGCAGATAAGGCGATCATTGTTTTTTTCATAAGAACCTCGCTTAACGTTATCAGTTATATGCGTGGTTAAGCATGACACGGCAGAAAGGCGGTGGCTTTAGGAATAAACTGTAATTGAATCAATGAGGTCTGACGGCGGGAGAGACGGGGGCTCCGTAGGGGGTTGTGAATATTGTAGAAACTGCCGTGATAAGCGGTCATATGGGTTGACAATCAGACAACGTTGATCTGGCAATCGGGAAGGTTGCGTGATAGGCTTTAACCGGAAAATTTGTGATTTTTTCACAAAAAAAGGAGTTATAAATGCTTATTGAATTTTCAGTGCAGAATTTTAAAGTTTTTAGCCAAAAACAAACTTTATCGATGGCTGCTAAAAAATCTTATAAAGAGCATCCAGAGACGACGGCAACAGCTGAGCATTTTGATGATCTGCTGATTAATAAGGTCGCAGTCATTTATGGTGCTAACGGCGCGGGCAAAAGTAGTTTTGTTGAAGCTTTAGATTTTCTGCAATCCTACATCCTTAGAGGATTTGCTGATAGTTCACAGAATGATTCAATAAGAACGCGGTTTATCGACAGAGAAATACCTAAATTTATTTTTGATGAGGAACAGTTAACCGCGCCTACTGATTTTGAGATCAGTTTTATCGGCACGACCGGTGAACGATATCAGTATACGTTATCTATCGGTACAGACGCGATAGAAGCTGAAGGTTTATGGGTTTACTCAAAAAAAGGGGTAAGACCGAAGACGATTATCTCCAGAGTATATAATGCTGAAACCAATGAATTCGAATACTACTGCCCATCGTTGCAGATAGATAAAAAAACGTATGAAGTGGCGATAGAAAAAGCCAATAACAGCAAACGCTCGCCATTCGTATCCATTCTGCATGCTTATGATGTCTCACAACTGGATGAGTTTATTAACTGGTTCAGAGGCGATTTAATTGTATCCAGTAATCGCAATGATGATGTTTTCCGAATGGCATCCAGATACTCTTTTTTAGACGATCTGGCTGATGGCGATGAACAGAAAAAAAATAAAATACTTGAGTTTTTAAACAAGTTTGATCTTTCTATTTCTGATATTTCGGTAACGAAAAAGAATGTGACGTTACCTGATGAGATGCCAGAAGAAATGAAAAAAATGATATTGAGCGATGTCGGTTTTCAAATTGTTTTAGAACATACGACGTCCAGCGGTATCAAGAAAAACATCCCTTATGAAAGATTATCTTCGGGAACGAAGAAGTTATTCGATCTATCAGGCATTCTTTTACTGTGCTGTGAGGTCGGTGAAAAAAGCGTACTGGTTCTTGATGAGTTTGAATCATCGCTCCACCCTTATATCGTCAGAGCGATTTTTGAGTTAATGGTCAAACACTCTGAACGTCTTTTGCAGCTGATTCTCACAACGCATTCAAACGTTCTATTAGATACGGAAAAACTCGTCAGACGGGATCAAATATGGTTCCTGGAGAAAAATAGCGAGCTTGAAACCGTGCTTTATCCACTGAGCGATTTTGCCCCCAGGTTTGAGGACTCTATTATAAAAGGCTGGGATTTGGGTAAATTTGGTGGCGTTCCTTTTTTGGGGTGAATGATGGCCAGGAAAATGAAAGAGTTAATTTCTCCTTCTGCATTGAAAAAACGAGGCAGCGGTAAAGTTAAATCTGAGCGTAAGAAAACCCTGATCGTTTGCGAAGGTACGGAGACCGAACCAACCTATTTTAAGGATATGGTTAAAGACCTTAAAATAGCGAATACAGACGTTTATATTGAACCTGGGCGCCATTCAAACCCAAGTAGCGTTGTACGCACCGCCATTGATCTTTATGAGCAGGATCTTGAATTTGAGCTGATTTATTGCCTAATTGATACGGATGAGTTTGGGAAAGATATTGACCTGGCATCCAGTATGTTAAAAGAACATACTTTTTCACGGCGTAAAAAGTCCCTTGGTGGCGACCGGTATCCTCAGGCGAAGATCCTGCGTTCTGATCCCTGCATCGAGGTCTGGTTTTTACTCCATTATGAAGTGTTAAGACGGCCATTTGTTAAAGCAAATAAAAGCGCGGCACAGAACTGCAAGGAATACCTTAAAAATACGCATTTGAAAGATTATAGCGAAAAGTATAATGGACTCTATAGCCTAATAAAGAAAAATGGTCTTAAGGCGTGTGAGGAAAGCGCCAGGCTCAGAGCATGGCTTGAGAAGAACGATTGTATCAATCCGTTTACGCAGATTGATGAGTTATATCTGGATTTACATGAAAAAGTTTTCGCGCCAGCGAAAAGATAAATAAAGAGTAACACTGCACACGAAAAGCATTGCGTTTGTGCCCCTGTAAAGGGGCATATTGAATTAACGCATGATCAAAAAATAACGCTATTTTAAGCAATATTATCTTCGTCCACGCCTTAACGATTATTTATGACTGTTTCCCTGCCTGTAAGCCAGAGCGACAACCAATGACTGCACCAGACAAAGCGTCGCGGATTGTGAGCGAAAAGCGTCTACCTGCGCTTCTTTGACTACAAAGCAGAGATCGCTGAAGGTCGCCAGTGGGCTTATCTGACTGTCGGTAATGACAATTTGCTTTGCGCCGACGCTGGCTGCGGTTTCGCTGACCATGACCGTCTCTTCTGCATAAGGGGAAAAGCTGATGGAGATAACGATATCGCGACTCTTGATTCGGCTGATTTGCTCTCGCAGCATACCCCCCATGCCATCAAGCAGTATTGGGCGGCATTCAAGGTGGCTGAGCGCGTAAGTCAGATAGGCGGCCACGCTAAAAGAGCGCCGCAGGCCAGCGATATAAATCGTATCGGCCTCCGCCAGTAATTGAACGGCGCGTTGCAGCATGTCGGGATCGGTACGCGACGCCAGCTGTTGCAGCGCCTGAGCATTCGAACGGGCAAATTCTTGCAGGATGTCTAACGGCGTTTCCGGTACGGATTCGCTCTCCATCTCTCTGAACAGCCGCGCGCGATCGCTGTAGCTGGCCGTTTCTTCCACCAGGTTCATACGAAACAGTTGTTTCATTTCGTTGAAACCGGTGAAGTCAAACGCGTTGGCGAAACGGATAAGCGTCGATGGCGGCACGTCCGCCCGCTCGGCGATGACGGCGACGGTATCGAACGCTACGCTGTTAGTGTTATCCAGCACATAGCGGGACACCTGCTGCAATCGTTTACTGAGACTATCGTAACGGTCGCGAATTTGCTGCTGTAGCTCGCTCAGACTGGATGCTGTCGTCATGTTATCCCCCATACTTAGTTTTCTGATTCTAAACGCAAAACCGTACATTTTAAATGTTAGCGATACATCCGGCCCGGCGATGCAGCCTGTTAACATAAAAATCCATTCCTGATCACAATAATCAATATTTATTTTATTTCAACTTAAAATAGAACGTTTGTTTCATATACAGTGTTCGGGTAACAGTCACGTATTAACAGCGAGAGGTTCAGGATGGAGACGGTAGCGAATTTTATTCACGGCGAATGTGTTACAGGCTCAGGCCAGCGCGTTCAGGCGATCTTCAACCCCGCCACGGGCGAGCAAATTCGTCAGGTGGTGATGAGCACGGCGCAGGAAACGGAGCGAGCCATTGCCGCTGCGCAGCAGGCGTTTGCCGCCTGGTCAAGGCAGTCGCCGCTGAAACGCGTGCGAGTGCTGTTTCGTTTTAAAGCGCTGCTGGAGCAGAACATGGATTCGCTCGCCCGGCTGGTCAGTGAAGAACATGGCAAAGTGTATTCTGATGCGGTGGGCGAACTGACGCGCGGTCTGGAAGTGGTCGAGTTTGCCTGCGGCATTCCACACCTGCAAAAAGGCGAACATTCGGCGAATGTCGGCACCGGTGTTGACAGCCATTCACTGATGCAGCCTCTGGGCGTGTGCGCCGGGATCACCCCGTTCAACTTCCCGGCGATGGTGCCGATGTGGATGTTCCCCATCGCGCTGGCTACCGGCAATACCTTTGTGCTTAAGCCGTCGGAAAAAGATCCCTCGCTGCCGCTTGCGCTGGCAAAACTGCTGAAAGAGGCCGGTCTGCCGGATGGCGTTTTTAACGTCGTGCAGGGCGATAAAGAAGCGGTGGATGTTCTGCTGACCGATCCGCGCGTTCAGGCCGTCAGTTTTGTCGGCTCGACGCCGATTGCAGAATATATTTATCAGACGGCGTCGGCGCACGGCAAACGCTGTCAGGCGTTGGGCGGGGCGAAAAACCACTGCATTCTGATGCCGGACGCCGACATGAATATGGCAACCAATGCGATTATGGGCGCGGCGTATGGTGCGGCGGGCGAGCGCTGTATGGCGCTCTCCGTGGTGCTGGCGGTGGGGGATAACACGGCGGACGAACTTTGCGCGCGGCTGGAAACGCAGATCGCCGCGTTACGCGTTGGGCCGGGGCTTGATCAAACGCCGGAAAATGAGATGGGCCCGCTGATCTCCGCCGCACATCGCAGTAAAGTGCTGGGCTATATCGACAGCGGCGAGGTGCAGGGCGCGCGGCTGCGGGTGGATGGTCGCGGCTTTAGCGTGAAGCGCCACGAACAGGGCTTTTTCGTCGGGCCGACCTTGTTTGATAACGTCACGCCTGAGATGACGATTTACAAAGAAGAGATCTTTGGCCCGGTACTCTCCGTGGTGCGGGTGAAGGATTACGCCAGCGCGGTGGATCTGATTAATCGCCACGAATATGGCAACGGGACGGCGATCTTTACCCGCGACGGCGGCTGCGCGCGTCGTTTCTGTGAAGAGGTGCAGGCCGGGATGGTCGGCGTTAACGTGCCGATTCCGGTGCCGATGGCGTTCCACAGCTTCGGCGGCTGGAAACGGTCTATTTTTGGTCCGCTTAACGTTCATGGTAATGACGGCGTGCGTTTTTATACCCGCATGAAAACTGTTACCGCCCGCTGGCCGGAGATGCAGCAGGATAGCGGCGCCGCGTTCTCCATGCCAACGCTGGGCTGACGGAGGGACTTATGACAACCGTACGTATGACCATGGCGCAGGCGCTGGTCAAGTTTCTCAACCAACAGTACGTCGATGTAGACGGGCAGGAGATGCCGTTCATCGAAGGCGTGGCGACCATCTTCGGCCACGGCAACGTACTCGGCATCGGGCAGGCGCTGGAGCAGGACGCCGGGCACTTGCGGGTGCATCAGGGCTGTAATGAACAGGGAATGGCGCACATGGCGACAGGGTTCGCGAAACAGCACCGTCGCCAGCGCATTTACGCCGTCACCTCTTCGGTAGGGCCAGGCGCGGCCAATATGGTGACGGCGGCGGCCACGGCGACGGCGAACCGTATTCCGCTGCTGCTGTTGCCGGGCGATATCTACGCCAGCCGCCAGCCGGACCCGGTATTACAGCAAATTGAGCAGTACCACGATCTCAGTATCAGCACCAACGACTGCTTTCGCCCGGTTTCGCGCTACTGGGATCGTATCAACCGCCCGGAACAGTTGATGAGCGCGATGCTTAACGCCATGCGCACCCTGACCGATCCGGCTGATACCGGCGCGGTGACGATCTGTTTACCGCAGGATGTGCAGGGCGAAGCCTGGGATTACCCGCAGAGTTTCTTTGCCCGTCGCGTTCACCATATTGAAAGACGACCGCCGGACCCACACCGGCTGGCGCAGGCGCGGGCGCTGATTGCCCGTAAACGCCGCCCGCTGGTGGTTTGCGGCGGCGGGGTGCGTTATTCCGGCGCGCACGACGCGTTTCGTCAGTTTGTGGAAAACCTGCACCTGCCGTTTGCGGAAACGCAGGCCGGGAAAGGCGCGCTGGTCAGCGACCATCCGCTGAATCTGGGCGGTATTGGCGTTACCGGCGGGCTGGCGGCAAACCAGCTTGCGCCGCAGGCCGATCTGGTTATCGGCGTCGGCACGCGTCTGACCGATTTCACTACCGGTTCGAAAGCGCTGTTTGCACACCCGGACGTAGAATTTCTCCTGCTGAATGTCGCCGAGTTCGATGCCCTCAAACTGGACGCCACGGCGCTGGTGGCCGATGCCCGCGCCGGTCTGACGGCGCTGACGGAAGGGCTTCAGGATTATCGCAGCGGCTGGGGAGACGAGGTGGCGCAGGCGAAATCGGCCTGGGACGAGGAGTGCCGCCGGCTGTGGTCTCGCCAGTGGCGCCCGGATGACGCGCCGGAAATTGCCGGGCACCTTGATGCGCAACTGGCGGAATACAGTGAAGCGCTGAACACGCGGCTGACTCAGACTCGCGTTCTGGGGATTATCAACCAGCACATTGAGGATGACGCCATTGTGGTCGGCGCGGCGGGATCGCTGCCGGGCGATTTGCAGCGTCTCTGGCAGGTGAAAACGCCCGACAGCTACCACCTGGAGTACGGCTATTCCTGTATGGGGTATGAAATTGCGGCCGCGCTTGGGGCGAAACTCGCGAAGCCGCAGCTGCCGGTCTATGCGATGGTGGGCGACGGTTCGTACATGATGCTGCATTCCGAGCTGCAAACGGCGGTGCAGGAGGGGATAAAAATCACCATCCTGCTGTTTGATAACGGCGGGTTTGGCTGCATCAATAACCTGCAAATGGGGCATGGGATGGGCAGTTTTGGCACCGAGAATCGCGCCCGTCAACCACAATCCGGCCAGCTGGACGGCCCGCTGGTGGCGGTTGATTTCGCCCAAAATGCGCAAAGCTACGGCTGCCGGGCGTGGCGGGTACATGATGAGCAGAGCCTGCTGACGGCGCTGGAGGCGGCGCGCGCGCATCCGGGGCCGACGCTGCTGGATATTAAAGTGCTGCCAAAAACGATGACTCACGATTACGCTTCATGGTGGCGCACCGGCGATGCGCAGGTGGCCGATTCACCGTCGGTGCGAAAAGCCGCCGAGCAGACGTTCGATCAGGTGAAAAAGGCGCGTCAGTATTGAGTGAGTAATGCCGGATGGCGCTAACCCGTAGGCCGGATAAGGCGTTCGCGCCGCCATCCGGCAACCTGCGACAACGAAATTTTCATTTCATTTTTCCTGTTTTTTCATTCCTCGCCCTCTTTCTGAATGAAAGGGGGCCAGGCTCTGCATCTTCTCCATCGTTGTGTTGTGAGATTGATAACAAAATTTACCTCAATCATCACAAGAATGTTAACTTGCGCGCAAAAACATAATTTTCACTATTTATAAAAATGAAATAAATGTTTTATTTAAGGGGTCGTTAGTTCACCGCATTCACCAACACCGGGAGCCGTTATGTTTAACATTGCTTTACTGGGAGCTGGCCGAATTGGTCAGGTACATGCCGCTAACATCGCAACCCACAAAGAGACAACCCTGTGGTCTGTCGTTGATCCGAACGAGACCTTTGCCTCCCGCCTGGCTACACAATATCAGGCCCGTCAGCAAAGTCTTGATGAGGCGATGACCGATCCTGATGTTCATGCCGTGCTGATTGCCTCCGCCACGGATACCCACGCCGATTTGATTGAACTGGCCGCCCGCCACGGCAAAGCCATTTTCTGTGAAAAGCCCGTACATCTTGATCTTGCCCGCGTGCGCGACTGCCTGAAAGTGGTCAAAGAGTTCGACGTGCCGCTGTTTATCGGCTTTAACCGTCGTTTCGACCCACAGTTCCGCCGCGTTAAAACCGAGGCGCAGAGCGGGCGCATCGGCAAGCCGGAATCATTGCTGATTATCTCCCGCGATCCTTCTCCGCCGCCTGCGGAATATGTGCGCGTCTCCGGCGGGATGTTCCGCGATATGACCATCCACGATTTCGATATGGCGCGTTTCATCATGGGGGAAGAGCCTGTTTCGGTCTACGCCCAGGGAAGCAATCTGGTCGATCCGGCAATTGGCGCGGCAGGCGATATCGACACCGCGTTTATCGTGCTCAAGTATGCCTCCGGCGCGCTGGCGACCATCGTTAACAGCCGTCGCTCGTCTTATGGCTATGACCAGCGTCTGGAGCTGCACGGTTCCGAAGGTCTGCTTACGGCGGGCAATATCCTCGAAAACCAGGTGCAGCACTTTGGCCAGAACGGCTGCACCAGCGCGCTGCCTGAGCATTTCTTCCTGCAACGTTATCAGGCTGCCTATGCCGCCGAGTGGGAGCACTTTGTCGCCATCTTACGCGGTGAGGCAGTGCCGGAGTGCAGCGGTGATGACGGTGAGCGTGCGCTGTATCTGGCTGATAAAGCGCTGGAGTCATTGCACAGCCAGCGTGAAGTTCTCCTCTGATTTTCCATAACAACACACCCTACACAGAGAGACATAACAATGAAAAAGCTGATTTTAGCCGCCTTCATCGCCATGACAGCCGGGGCGGCAATGGCCGAGAACGAACAAATTGTTTTCAGCACGCCGAATCTGGCAATGCCGTTTGAAGTTCACATGCAGCGCACGGCGGTGAAAGCCGCGAAAGAGATGGGCGTCAGCCTACAGGTTCTGGACGGGCAGGGAAGTTCGCCGAAGCAGGTTGCCGATCTGGAAAACGCTATCACCCGTGGCGCCCAGGGATTCATCGTCTCCCCGAATGATGTCAACGCAGTTTCCAGCGCGGTGGATGAGATTCAGGACGCTAAGCTGCCGGTGGTGACGCTCGATCGCTCCGTCGATAGCCAGAAGCAGGTTCCGCATTTTGGCGCGAACAACTACAAGGGCGGCCAGGCCATTGGCGACTTTGTCAAAAGCAAATTTCCTGACGGCGCGGACATTGTGCTGCTGACCGGCCAGCCGGGTTCTTCTTCCAATATTGAACGCACCAAAGGCATTCGCGACAGCCTGAAGGCGGGGGGCGATACGTACCGCATTGTTGCTGACCAGACCGGTAACTGGATGCGTTCGGAAGGAATGCGCATTGTTGAAAGCGTGCTGCCGTCGTTGAAAAAACGTCCGCAGGTCATCCTCTCCGCCAACGATGATATGGCGCTGGGCGCGATTGAAGCGTTGCAGGGGCAGGGGGTGAAACCGGGCGAAATTCTGGTGACAGGATTTGACGCGGTGCCGGAAGCGCTGGCGCGGGTGCGCGACGGCTGGATGGCGGCGACGGCGGATCAGCGTCCGGGTTTCGCGGTACAGACGGCGATGAGCCAACTGGTTGCGAACGTGCGTGAGAAGAAAGCCATCACCGGTGCGGATTATCCGCCGACGTTAATCACCAAAGAGAACCTGCAACAGGCCGAGCGTATCGGCGAAGCCGGTAACTGATTTGCCCGGAGCCGCCGTCGCTGCGGCGGCTCGCATTAAAGGAGGAGCAGACCGATGTTGCAACCCTTACTGAACGTTACCGATCTGGCAAAGAGCTTTTCCGGCGTCTGGGCGTTGAGCAACGTACAACTGACCGTCGGGACGGGGGAGATTCACGCGCTGCTTGGCGAGAACGGCGCGGGGAAGTCCACGCTGCTGAAAGCGCTGGCAGGGGCGCAGCCGCAGACCCGTGGGGACATCTGGTTCAATGGCGAAACGCTGCCGGTGGAGGACTCGCCGGTTGAGCGGCAAAACAAAGGCATCATTACCATCTATCAGGAATTTAATCTGCTGCCCAACATGACCGTTGCGGAAAATATGTTTCTCGGGCGCGAGCCGCGTAAACGTAATGTGATTGTCGATGCGAAGGCCGTGAACCAGGAGGCGCAGGTGGTGCTGGACTATCTGCAACTGAATGTCGCGCCGACCACGCCGGTCGCCCGACTGAGCGTGGCGCAGCAGCAAATGGTGGAGATCGCCCGCGCGCTGACCCTGAACGCGAAGCTCATCATTATGGATGAACCTTCCGCCGCGCTGAGCGACAGCGAAGTGGAAAGCCTGCACCGCGTCGTGCGGGAACTTAAAGGTCGGGGCGTGAGCATTATTTATGTCACCCATCGCCTGCATGAAGTTTTCCAGCTCTGCGATCGTTTTACCGTGTTTCAGGATGGCCGTTTTACCGGCAGCGGCGCGGTCGCGGAAACCAACGTGGAACAGCTGATCCGCCTGATGGTGGGACGAGACGTGGCCTTTAATCGTCGCCCCCCCAGCGAAACCCATCATGAAGACAAACCGATTCGCCTTGCGGTGAAAGGGCTGTGTCGCGAAAAGCCGCCGCTGGACCCGCACGGCATTGCGCTGCACGACATCAGCTTTCACGTTCACGCCGGGGAGGTGCTGGGGATTGCGGGGCTGGTCGGCGCCGGGCGTACCGAAGTGGCGCGCTGTCTTTTTGGCGCTGACGGCTTTACTTCCGGGACGTTCGAGCTGGACGGCGCGGCGTATCACCCCCGTGACCCGATGTACGCGCTGGATCAGGGCGTGGCGCTGGTGCCGGAAGATCGCAAAAAAGAGGGGGCGGTGCTGGGACTGTCTATTCGCGACAACCTGTCGCTCTCCAGTCTCTCTTCGCTGCTGCGCTGGCGCTTTTTCGTCAACACCCGCAAAGAAGATGACCTGATCGAATCTTACCGCCAGGCGCTGCAAATCAAGATGGTCAACAGCGAACAGGAGGTGCGCAAGCTCTCCGGCGGCAATCAGCAGAAAGTGATCCTCGCGCGCTGCATGGCGCTCAATCCACGGGTGCTGATTGTTGATGAACCGACGCGCGGCATCGATGTGGGCACCAAATCCGAGGTGCACCAGGTGCTGTTTGATATGGCGAAACAGGGCGTGGCGGTGATTGTGATCTCTTCCGATCTGCCCGAAGTGATGGCGGTGTCCGACCGGATCATCACCTTAAGCGAAGGCCGGGTAACCGGTGAAATCCACGGCGATGACGCCACCGAAGAGCGGCTCATGATGATGATGGCCATCAACCATAACGCCCTGAACGCGGCATAACGGAGTTTCACATGACGCAGATAGTGACCAAAACGCAACCCCCTGCCAAACGTAACGGACGTATCGATCCGATCGCTTTTTTCGAGCGCTTTGGGGTACTGATTTTTATGTTCCTGCTGCTGATTTTTTTCCAGACGCAGAACAGTAACTTCCTGTCAGAACGCAATATTTTCAACATCCTGACCGAGGTGTCGATCTACGGGATCATGGCCGTGGGAATGACGTTCGTCATCCTGACTGCCGGAATCGATCTGTCTGTCGGCTCCATTCTGGCGGTATGCGCCATGACGGCAGCATACGTGATTAAAGGCGACAACTTCACCACGGTAGACCCGAGCGCCTGGGGCGGGATGAGCTGGCTGATTGGCCTCGGCATCTGCCTGGCGATGGGGACGGCGATTGGCTTCCTGCATGGCCTGGGTGTGACCCGCCTGCGCCTGCCGCCGTTCATTGTCACCCTCGGCGGGATGACCATCTGGCGCGGCCTGACGCTGGTGATTAACGACGGCGCGCCCATTGCCGGTTTTGACCAGGGCTACCGCTGGTGGGGGCGTGGCGAACTGCTCGGTATCTCCATCCCGATCTGGATTTTTGCGCTAGTGGCGATCGGCGGTTATCTGGCGTTGCACAAAACGCGCTGGGGCCGTTTCGTCTACGCCATTGGCGGCAACCCGGAGGCGGCGCGTCTTGCCGGGGTCAACGTCAAACGTGTGCTGGTCAGCGTGTATGTCGTGATTGGCTGTCTGGCCGGGCTGGCGGGGTTTGTGCTGAGCGCCCGTCTGGGCAGCGCGGAGGCGGTGGCCGGGATCTCCTTTGAGCTGCGCGTTATCGCCTCGGTGGTCATTGGCGGGACATCGCTGATGGGCGGCTATGGCCGCATCGGCGGCACCGTTATCGGCTCGATCATTATGGGCATTCTGATAAACGGTCTGGTGCTGATGAACGTCTCCGCCTACTACCAACAAATTATTACCGGGCTGATTATTGTGCTGGCGGTGGCGTTTGATACCTATGCCAAGAGCCGTCGTGGCGCGCTGTGAGGGATAAATAATGAAACAAGTGCGAATTGGATTGATTGGGACGGGATACATCGGCAAGGCGCACGCCATTGCCTATGCCCAGGCGCCGACGGTGTTCAACCTGCAAGGCCAGCTGGTGCGCGAAATGGTGGCGGAGGTGACGCCGGAGCTGGCGGCGGAACGGGCGCAGGCATTCGGGTTTCGCCGTTCGACCGGCGACTGGCGCGAACTGGTGGCAGACCCGAATATCGATGTGGTGGATATCTGTTCGCCCAACCATCTGCATAAAGAGATGGCGCTGGCGGCCATTCGCCACGGTAAGCACGTCTATTCGGAAAAGCCGCTGGCGCTGAACGCTCACGATGCCCGCGAAATGGTTGAGGCCGCAAAACAGGCCGGGGTGAAAACGCTGGTGGGTTTTAACTATATGAAGAACCCGACGGCGGCGCTGGCGAAAGAGATCATCGCGCGAGGGGAGATAGGCGATGTGATCCACTTCTACGGCACCCACAACGAGGACTATATGGCCGACCCGCTTTCCCCTATTCACTGGCACTGCTTTAAGGAGACGGCGGGGTTAGGGGCGCTGGGCGATCTGGCGGCGCATATCGTCAATATGGCGCACTACCTGGTCGGCGATATTCGCGAAGTCTGCGGCGACCTGAAAATTGTGGTGCCGGAGCGCCCGGCCAGCGCGGGATCGGCGCAGAAGGTGGCTGTGGAAAATGAAGATCAGGCGCACGCGATGGTGCGATTCGCCAGCGGCGCGCAGGGGGTGATCGAAACCTCCCGCGTGGCCTGCGGGCGCAAAATGGGGCTGTCATACGTGATTACCGGCACCAAAGGCGCCATCAGTTTTACCCAGGAGCGAATGGCCGAGCTGAAGCTCTATCTGCATGACGATCCGGTTAACCGCCAGGGATTTCGCACCCTGCTGGTGGGGCCCGCGCACCCGGACTATGCCGCGTTTTGCATGGGGGCGGGGCACGGCATCGGCTTTAACGATCAGAAAACGGTGGAAATCCGCGACCTGGTGAACGGCGTTGCCGCCGATGCGCCGATGTGGCCGGATTTTGAAGAGGGCTGGAAAGTGTCGCGCGTGCTGGACGCCATCGCGCTCTCGCATCAGGAAGGCCGCTGGCTGAATGTGAACGATATTGTCTGACGAGGTATCAACGTGGAAAAGCAGTTTGATGTGATATGCATGGGCCGCGTGGCGGTTGACCTCTACAGCCAGCAGATTGGCGCACGGCTGGAGGATGTCTCAAGTTTTGCCAAATACCTCGGCGGTTCCTCAGGGAATGTCGCCTACGGCGCCGCGCGTCAGGGGCTGCGTTCGTCGATGCTGGCAAGAGTGGGCGACGAACATATGGGGCGCTTTTTGCGCGAAGAGCTTAACCATGTTGGCTGCGATACCAGCCATCTGATAACGGATAAAGAACGCCTGACGGCGCTGGTGCTACTCGGCATTAAAGACCGGGACACCTTTCCACTGATTTTTTATCGCGATAACTGCGCGGATATGGCGATTACCGCCAGCGATGTTGACGAGCAGTACATCGCTTCATCCCGCTGCCTCGCCATCACCGGGACCCATCTTTCTCATCCGCAAACCCGCGACGCGGTGCTGACCGCGCTGACCTGTGCCCGCCGTCACGGCGTGCGCACGGTACTGGATATCGACTATCGTCCGGTGCTGTGGGGGCTGACCTCGCTGGGCGACGGCGAAACGCGCTTTATTGCCGCAGAGCAGGTCACTCGCCAGTTGCAGGCGGTGTTGCACCTGTTTGATGTGATCGTCGGCACCGAGGAGGAGTTTCATATTGCGGGCGGCGCTACCGATACCGTGCAGGCGCTGGCGCAGGTGCGTGAGGTAAGCGCGGCGACGCTGGTTTGTAAACGTGGCGCGCTGGGCTGCTCGGTGTATACCGACGCGATTCCGCCGTCGCTGGATGACGGGCTGACGGTGACCGGCGTACGCGTCGAGGTGCTCAATGTGCTCGGCGCAGGCGATGCGTTTATGTCGGGGCTGCTGCGCGGTTATCTCAATGATGAAGGCTGGGAGCAGGCCTGCCGCTACGCCAACGCCTGCGGCGCGCTGGTGGTTTCGCGCCACGGTTGCGCGCCTGCGATGCCGAGTAAGGTGGAGCTGGATGACTACCTCTCCCGCGAGCATCAGGTGCCGCGCCCGGATCTTGATCCACGGCTTAATCATCTGCATCGCGTCACGACGCGTCGGCGGAACTGGCCGGAACTGTGTGTGATGGCGTTTGATCACCGCAGTCAACTTGAAGAGATGGCGCTACAGTGCGGCGCCTCCCTGAAGCGCATTCCGGCGCTGAAAACGCTGATCTTACAGGCCAGCCGCGATGCGGCGAACAGCGCGGGGCTGGAAGGAAAAGCCGGTCTGCTGTGCGACGGAACGTTTGGCCTGGACGCGCTGAATGCGATAACCGGCGAAGGGTGGTGGATTGGCCGCCCGATTGAGCTTCCCGGTTCACGGCCGCTGGAGATGGAGCACGGCAACATTGGCACTCAGCTTATCAGTTGGCCGCAGGAACATGTGGTGAAGTGCCTGGTCTTTTTCCACCCGGAAGATGTCCACGGCCTGCGCCTGGAGCAGGAGCAGAAAATCGCCGAGGTGTATCACGCCTGCTGTCAGTCGGGGCATGAGCTGCTGCTGGAAGTGATTTTACCTGTGGGTATGCCGCGCAGCGATGAGCTTTACCTGCGGGCTATCTCCCGCTTCTACAACCTGGGCATTTACCCCGACTGGTGGAAACTGCCGCCGCTCTCCTCTGATGGCTGGACGGCGCTGAGTGACATTATCGAACGCCGCGACCCGCACTGCCGTGGCGTGGTGATTCTTGGGCTGGATGCGCCAGCCGAACAGTTACGCGCAGGGTTCAGAGCCGCTGCCGGACATGAGCTGGTGAAGGGGTTTGCGGTGGGGCGCACGCTGTTTGGCGAGGCTTCCCGCGCATGGCTGAAACATGACATTGACGATGCGCAACTGGTGACGCGCATTCGGGATAACTATCTGCAACTGATCGCCTGGTGGCGCGAGCGCGGGCAGGCATAACTTTAGGAGAACATTATGGCTGTGCAATTAGGCATTAATCCCCTGACATGGACCAATGATGATTTGCCCTCTCTTGGCGCGGAAACGCCGCTGGATACCTGTCTGAGCGAAGGTAAAGAGGCTGGTTTTGCGGGCTTTGAACTCGGTAATAAATTCCCTCGCGAGGCGCGTCTGCTGGGGCCAATCCTGCAACGCCACGATCTGAAGCTGGTGTCGGGGTGGTATTCCGGTCGCCTGCTGGAGAGGAGTGTAGAAGAAGAGATTGCGGCGGCGCAGGCGCATTTGACGTTATTGCGCGAGCTGGGGGCGAAAGTGATGGTTTTCGCTGAGGTGAGCCATTGCATTCACGGCGAACAGCAGACGCCGGTTCACCTGCGTCCGCGATTCCCGCAGGCGCGCTGGGCGGAGTATGGCGAGAAGCTCACCGCGTTCGCCCGCTATACACAGCAGCAGGGGGTGCAGATTGCTTATCATCACCATATGGGGACGGTGATTGAGTCCGCTGAGGATGTGGACAATCTGATGACCCATACCGGTGATGAGGTCGGATTGCTGCTCGACACCGGACATTTGACCTTCGCAGGTGCCGATCCGCTGGCGGTGGCGCAACGCTGGGCAAGCCGTATTAATCATGTGCACTGTAAAGACGTGCGCGCCGACGTGCTGGCGGATGTGAAAAACCGTAAAACCAGCTTTCTGGATGCGGTGCTCAGCGGCGTCTTTACCGTACCGGGCGACGGCTGCGTGGATTACCCGCCGATTATGCGACTGCTGAAAGAGCACGATTATCAGGGCTGGCTGGTGGTAGAGGCGGAGCAGGATCCGGCGATTGCCCATCCGCTGACTTACGCGCGGCTGGGATATAACAACCTGAGCCGCCTGGCGCGGGATGCCGGTCTTATCTGAGGAGGCGCTATGTCACGTTTACTGTCACGCTGGCAACAGCCTGACGCGCAGGGACGTACCCAGTCCGTCACCCCGGAGCGGGCAGGCTGGGGCTACGTCGGTTTTGACGCGTTTGAGCTTGAAGAAGGGCAGCAGTTGCATCTTCCCGCCGTTGCTGAAGAGCGCTGTCTGGTGCTGGTGGCGGGGAGGGCATCTGTCACCACGCCAACCGCGCAGTTTTCAGAGATTGGCGAGCGGATGAGCCCGTTCGAGCGTATTAAGCCGTGGGCAGTATACGTTACGCCCGGAGAAACGGTACAGGTACAGGCGTTAACTAAGCTGGAGCTGGCGGTATGCGCCGCGCCGGGCAAGGGAACGTATCCCACCCGCCTGATTGCGCCGCAGGATATCGACGGCGAGGCAAGGGGCAAGGGGCATAACCAGCGCTATGTACACAACATTCTGCCGGAAGATAAACCTGCCGATAGTCTGCTGGTGGTGGAAGTGTGGACTCACGAAGGCTGTACCAGTTCGTACCCGAGCCACAAGCACGACACTGACAATCCGCCTTACGAGACCCTTCTTGAGGAGACGTATTACCATCGCCTCAACCCGGAACAGGGATTTTGTATGCAGCGGGTATACACCGACGATCGCTCGCTTGATGAGTGTATGGCGGTCTACAATCGTGACGTCGTGATGGTGCCGAAAGGCTATCACCCGGTGGCGACAATGGCCGGGTATGACAGTTATTACCTGAATGTGATGGCAGGCCCGGTGCGCAAATGGATTTTCACCTGGGAAGACGATCACGCGTGGATTAACCGCGATTACCCTGCGCGTTGAGAACGCGGTAAATAAAAAAGCCCCTGGCGTATGCTGAGGGCTTTTTGCTTTTCGCTGCTATCGTGAGGCGCCAAAAACCTGTACGGCCTGTTGCAGCCGTGACGCGCGTCCCGTTAAATCCCCCGCGGCATCCGTCACCTGTTCCACCATTTCCGCATTGTTGTCCGTCATGGAACCAATTCGTGAAATTGAATTGTTGATCTGTTCGAGCGCTAAAGTTTGTTCCCGCGTCGCCAGGCTTATCTCTTTGATCATGGTAGACATCTGCAACACGTCATCGATCATTCCGGTAAGGTGTGTTTCCGTCTGCTCGACCATTTGCACTCCCGTATTGACGTTGGTGACGTTTTTCTCGATAAGCTGTTTGATCTCTTTTGCCGCAGACGCAGAATGCTGGGCGAGGTTACGCACCTCTGCGGCAACGACCGCAAATCCGCGCCCGGATTCACCGGCGCGGGCCGCTTCGACCGCTGCATTCAGCGCCAGGATGTTGGTCTGAAAAGCAATACTGTCAATGACGCCGATAATGTCCACGATTTGACTGTTATCGCGTGAGATAGCCTGCATCATGGTGATGGTTTGCTTCATGATATGGCCGCCTTCAGTCGCATTGGCGCTGGTACTGTCGGCCATCGTCATTGTCTGGGCCGCGGTATCCGCGGTTTGTTGCACAGCGCTGCCGATCTCTTCAATGGCTGCGGCGGTTTGTTGCAGGTCGGCAGATGTCTCTTCTGAGCGGCTCTGCAATGCCGTGCCTTCCTGAGACACGCGCTGGCTGATAGCCTGAATACCGGATATTTGCGTGCTGACATCATCAACCAGGGAGCGTAGATTAAGCCCCGATTGATTCACCAGTCGCATGAGCATCCCTATTTCGTCTACGCGCTGCAAATGGCAATTATCAGGTTTACGGCCCGAAACCACTTTTTGCATCTGCACCAGCAGCGTATTAACCGGCTGACAAATTTGAACCTTAAGGTAAATAGCCAGGAGCAAAAATAATACGACGATGCTGCCCCCCTGAATAGCAGGAGGAACAGGTAAGAAAATAAATAACAGGGCTGCCAGACTGGTGATGGCTAAAGCATAATTGACGCGTTGGCTAACCGACAGCCATTTAAACATCGAAAGCCAGGACAGCGCTCCGCGACGGATAATTATGCCTTTAAAAAGTCGAAACCCTTTAATTCCATTATTGTTTATTTTCTGATAAAGCTGTTCGCTGTGCGAAACTTCATCCCGGGAAGGCACGGTGCGTACTGAAATATACCCCGTTAATTTTTCATTTTGCCAGACAGGGGTAACATTTGCGCGTACCCAGTAATGATCGCCGTTTTGTCGCCGGTTTTTGACCAGCCCGGTCCAGCTATCGCCTTGCAGTATCGTGTGCCACATGTCAGCGAAAGCGGCAGAGGGCATGTCCGGGTGGCGAATAATATTATGTGGTTTACCCATTAACTGCGTTTCATTAAATCCGCTGGCGTCGATAAATGCAGAGTTAGCATAGGTAATATGACTGTCTTTATCTGTGGTTGATAATAACGTTGTTTTATTGTTAAGCAAATATTCTTTTTGCGTGACAGCTGTGTTGTTTTTCATGAAAACTCCATGACGCTATTTATATAAAATGCAAATTTCACCTATTGTGCATCAGGTAAATAATAGTAAATGGCGGTTTTATCTGAGGTGTTACATTCTCTACTAATCATCATTTATATGAAAGCACTTCAAATGAATTTTTATTTTTAATAAACCTGGCGTGTCATAAATATGAAACACATAAATGCAGGTTGATAATCTGGAATTGATATATATCGACTTAAACTAAATCTAAAAGATAAAAAAGAGCTGATTTATTAGGGCTGATAAATGCCCGCTTTCCTTGATGGGTTTTAGCCCCCTCCGCGAAGCCCGTTGCCGTGTTGCGGTCAGTATTCTTATTCATGATGCGATCCCTTTGTGATGAGCTAACCCGATGTCATTTATAGACATCTGGATGGCTAATAATATTTTGCTTTATCTTATGCTTTTTATGTCGTTGTCAGTCAGGGAGAGCTGTGAAAAATTTCGTAAATCAAATGATTATCAGAAAGGATTTACAGCGGATGCTCTCCAGTCGCCTCGACATGCGTGGTATCAGCCTGGCCTTTTCCGGCTTTCAGGCGCTCTCCCGCGTTGATTTCACCCTGACGGGCGGTTCCGTGCACGCGCTGACGGGGGCGAACGGTGCGGGGAAATCCACGCTGATGGCGGTGCTCTGCGGCACGCACGACCATTACGAAGGGGAAATTGCAATTAATAACCAGCCGGTGCCGATACGCGAACCGCTGGACGCCAAACGGCTGGGCATTCATCTGGTGCAGCAGGAGGTGGATGTTGCGCTGATCCCGGGGTTGAGTATTGCGGAAAATATTATGCTCGATCAGCTGGCGCAGCCGGGACACCGCTACCGCTGGCGCGCTATTCGCCAGCAGGCGCGTGACGCGCTGGCCCAGCTCGATGTTCATCTGGACGTGCGCCGGGTCATCGAGGGTTGCACGCTCGCCGAAAAGCAGCAGATCCTGCTGGCTCGCGCACTCTCGCACCACTGTCGTTTTCTGATCCTCGATGAACCCACCGCGCCGCTCGATCAGCATGAAAGCGAACGGCTGTTTGCAGTGGTGAAACGCCTGCAACAACAGGGGATCGGCGTGGTGTTTATCTCCCATCGCATTCATGAGCTAAAGGCCATTTGCGACACCTTAACCGTACTGCGCGATGGCAAGTTGATTGAGTCCGGGCCGATGGCGGAACTGAGCGCTGACGCCATCGTCGAGAAGATGCTGGGTCATGAGTTAAACGATATCTATCCGCCAAAACGCCCGCCGCATGCTGATGAAACGCTGCTGCGCGTGGAAGGGCTGCACGATGAACGGCTGCTGAAAAATATCAGTTTGCACCTGCGTAAAGGTGAAATTCTCGGTATCGCCGGGCTGGCGGGAGCCGGGAAAACCGAGCTGTGTAAGGCGCTGTTCGGCGCGTCGAAAAGCCGCGTTGAACGCGGCGAACTCAATCATCAACCGTGGACGCCGCGCGACCCGGTTGATTCGGTGACGCGCGGGCTGGCGCTGGTGCCGGAGGAGCGGCGCAAAGAGGGCATTTTTATTGATGAGTCCGTCGCCATGAACCTGGCGGTTGCCGCCGATAACCGTTTCTCGCGCTGGAGCTTGTTTGGTCATCGTCAGGCATGGCGCTGGGCGGAAGCGGTGATTGCCCGCGTCGGCGTGCGCGCTCGCGGGCCGGGGCAAGTGTTGCGTCGGCTTTCCGGTGGCAACCAGCAGAAAGTGGCGATCGGCAAATGGCTGCGCGGCGACGCCCGCGTGCTGATTTTCGACGAGCCGACCAAAGGCGTGGACGTGAAAGCCAAAACCGATCTGTTTGCGCTGATCGACGGCCTGGCGCGGGAAGGCAAAGGGGTGATTTACGCCTCCGGTGAGTTCGCCGAACTGGTGGGGCTGTGCGACCGCATCTGCGTGTTGTGGGACGGGCGCATCGTGGCGGAAGTGGAGGGCGCGCAGGCCCGCGAAGAGACACTACTTTATTATTCAACCGGAGGAACGGCGTTGTGAGTAAGGCCCTTTCAGTCAATGCAGCGGCGTCTGGCCGCCAGCAGATTTTCGATTTTCTCTATAAGTGGGGCATGCTGCTGACGGTTGTCGCGCTGATCGCCATTTTTGGCGTCGCGTCGGATAACTTCCTCGATCCCTTCAATATCATCAACATCCTGCGCTCTATTGCGATCGTCACGGTGATTGCGATTGGCGTTTCCATCTCGCTTACCGTCGGCGGCTTTGATCTTTCCGTTGGCTCAACCGCGTCGCTGGCGAACGCACTGGTGATTTCGCTGTTCGTCTGGCACGGCTTTGGCACCACCGGGGCGATTGTCATTACCCTGGCGCTCTGTACGCTGGTGGGGCTGTTCAACGCTTTTCTGATTGTGGTGCTGCGTATTCCCGACATGCTCGCCACGCTTGCCAGCCTGTTTGTGATTCAGGGGGTGGCGATGACCTACAGCTACGGCGGTTCTATTACTGAAAACATGGTGCTGCCGAGCGGTGAAATGGCTGAGGGGCTTATTCCGGCGGCATTCGGCGCGCTGGGGCAGGTGCCGACTATTGTTGTCGTGATGCTGGTCGTGACGCTGGCGGCGCAGCTCGCGCTGTCGCTGACCACCCACGGGCGACGGATGTACGCCATTGGCGGCAACCCAGAAGCGGCGCGTCTCTCCGGTATTCGCACCACCCGCTATAAAGTGGCGGCCTACGTTATTGCCTCACTGCTGGCGGGGTTAGGGGGCATCCTGCTGGCTTCGCGTATTGGCTCTTCACAGGTTAACGCCGGGGGAGGCTATTTGATGGATGCCGTCGCGGCGGCGTGGATCGGCTTTTCGCTGGCCGGTTCCGGCAAACCGAACGCGCTTGGCACGCTGGTGGGGGCGGTGATCCTTGGCGTGCTCTCCAACGGGCTGGTGATGCTCTCGGTGCCCTATTACGCAATGGACATTATAAAAGGGCTGGTACTGGCGGCGGCGCTGGCGATCACCTACATACAAAAACGTTAACAACACAACGGGAAACGATAATGAAAAAAACTGCACTTTCTTTGTTGGCGCTGGGATTACTGAGTTCGCTGCCGGGCTATGCGGCAACGCCTGCGCCGGTGCCAGCGGCCATTGCCGGGCATAATGGCCCGGTTCGTATTGCGGTGATCCGCAACCTTGGCTCTGATGACAACACGACCCAGTTCGTTGCGGGCGCGATTCAGGAGGGGAAAAAGCTCGGCTTTAAGGTCAGCACCTTTTTAAGCAATGGTGACGACGCGAAATTCCAGGATTTCGTTAACCAGGCGATCAGCCAGAAGTATGACGGCATTATTCTCTCTCAGGGGCGCGATCCGTACTCCACCGCGCTGGTGAAGAAAGCAGTAGATGCCGGGATCAAAGTGGCGGTGTTTGATACCGCCGTCAACGGTGAGATCCCGGGCGTGACGGTAACTCAGCAGGATGACGCCTCGCTGACCCATCTCTCCTTCGGACAACTGGTAAAAGATTTCAACGGTAAAGCCAATATTATCAAGCTGTGGGTCGCCGGTTTCCCGCCGATGGAGCGCCGCCAGGCGGCTTATCAGCAAATGCTGAAGGACAATCCGGGGATTAAAGAGCTGGAGTCTATCGGCGCGGTCTCTTCCGACGTGCAGGGCGATACCGCCAACAAAGTGGGCGCGGTGCTGGCGAAATACCCGAAAGGGAAAATCGACGCTATCTGGGGAACCTGGGACGCCTTTAGCCAGGGGGCGTACAAAGCGCTGAAAGAGAACGGCCGCACTGAGATTAAGCTCTACAGCATCGACATCTCCAACCAGGATTTGCAACTGATGCGCGAGGCGGGCAGCCCGTGGAAGGTGAGCGTGGCCGTTGACCCGAAATTGATTGGCGCCACTAACGTGCGGCTGATTGCCAATAAGATTGCCGGTGAACCTACGCCTGCCACTTACGATTTTAAAGCCGCAGCCATTCCGCAGGCGCTGCTGGCAGCGCAGCCGGGGGCGGTTAACGTCGCCTCATTAGGCAAAATCATTCCGGGCTGGGGCCAGACGGAAGACTTTATCGCGCCGTGGTTTGCGACGCTTGAAGCGAAGAATAAATAATGCCCGGTGGCGCTGCGCTTACCGGGCCTACAATGTGCTCTAAGGCGGTTACGCCGTTTGGCAAAAGGAGATTAAGGTGACTGAATTACCGCGCCCCGACTATAGCCGCAATATGCGGCTGATTGGCCATAGCGACCAGGGCGGTCGCCCGGACGGCGTACAGCTGATGGTACATCGCGGTTTTGCCTATATTGGCCATATGGTGTCGCAGGGGTTTTCGATTGTTGACGTGCGTGACCCGAAAAATCCACGGGCGGCGGGCTATGTGCCTGCACCGCCAGGCACCTGGAACGTGCATTTGCAGGCGCATGACGATCTGCTGCTGGTGATTAACGCCCGCGATTTGTTCGCCGATGCCCGCTTTGCCGATGAAAAGGTCTACTACACGCGGCAGGTCGGTGAGACGGTCAGCGACGTGCAGGATCGGGGCTGGAGCGCAGGGCTGCGCGTGTTTGATATTTCCACGCCGGATAAACCGCGTGAAATCGGTTTTCTCTCCCTGAATGGGATCGGCATTCACCGCATCTGGTACGTCGGCGGACGCTGGGCCTACGTCTCGGCGCTGATCGACGGTTTCACCGACTACATCTTCCTGACCATCGATCTGGCCGATCCGCGTAAGCCAGAGGTGGCCGGGCGCTGGTGGTTGCCAGGGATGAATCAGGCGGCGGGAGAGACGCCAGACTGGCCGGAGGGCAAACGCTATGCGCTGCATCACGCGATTATCGCTGGCGATATCGCCTACGGTAGCTGGCGTGACGGTGGTCTGACGCTGCTGGACGTGCAAGATCGCACGCAGCCGAAACTGATTAGCCATCGCAACTGGAGCCCGCCGTTTGGCGGCGGCACACACACTGCGCTGCCGCTGCCGGACCGCGATCTGCTGGTGGTGCTGGACGAAGCGGTGCTCGACAATCAGGAAGACGGCGAAAAGCTGATCTGGCTGTTTGATATCCGCGAGCCGTCGAATCCGGTGAGCATCGCCACCTTCCCGCAGCCGGATGAAGCTGATTACGTGGCGAAAGGGGCGCACTTCGGGCCGCATAACCTGCACGAAAACCGCCCTGGCAGCTTTATTAGCTCGACGCTGATTTTCGCCACTTACCAGAATGCAGGGGTGCGCGCTTATGATATTACTAATCCTTATCGTCCGGTAGAGACCGGCGCGCTGGTGCCTGCGGCGCCTGAGAAGATGATGGATACGCGGCCAAATCGCCCGCAGGTGATCCAGTCCTGCGACGTGTTTGTCGATGCGCGGGGGATTATCTACAGCACGGATTACAACGGCGGGTTATCAGTGATTGAGTATCTGGGGTAAGTATTTGCCGGGTGGCGGCTTCGCCTTACCCGGCCTGCATTCGGATCGTAGGCCCGGTAAGCGCAGCGCCACCGGGCAAACAGCCCGCACTTAGCTGTACTGCCGCACCCGCGCGATCAGCGCTTCCACGCTCTCAATCCGGTCGGCAATCACAATCAGCGCTTTTCCGAGGGTAATGGCATGGCGCAGGCATTCATGGCGCATTTCCGCATCCTGAATGGTATCGATATCCGCTACGTGCGACAGCCCGACGCTGCGGCGAATCAGCTCGGTGCCGCAAAAGCCGATGGCGTCCGCCCAGACTTTTTTCAGAAATTCCGACGCGTAGCCCGGCGCGCGTAGCGCCGCGTCGCGGGTTTTCTCCGTCGCCAGCACCTGAAAACGTTCAGCAAAGGTGTTCCACAGCGCCTGAATATCCGTCAGCCGCTGCTCACGCGCGGCGGCGGCGTCGCGAATGCCCAGATGGCCCGGCAGGCCGCAGAAGTTCAGCAGCAGGTTGCCGATGGCGGTGCCTACATCAAAGCCTATCGGCCCAAAGTAGCCGAACTCGGCGTCGATGGCTTTCAGGCGACCGTCGGCGACAAAGATCGAGCCGCTGTGGATATCGCCGTGCAGCAGCGCTTCGGCATGGGAGAAGAAACGATGTTTGAGCGCCGCCACCGCCAGCTTAAGCTGAGCATCACTGCGCAACGCGGCGACGTCGCCTTCGATCTCCGCAGGATAGCTGTTGCGCTCGTGGATCTGGTAGGGATCGTTGAAGAACAGATCTTCGGTGATCTCACACATCTCCGGGTTAATAAATGTCGCCACCTGCGCTTTTTTGTCATGCGGGTGGAGATAAAAATCGCTGGTATGAAACAGCGTTTGCGCCAGGTATTCGCCGAGCTGGCGTGCCGCCTGCGGATACCAGGCGCCTTTAATCAGTTCGCCGCGCCAGATGTTATGGTCGGAGAGATCTTCCATCACCATCACCGCCAGTTCAGGGTCGAAATGGTGGATTTTCACCGTATGCTGCGGGCAGTGCTGGTAATGCGCCACCAGCGTTTGCGCTTCAAGACGAGCGCGATCCAGCGTCAGCGGCCAGGATTCGCCGACGCAGCGCACGTAAGGCAGCGCCTGTTTGACGACGATGCGGCTTACGCCTGTGGTATCGAAAATCTTAAACACCAGATTAAGGTTGCCGTCGCCCACCTCCTGCGCCTCTACCAGTGTGGATGGATCATCGATGCCGCCAAACGTTCGGGCGTATTCCACGGCATCCTGGGCGGTAAAGGTACGGTATTGCGACATTGCCTGTTCCTCACTCATTTCACTAATAAAGACATGTAGACGTCTATACATCTGTAATTCATCCTGACACAATGTGATACAACAACGCAACAGAGAATTAACGACATGCAGACATTACAGACGACCAGCCTGCGAGTGGCGGATAATCAATTATTTATTCTCGATCAGCAGGCGCTTCCGCAGGAGAAACGCTGGCTGGATGCCTCAACGGTAGAAGCGCTGGTGGGGCATATTCACGCGCTGCGCGTGCGCGGTGCGCCGCTGATTGGTCTTTCCGCCAGTCTGCTACTGGCGCTGCTGGCTGAGTCAGGCCATCGCCGGGATGGACTGGCGATAGCGCTGGAAACGCTGCGCGCTGCGCGCCCGACGGCGGTCAATCTGATGAACAATCTCGATCGCATGAAGCAGGCGCTGGGGCAAGAAGACTTTGTTCCGGCGCTGGCGGCGGAAGCGCTGCGTCTGATCGATGAAGACAAACAACTCTGTGACGATATCGCGCGTGCGGGAAGTGCACTGGTGAAGCCGGGCAGCCGTCTGCTGACCCACTGCAACACCGGCGGGCTGGCGACAGCGGGCACGGGGACGGCGCTGGGGGTGATTGCCCGCGCGTATGCACAGGGCAACGTGCAAAATGTCTGGGTGGATGAAACGCGCCCGTTATTGCAGGGCGGCAGACTCACCGCCTGGGAGCTGGGCGAACTGGGGGTTCCCTATCAACTGATTACCGACTCAATGGCTGCCAGCCTGATGGCGAAAGGGCTGGTGGACGCGGTGTGGGTAGGGGCCGACCGTATTGCCGCAAATGGCGATGTGGCGAATAAAATCGGCACCTATTCGCTGGCGGTGCTGGCGAAATTCCACGGTATTCCGTTTTACGTTGCCGCGCCGCAAACCACGCTGGACCCCCACTGCCCGAATGGCAACGCAATCCCGATTGAGCAGCGCGCAGCAGGAGAAGTCACCGGCGTGGCGGGCAGTTTTGGTGCGGTACAGTGGGCGCCGGAAAATGCGCAGGTCTATAACCCGGCGTTTGACGTGACGCCAGCAGCGCTGATTAGCGGCTGGGTGCTGGATAGCGGTGTGGTGACGCCAGAAGACGTGGTGAAGGGGAAATTTGCCTGAGTCCGGCTATCCTTGAAGGGCATTCCTTTAAAGAGGACTGAAACGTGACTCTTGATCCCAATACTGATTTAAAACTGGAACGCCTGGTGGATGCGCCACGCGACCTGCTGTGGCTCTGCTGGACTACACCGGAGCACATTAAAAAGTTTTTCATCCCTGTTCCGCATAAAGTGATCGAATGCGATCTCGACCTGCGCGTGGGCGGGCGGTTTAACACCGTTTTTGAGGTGGACGGCCAACGGATGGACAACAAGGGCGTCTTTCTGGAGATCGAACACGGCAAAAAGCTGGTTTTTACCGACGGCTATACGGAAGGCTGGAAACCTGCCGAAAACCCGTTTATGACGGCAATTCTATTGCTGGAAGATGCGGGAGAAGGGAAAACCCGCTACACCGCGATAGCCCGTCACCCAACAGCTGAAATCCGCGAGCAGCACGAGAAAATGGGCTTCCATGAAGGCTGGGGGATTGTGCTGGACCAGCTGGTTGAGTATGTGAAAGGGCTGAAACGGTGAATGTAGGACCTCTCTCCCGCTAGGGAGAGGGGGGAATGAATAAATTATGTCGAAGACAGATTTCTTTTCCTTATCGTTCTCATCTGACGAATGACTGGATTTCCTTTTTCATCAAAATACCTTTCTGGCCATATCACTTCTGGTGAAGTGTTTAGCGCTTGAGCGATGAGTAATTCCCCTTTTGGCCATGGGCGTGTGAGTGCGTTTGCCAATGTGGATGATGAAAGCCCCTCCTTGCGGGACAGTGCTGCGAGGCTGGTTCCGTGCTTCTTTAATGCGGCAATAATATCGGCAGTATGCCAATTTTGATGGTGCATTGTGTGTTCCTTACGTGTGTTCGTTACATGCTCAATTATCCTGTTTTGGGATAAAAAGGCAACAGGTGGATATTCGATTTCAGGATATTTGTATGGAATCGGAACAATGGCCTCGGTCTACTCAGATGAATACCAACGTGTTATTAACGCATTGAAGAAAGCCCGAAAAGAGCGCGGGATCACTCAGGCGCAACTCGCAGAAGCCTTAGGCAAACCGCAATCATTCATCGCTAAAGTTGAAAGCGGTGAGCGTCGGCTGGATGTTGTGGAGTTTGTGCATTTGGCGAGATTGGTTGGGGTAGAGCCAGTACGTATACTGGAGGTTATTTAAACCGCCTTTATGATATGGCATCACTTATATAGATACCAATGGTGAACTTGAGCTTGTAGTAAATTTATGGGTTAGTGTTATTGAATTTCCATTTGGTATAAGTGGTTTTGGTCAGTTTCCTGTTCAGGCAACAAGGTTTATGGCGCAAGAGCTCCAGTTGTTTCCTGTATCAAAGCACTCCCAGGTAAAATAGAGAGTGCTTACTTTTTTACTTCAGCCTGGGGTATCCGTTCGCAATCTCACTCCCGGTAAACTGCGCCACCCAGCCTTCCGGGTTATCGAAAATACGGATCGCGGTAAAGTTTGGCTCTGAGCCCATATCAAACCAGTGCGGCGTACCGGCGGGCACTGAAATCAGATCGTTTTTCTCACACAGCACCTGGTAAACCTGGTCGCCAATGTGCAGGCAAAACAGTCCTGCGCCTTCAACGAAGAAGCGCACTTCATCTTCGCCGTGGGTGTGTTCATTGAGAAACTTTGCACGCAGCGCCTCTTTTTGTGGATTGTCGGCGCGCAGGCTGATCACATCCCAGCTCTGATAGCCTTTCTCGGCAACCAGCTTATCAATCGCATGTTGATAGGCGGTGATCACCGTTTCTGGCGCGGGAGCCTGGCCTAAGTCGCGGTCTGCAACCCAGCGTTCGAAGCGGACGCCTTTCGCGTTGAGCTGTTGGGCGATCTCTGCGGCGTCGGTACTGTGCCACTGGGGCTGGCTGGCGTCTTTATCGGAATAAATAGTCAATGCGCTCATGAAAGGATCTGCTCCGGGTTAATGTCGTCGAATTGATGTACCTGGTGGTGGCGGCTGGCGCCATCACCCTCACCACGAATCAGTTGCAGGGTGCGAAGACCCGCCTCTTCAGCGGCGTCCAGCTCCTGGTATACATCGGAGAGGAACAGGATTTGCGACGGCGCGACGCCGATATATGACGCGATATTGCGGTATGACTGCGTTTCTCGCTTTGCGCCGATATGGGTATCAAAATAGCCGCTGAACAGATGAGTAATATCACCTTCGTCGCTGTAGCCAAATAACAGTTTCTGCGCCGCAACGGAGCCGGAGGAATAAACATAGAGATCAATGCCTTGTGCTTTCCATTTCTCCAGCGCTGGCAGAACGTCCGGGTAGAGGTGACCAGTAAAGTCGCCATTGACGTAACCGTCGTGCCAGATAATGCCTTGCAGGGCTTTTAGCGCCGTTGATTTGCGATCTTCATCCATAAAGGTGAAAAGCGTTTCGATAAGTTCTGCGGTACTGGCGTCCGGCCGGGCAATCTCGTTGCGCAGATTATCAAGAATTGATTTTACCGGTTCGGCATACTGCCGGGCGGTGACAAACGCCGCCAGCCGCTCGCGCGCATAGGGGAACAGAACATTGTGAACAAAACGGATATCGCTGGTGGTGCCTTCAATATCCGTCACAATCGCGCGAATCATAATCTCTCCAGTTGTCGCAAACGCATTTCGCATTCAAATAAAAATTCCAGCCCCTCCAGATGACGGCGGGCCTCCTCCACTGAGCGTCCCCAGCAGGTTAAGCCATGACCGCGCAGAAGAAAACCGTAATTCAGAGAATGCTCTTGCGCGTAATGCGCAATACGTGACGCCAGCGCGTCGATATCCTGGTCGTTGTCGAACACTGGCACGCAGACGGTATCAAGATGGGTGGTTTGCCCGCTAAGCGACTTTTGCATTTCAAAACCGCTGATATATAGCTCCGGCGTTTTAACGATGCGCGAGAGTACCGTGGCGTTGACGGTGTGGACGTGCAACACCGCGTTTGCCTGGGGAAAGAGGCGATAAATCAGGGTATGCAGCCCGGTCTCCGCCGATGGTTTGCGACCGGACGGTGCGTGACTGGTGGCGATTTCCACCTGCAAAAAATCGTCGGTAGTCAGGTTACCTTTATCTTTTCCCGACTCGCTGAGCCAGCAAAAAGCGTCGTCCTGGCGGACAGACATATTGCCGCCAGTGGCGGGAGCCCAGCCTTTTGCCCCTATCCAGCGGCAGGTCTCGACCAGTTGTGTGAGTTGCAGGTTATCTGTCATCTTCCTTTTAGCCTCTCTCGGGGTCAGGAATGGAGTTTTTAGACATCTAAGCGTCTTGATTGCCAAATGCTAACATCGTGTTACGGCAGCAGCAACACAACTCTTCCGGGCAGGAGCAACAACATTGTCCTGGTGGCAGTGTGACTTGGTGGGGGAGGTGGTTGAGTTTGTCAGGGGCGGGAGTTTTGCGTATTGATTGATGCTTTCAATGGAAGCTGTAGGTTTGTCGCCCATAGCAGACTTGATAGCCCTTCGTTCAGGCCGCTTTGTGCCAGGAGGGGGCATCCCTAAACTACTACAGGTATTAATCGGCAAGGTGCCGGTGGGCTGCTTAAATGTTCAGGGAAAGCAATGCAGGAAGTGCGCGGGTTTTTATCATGTTATTTAACAGACTCAGATAATGCATTACCACTGAAAAGCATCTTAAGTCCAAGCCCAATCATAACTACCCCAGTGAAACGCTCCTGCCACTTTATAAATCCAGGGTGCCTACTAAGCCATTCGCCAAAGGAGCCTGATGCTATGGCTACGGAGCCAAGCGAGATGATTCCCGTCAGTTTCTGAATGGTTCCCAGAATAAGGAGTTGCAGCCATATCGGACCAACTGCTGGGTTAACGAATTGTGGAAGAAAAGCGAACATAAAGAGCAACGACTTGGGGTTGGTCAGACTGTTGAGTGCACCTTGCTTAACGGCTTCACGCCCTGTTATCCAGGCAGTCTTTTTCACTTTTGTATCAGCGCCAGCGCTGACTAACATTTTGATCCCGAGCCAAATCAGGTATCCGGCCCCAGCCCACCGCAAGAGATCAAGCGCCATTGGCCACGCATGAACGACAGATACCAACCCAAGCACGAGAAAAGATACCTGGACAATGCCTGCAATAAAAACATTTCCCAGCACAGTAAGAAGTGCTATACGACGACCTTGCCCAATACCTCGGGCAATCGTCAGCATCATGTCCGATCCTGGTGAAATCTCTAACAAAAGTAGAGCAAAAAGGAACGTTATAAAGGTTTCAGCTGTTGGCATAGTGAGGGGGCAAAGAGTGAAATTTGTTGCAGGATAATCCTGTTCGGTAAATCACCCAACAACTTTTACTGGCGGCCTATGCTTTTCTTCGCACGCTTTTTTGTAACAGAGCGAATGTAGCGAAACTGCCAGATTTCACTCCCGCTGGATTTGATGAGTAGCTCAAGGCCATCATCATCATAGAGAACGTAGTCCGCTTCCCTGGGTTTGGCGGATTCGATTTCTTTAACGGATAGAGGTTTGTCTTGCCATTGCCGGGTTTCTATCGTTTTAGGCACCTCAAAAACAATAAAGCATTATGAGGTGCCTAAAAGGTTCGGATTTAATGAGTTGGCTTCAGACTTCGCGGGACAAATTGAGGGCACAAAAAAGCCCGCAGGGCTTGTGCCGTGTGGGCTCTTAAATGGCGCTGTGTTTGCGCCATTTTACCACATTAAGAATTTGTCACCGGTTTGTTCCCAAAGGGATCTCCGGGTCTGGTTGATGAGTAATCCTGTTACGCAGATCCCGACGGATAATTTCGATGGACCAGAACCAGATTAAATGTCCAAAAATCTCGGATACATTCTCATACCATGGAAGGTCAACCAAAGGTGGAGTCAGCCCCATGAGAGGGAAGGAAATCATATGTACGAAAAACTGTGCCAGCGCACCAGCCAGCAAACCCTGCCAGAGTTTAATTTTGGGGAAAACTTCAGCAACAACACAGTAACCCACTGCGAAGACAATCGAAAAGATGATGTGTGTTACACCAACCCAGTTAAACACATGCCCGGCAAAGGTGTAGACGGCAGCGTTAGGATCAGCAAGCCCCATCCAGTCACGAAGGAAAATATAAGGGGGATTCAGGAAATTGCGGGAACAGTCAATTTGCCCGGCAGCCCTGATTAATGATTCCGGCCCGCATGCAGCAGTGAACATATCAGTCGGACTGCGGGGTGGCAAAGGTACTTCAGCGCCCCATTTAACAAATGCTGATACGATACCAGCGATTAACCCAATAAATGCAGCCAGGCCATAACGCCTGCGGTTTGGTGGAGTTTGTTCAAATATATTCATATTTCATCCGTTGAATTTCATCGTGTTAACATAATCATTTAGTAGTATTCATGAAAACCACCAAATGTAAAGATGTGTATGTGATTGTATGTTCCGTATTTGCGTCAGTAACTGGAAATTCCCAATCGAGTTGCTTTATATGGCGTAACAGGAAGGCTGTGAAAGTGGTGAGAGCGGCAAGGTCGTATGCGATCTACAGCAATATTATCATCAGTAGAATTAATAGAGTAGCAACCACGCCGCATGGAAGAGCATGGTACGGACAGCTGGCGATCGTTCGATAGTCGAATATAGAAGGGTTGCCAGCCGCCGCGGATTGTATCTTCCCGGCATGACGGATCAATGTGTTTTAAGTATTAATGCCACGTCTTTTTGCTCAGGCTTGTTATAGCTGAAATCGCATGTGCTGAATCATCAAAAAGCCGGGTCAGTACAGGAACCCACTGCCTGTTTTTGTACTCAAGCACCAGATGTCCAGGCAGGTCTTTGCTGATGATGGCAAATGTCCTGAGTTCAAGCGTTGGAGCAGGGAGAGCGGTGCCAGGCGGGAAATATATTCTTACCCCGGCAATAATCATGTTGTCCATGCTCATCATTCGTTCACCAGCCACATATCGGCTTCTTCAAACATCTCTTCCAGCATACGGTTAAGTCGTTCTTTTTCGGTCTTTGTGCAATCGCTGTTTAATGCGTTAGCCTGCATTGGCTTAACTCTCACGTCGGCATCGGGGAAGATCCGGTGTACGCGCTTTGTCAGCTCGTTAAGAATGATGTTTCTTGCGTCCGGTAGCCCCTCGACATTACGCTTGTCATAAACCAGTTCAACGAACATAAAAGCCCCCCGGAAAAATACTGTGATTGTATACAGTATTTTTACTGTAAAAATAAACAGTGTCAAGGTGGGCGGAGCGCGAAAGGGGGATGTGTTTTTGTTACCCTTGGTTACAAATAGAAAAACCCCAAACCGTGAGATCTGGGGTTCTTTTAAAGTGCACGTGCATTTCACGTGCATATTTTTGTCTTTTCTCGGTCTGCATACTGTCTGGTCAGTGTCCGTAAGTGACTGTTTTTTATTGCCACTGTCCGGTTGCAGTCCTATCAAAAGTGGTGGAGCTGGCGGGAGTTGAACCCGCGTCCGAAATTCCTACATCCTCGGTACTACATGCTTAGTCAGTCTTTACATTCGCCTGGCACCTGCGGACGGACACGCCACTACCAAACTAGCCTGATTAGTTTTAACGCTTCAACCCCAGGCAGGGCATCCACGCGATCTCTTTTGGGTTTGACCTCTCTTTGATCCCCGTCTTAAGAGCGGAAGCTAGGGAGAGAGGGCTCAGAGCAGGTTATTAAGCTGCTAAAGCGTAGTTTTCGTCGTTTGCGACTATTTTTTGCGGCTTTTTACGAGGCCAACCGCCCCTCGGCATGCACCTTGGGTTTCGCAAATCCCGTCGAATCCAGAATCAGCCCCAATGTGTTACGTTAAGTATAACAGAGTTGTGACACGCGTGACCAGCCCCCGATTTTCCTTATCTTCAAGGATTTACCGCTCATTTCGCGCGATGGAACGATTTGCTTAAATAGCCAGCAACGAAAGCGGTGTTATCAGGGAACGTTTAGCGGCCTGCATTCTTCATGATGCGGGCTTTATCCAGTTGCCACTCACGCTCTTTCAGGTCTGAGCGTTTATCATGCTGTTTCTTACCTTTTGCGACGCCGATTTTCACTTTGCACCAGGCGTTCTTCCAGTACAGTGAAAGCGCGACGACGGTATAACCTTCACGATTGACGCGTCCGTACAGGGAGTCGAGTTCGCGCTGGTTCAGTAGCAGTTTACGGGTGCGAGTGGGGTCGCACACGACGTGCGTTGAGGCGACGGCCATTGGCGTAAAGTTTGCGCCGAACAGGTACGCTTCGCCATCCCTGAGAAGGACATAGCTATCGCTAATATTCGCTTTGCCCGCGCGCAGGGATTTAACTTCCCAACCTTGCAGGGCGAGTCCAGCTTCGAACTCTTCTTCAATAAAGTATTCGTGTCGGGCGCGCTTATTCAACGCAATAGTGGCTGAGCCAGGTTTGTGTGCTTTTTTCTTCGTCATAATGCCGCTCAGTATAGGTAATCTGAAATCGAAAAACACCCCATTTCATCCTGCGGGGGATAAGGCGTTATCTTAGCATGAACCTGCGTAGGCCCTGTTGAGGTATAGCGTTTTTTTTACCTGGGGATAAATGGTATTATTTGTTCGATTTATGTTGATGGAAATTGCTATGCCTCAGATTAGCCGGACCGCTTTAGTCCCTTATAGTGCGGAACAGATGTATAAATTAGTGAATGATGTTCAGTCCTACCCTCAGTTTTTGCCGGGATGCGTCGGCAGCCGTGTGCTGGAATCGACGCCGGGTCAGATGACGGCGGCCGTGGATGTGTCTAAGGCAGGGATCAGCAAAACATTCACGACACGTAACCAGTTGACGAATAACCAGAGCATCCTGATGCATCTGGTCGATGGCCCTTTCAAAAAATTGATTGGCGGGTGGAAATTTACGCCGCTCAGCCAGGAGGCGTGTCGCATCGAGTTCCACCTCGATTTTGAGTTCACCAACAAGTTAATTGAACTGGCGTTTGGCCGCGTCTTTAAAGAGCTGGCTTCCAATATGGTGCAGGCGTTTACCGTTCGGGCCAAAGAGGTTTACAGTGTCGGCTAAAATTGTCGTCGAAGTGGCGTATGCGCTGCCCGAGAAACAGTATTTACAGCGTGTGACGTTGCAGGAAGGCGCGACGGTTGAAGAGGCGATTCGTGCTTCCGGTTTGCTGGAACTGCGCACCGATATCGATCTCGCTAAAAACAAAGTCGGTATCTATAGCCGTCCGACAAAACTTGCCGACGTGGTTCATGACGGCGATCGGGTAGAGATCTATCGACCGCTGATTGCCGATCCAAAAGAGTTGCGCAGACAGCGAGCGGAGAAATCGGCAAATAAATAATCATGGATGCCTGAACGCTTATCAGGCCTGCATTCTTTCGGCAAAGCGGGTTCAGGTTCGTCAATAATTAAAAAAGGTGCCAATGGCACCTTTTTTAACACCAGAAAACAATCTTACTTGTTGTCGGTCAACGCTGGCTTATTGTCGATGTTGGTCAACACGCCGTTGCTGTTAAAGGTCAGCGTTAAGGTTTGTTGCGTTACGCCTTCATGACCCGGTTGCTGACGGAACACATAGAACCATGTGTTAGTGCCAAAAGGATCGGACATCATCGGTGTACCCAAAGCATAAGCAACCTGCTGTTGCGTCATACCGACGCGCACTTTGGCGACATCGTTAGCGGTCAGATAGTTCCCCTGGTTGATATCAGGGCGGTAAACCACTCGCTCCAGAGTGGAACAGCCTGCGGTCAACATCAGTAGTACTGCTGCGGCAGCAGTCAGCGTTTTACAGCGCATAGTGATTTTATTCCTTTTCGGGCCCGAGCAGTACGCGGCTCATATGTAATATGCCGATGATAATAGACCTTTCACCACTTTAAAACCTTTTGGTGTCGGGTCTTACGGCGATTTTGTTTTGTACTCAGACCTTAAAGGGTCAAAAAAGTTTACGCAGCCAACAGTTCTTTCGCATTTGCGAGGGTATTACGCGTCACTTCGCTGCCGCCAAGTAAACGAGCCAGCTCCTGTAATCGCGAGCGTTTATCCAGCGGCTGCATATGCGTTTCGGTCATGGCGCCGTCCGTTTCTTTGCTGACAAAGAAGTGCTGATGACCACAACCGGCAACTTGCGGAAGGTGGGTAACGCACATTACCTGAGTTGACTCACCTAACTGGCGCAGCAGTTTACCGACAACGGCCGCAGTAGGGCCGCTGATACCGACATCGACTTCATCGAAAATGAGCGCCGGGGTTTCCATTTTACGGGCAGTAATGACCTGAATTGCCAGCGCGATACGGGACAGTTCGCCCCCGGAAGCGACCTTTGCGATTGGCTGCAATGGCTGACCCGGGTTTGTGGTGACTTTAAACTCTACGCGGTCGGCACCGTCGCTGCTCAGATGATGCTCATCAAATTTCACATCAATAGTGAACTGGCCATGCGGCATCGACAGCGCATGCATGCTTTCGGTGATCAACTGCCCCAGTTCCTGCGCGTCATGCTGACGCTGAGTATGCAGCGCTTTTGCCGTCTCCAGCGCCTGCTGGCGATGTTTGTTCACCGCCAGCGTCAGGGTTTCCAGTGAGTCGGCCTGATCGTCAAGCTGCTGCTGTTCTTCGAGCAGTGACTGATAAAACTGCGGCAGCGCTTCCGGGCTGACGTGATGTTTACGCGCCAGTGAAATCTGCTTAGAAATGCGCTGCTCAAGTTCGAACAGGCGATTGGGGTCTAAATCCAGACGGTCGCAATAGTGACGCAGTTCGTCGCTGGCCTCAGTTATCTGGATTGTGGCCTCCTCCAGCATATCCAGAATGCCAGACAGTTTGCTGTCCATGCCCGTCAGTTCGGTGACTAACTGTTTTGCCGTGTACAGCTGGCTTTGCAGATTGACGTCTTCGCCATCAGCAAGCAACGTCAGCGCATTCTGGCTGGTCGTCAGCAACTGGCCGCTGTTTGCCAGTCGTTTATATTCTTCATCAATTTGCTCAAACTCACCGGGCTGCGGGTTAAATTCGTTCAGTTCTTTCAACTGATATTGCAGCAGCTCCATACGTGCGGCGCGTTCCTGGCTTTGCTGTTGATGATGCGCCAGATCGCGGCAGCTTTGATGCCACAGTTGATAGCGTGAGGACATTTCCTGAATCAGAAGTGCTTCGTTGGCGTAGCCGTCGAGCAGGGATTTTTGATGTTCAGACTTGGTCAGTAGCTGATGCGCATGCTGGCCGTGAATTTGAATGAGCAACTGGCCCAGTTCCCGTAACTGGGAGAGAGGCACGGCGGTGCCGTTGATGAAGCCGCGGGAGCGACCGTCGCTGCTAATGACGCGGCGAAGTAAGCACTCACGCCCTTCTTCCAGTTGGTTTTCTTCCAGCCAGCGCAGCGCTGCTGGCGTATCTTTCAGTGAGAAGCGGGCGCACAGGTCTGCGCGGGTTGCTCCCACCCGCACCATGTCGGCGTCTGCACGGCCACCCAGACACAAGCCGAGCGCATCAATCGCAATAGACTTACCCGCGCCGGTTTCACCGGTAATGACGGTCATTCCGCTCTGGAAATCGATCTCAAGTTCACGAACGATAGCAAAATTGCTGATGGTCAGTTGTGCCAACATAGCTGTTTTCCTGTATGAAAAACCATAACTGTGATTACATACAGTATAAACTGGTTTTTTATACAGTAAAGAGGGCGGCGTTAAATTAGAATAATTTTTTTGACCAGCCTAGTTTTGTGCTTAATGTGTTGAAATAACTGTAATCTTTAGGGTGTATCAGGTTCAGATGGTAGTCACAGCGGCGGATCAATACATCTTCACCTTCCTGTATGGGCAGGGCAATCTGACTGTCGCAACTGATTTCGAGGTCGCTACGGCGGTGTGAGAAACGCAAACGAATCGTGCTGCTGCCGTTAATGACCAACGGGCGTGCGGATAGGGTGTGTGGGAACATCGGCACCAGCGTGATGGCGTCCAGCGACGGCGTCAGAATGGGGCCGCCCGCCGAGAGTGAATAGGCGGTGGAACCGGTCGGCGTGGAGATGATCAGACCATCGGAACGCTGAGAAAAGGCGAAGGTTTCGTCGATATACACTTCAAATTCAATCATGTGCGCCACTTTTCCCGGGTGCAGCACGACTTCATTGATGGCGGTACTGATGCGTTTCTGGCAGTTTTGCTGGCAGACCTGAGCTTCCAGTAAAAAGCGTTTCTCGGCGATATAATGGCCTTCCAGTACGTCCGCGAGTTGTTGCAGGGCGTTGTCCGGGTCAAGGTCGGTCAGGAAGCCGAGATTGCCACGGTTAATGCCGATCACTTTGATGTCATAGCGCGCCAGCGTGCGCGCCGCGCCGAGCATATTGCCATCCCCGCCGACAACGACGGCGAGATCCGCCAGTTGACCAATTTCCGCCAGCGTGCCGGTTTTTACATTTTTCAGCTGTAATTCGTGGGCGATCTGCTGCTCCACGATGACCTCGTAACCTTTTGTGCATAGCCAGCGGTAAAGCATTTCATGTGTCGTCAGTGCAGTGGGGTGACGTGGATGTCCCACAATGCCAATACACTTGAAATGATTGTTCATTTTCTCGAGGTCCTTGTAGCGAAGATTGATGACAATGTGAGTGCTTCCCTTGAAACCCTGAATCTGATCCCCATAATAAGCGAAGTTAGCGAGATGAATGCGAAAAAAAAACGCGGAGAAATTCATGAGTAGTAAAGAACAGAAAACGCCTGAGGGGCAAGCCCCGGAAGAAATTATCATGGATCAGCACGAAGAAGTTGAGGCGGTTGAATCAGACGCTTCTGCTGAGCAGGTGGATCCGCGCGATGAAAAAATTGCGAATCTGGAAGCGCAGCTTGCTGAAGCCCAGAATCGCGAACGTGACAGCGTGTTACGTATCAAAGCGGAAATGGAAAACCTGCGCCGTCGTACCGAGCTGGACGTAGAAAAGGCGCATAAGTTCGCGCTGGAAAAATTCGTCAATGAGCTGTTGCCGGTTATCGATAGCCTGGATCGTGCGCTGGAAGTGGCGGATAAAGCGAATCCAGATATGGCGTCAATGGTCGAAGGCATTGAGCTGACGCTGAAATCCATGCTGGATGTCGTGCGTAAGTTCGGCGTAGAGGTGATTGCTGACACCAACGTACCGCTGGATCCGAACGTGCATCAGGCGATTGCGATGGTGGAGTCTGAGGATGTTACCCCGGGTAACGTGCTGGGCATTATGCAGAAAGGCTATACGCTGAACGGTCGTACTATTCGCGCGGCGATGGTAACGGTGGCGAAGGCGAAAGCGTAATTTGCCATCCGTAGTGCCGGGTGGCGGCATTCGCCGTACCCGGCCTACAGCATTACTCTGAGATACTCTCCCGCAACGGTTTCACCGGCAAGACTTTAACCTGCTTAATCATATTGTCCTGGACGTCGAGAATATCGATATCGTACTGGCCAATGCGCACGCGCGTTCCGGCGATGGGGATCTCTTCCAGCGCTTCCAGAATCACGCCGTTTACCGTTCGCGCATCGTCTTCCGGCAGGTGCCAGTTAAAGGCTTTGTTGATTTCCCGCACGTTGGCGCTGCCGTCGATAATCACTGAACCGTCATTCTGCGGCGTGACCTCTTCCGCCAGCGTTGGCGACATCGAGGTAGTGAAGTCGCCGACAATCTCTTCCAGAATATCTTCGACCGTCACCAGCCCCTGAATATCCCCGTATTCGTTGACCACCAGCCCGACTTTCTTTTTATTACGCTGAAATTTTACCAGCTGCGTGCTGAGCGGCGTGCCTTCCGGGATGAAGTAGATCTCATCGGCGGCGCGCAGCATGGTCTCTTTAGTGAACTCTTTTTTCTCGGACATTAACCGCCAGGCTTCGCGCACGCGCAGCATGCTGATGGCGTCATCCAGCGAGTCGCGGTAAAGCACAATGCGCCCGTGCGGCGAGTGAGAAAGCTGGCGGACGATCGATTTCCAGTCGTCATTGATATCAATGCCGATAATTTCGTTGCGCGGCACCATGATGTCATCCACGCTGACCTTTTCCAGATCCAGCACTGAGAGCAGCATGTCCTGGTTGCGGCGGGAGATTTGCGAGCGGGATTCATTCACGAGCGTGCGCAGTTCGTCTTTACTCAGAGAGCCGCTGATGACGATATCCGTTTTAATGCCCATCATACGCATCAGCAGCCGGGTAATGGTGTTAAGCAACCAGACCAGCGGCATCATCAGCACCTGCAAAGGCGCCAGCAGAAAACTGCTGGGGTAGGCCACTTTTTCCGGGTACAGCGCGGCGATGGTTTTCGGCAGCACTTCCGCAAATACGAGGACGACAAACGTCAGTACGCCGGTGGCAATCGCCACGCCCGCATCGCCGTACAGACGCATACCGACGATGGTGCCGATGGCTGAGGCGAGAATATTGACCAGGTTATTACCGATCAGAACCAGGCTTATCAGTCGATCCGGCTTGCGCAGTAGTTTTTCCACGCGCTTTGCCGGACGGTTGCCCTGTTTTGCCAGGTGGCGAAGACGATAGCGGTTCAGCGTCATCATGCCGGTTTCGGAACCGGAAAAATAGGCTGAAATAACCACCATGATGATCAGTGTGACGATCAGCGTGGTAGTGGAGATATGTTCCAGGGGGTGCTCCTTTAAGACTTAGCTTACAAACTGCTGCAATACGCGGCTGCCGAAATAGGCCAGCGTCAGAATGCCTGCGCCCGCGACGTTAAACCATACGACCCGACGTCCGCGCCAGCCTTCGTGGTAATGTCCCCACAACAGAACAATATAGACAAACCATGCCACGATAGAGAGAACGGCTTTGTCGATATTTTCCATGCTGAACAGGTTATGCATGTAAAACAGGCCAGTACACAGCGTGAGCGTCAGCAGCACCACGCCAATCTGCGTGATGTGAAACATTTTGCGCTCAATGCTCATCAGCGGGGGCATTTCATTATTGAACGCCAGCTTTTTGTTTTTGAGCTGATAGTCGATCCATGCCAGCTGCAACGCATACAGCGCGGCAATGATCAATGTGGCGTAAGCGAACAGCGACAGGCCGATGTGTATCATCATACCTGGCGTGGCTTCGAGGTGGGTGATGTACTCGTTCGGCATGAACGTGGCGAAGGCCAGGTTAATCAACGCAAAGGCGTAGACAACAGGCAGCAGCAGCCAGCCGCGATTGCGTGAAGCGACAATTGTCATGACGGTACAAATCATCAGGCTGACCAGCGAACCGACGTTCAGCAGGCTCAGGTTTTGACCGCTTTCGCCGCCGGGCAGGATTCGGGCTTCCAGCGCAAAAGCATGGCACACCAGCGCGATGACCGCAGAAAGGATAGCCATACGCCGCCAGCCGCTGTTTTTTTGCAGCAAAGCAGGAACGATCAGCGCGAGGCTGATGGAATAGGCGACAAGAGCGAGTAAAGCAAAAACGGGCATAGGAGTGTCGACAGTTGGCCAGTGAGAGAGAAGCAGTATAGCGTTACGTGACCGCTGCTCCAACCGTTGCATAACAACAAAGGCGGCTTCATGTTATACTGCGACAAAATTCTGTATATGTGTCGCGCTAGCGACCAACCGTTTCCACCCCAGGCGAGAGACAATGTTTGATAATTTAACCGATCGTTTGTCGCGCACGCTGCGCAATATCAGTGGCCGTGGACGCCTTACTGAAGACAACGTTAAAGAGACGCTGCGCGAAGTGCGCATGGCGCTGCTGGAGGCTGACGTTGCGCTTCCTGTAGTGCGAGAGTTTATCAATCGCGTAAAAGAGAAAGCGGTTGGTCATGAAGTTAACAAGAGCCTGACGCCGGGGCAGGAGTTCGTCAAGATTGTGCGCAACGAACTGGTTGCGGCGATGGGCGAAGAGAACCAGACCCTGAATCTGGCCGCGCAGCCGCCAGCCGTCGTGCTGATGGCGGGCTTGCAGGGCGCCGGTAAAACCACCAGCGTCGGTAAGCTGGGTAAATTCCTGCGCGAGAAGCACAAGAAGAAAGTGCTGGTCGTCTCTGCCGACGTTTATCGCCCGGCGGCGATCAAACAGCTGGAAACCCTGGCGCAGCAGGTTGACGTCGATTTCTTCCCGTCTGACGTCGGTCAGAAGCCGGTTGATATCGTCAATGCCGCACTGAAAGAAGCGAAACTCAAATTCTACGACGTGCTGCTGGTGGATACCGCTGGTCGCCTGCACGTCGATGAAGCGATGATGGACGAAATCAAACAGGTCCACGCTTCTATTAATCCGGTAGAGACCCTGTTTGTGGTCGATGCGATGACCGGTCAGGATGCCGCGAATACCGCGAAAGCGTTTAACGAAGCGCTGCCGTTGACCGGCGTGGTGCTGACGAAAGTCGACGGTGACGCCCGTGGCGGTGCCGCGCTCTCTATTCGTCATATCACCGGCAAGCCGATTAAATTCCTCGGCGTTGGCGAGAAAACCGAAGCGCTGGAGCCGTTCCACCCGGATCGTATCGCGTCCCGTATTCTCGGCATGGGCGACGTGCTGTCGCTGATCGAAGATATTGAAAGCAAAGTTGACCGCGCGCAGGCTGAGAAATTAGCCAGCAAACTGAAAAAAGGCGACGGCTTTGATCTGAACGATTTCCTCGAACAGCTCAACCAGATGAAAAACATGGGCGGTATGGCGAGTCTGATGGGCAAGCTGCCGGGCATGGGCCAGATTCCTGACAACGTGAAATCGCAGATGGATGACAAGGTGCTGGTGCGGATGGAGGCGATCATCAACTCGATGACGCTGAAAGAGCGCGCGAAGCCAGAAATCATCAAAGGTTCCCGTAAACGCCGTATCGCAGCCGGTTGTGGCATGCAGGTACAGGACGTTAACCGTCTTCTGAAACAGTTCGACGACATGCAGCGCATGATGAAGAAAATGAAGAAAGGCGGGATGGCGAAGATGATGCGTGGCATGAAGGGTATGATGCCGCCAGGCTTCCCGGGTCGTTAATCGGCCTGGCTTGTTTGCCATTTCGGCACCGGGGTGTGCTCGCCATCCTCACGTACTGCGTGTACGCTCCGGTGGCTGCGCGCACACCGGCACCGAACTGCCTGCACCGCCGACGGCCTTTTATAGCAGAGTTATCAACTGCTGATTGCATTTTCCCCAGAAATCAGTAAAATTTTCGGGCTTTTAATATGACACCCGGGCTCCGTTCCTCGATGGGGCCTGGGTGTTTTATTCACACAAGAGGATGTTATGGTTACTATTCGTTTAGCTCGTCACGGCGCTAAAAAGCGTCCGTTCTACCAGGTTGTTGTTACCGACAGCCGTAATGCACGCAACGGTCGCTTCATTGAGCGCGTTGGCTTCTTCAACCCGATCGCCAGCGAAAAAGAAGAAGGCACCCGCCTGGATCTGGATCGCATCGCTCACTGGGTTGGCCAGGGCGCGACTATTTCTGATCGCGTTGCAGCGCTGATCAAAGCAGCAAACAAAGCAGCTTAATCTGTCACGGTGGTCATGATGAGCAAGCAACTCACTGCGCAAGCGCCCGTTGAACCCATCGTTTTGGGGAAAATGGGGTCGTCTTACGGTATTCGTGGGTGGCTCAGAGTGTTTTCTTCCACCGAAGACGCCGAAAGCATTTTTGACTATCAGCCCTGGTTTATCCAGAAGGCGGGTCAGTGGCAGCAAGTACAGCTGGAAAGCTGGAAGCACCACAATCAGGATCTGATCATCAAGCTGAAAGGCGTTGACGATCGTGATTCGGCGAATCTACTGACTAATTGCGAAATTGTCGTGGATTCCTCGCAGTTGCCTGCGCTGGAAGATGGTTCCTACTACTGGAAAGACCTTATGGGCTGCCAGGTAGTGACCACTGAAGGCTACGATCTCGGTAAAGTCGTCGATATGATGGAAACCGGTTCGAATGACGTCATCGTCATCAAGGCAAACCTGAAAGATGCGTTTGGTATCAAGGAACGTCTTGTGCCGTTCCTCGATGGGCAGGTTATCAAGAAAGTCGATCTCGCTACTCGTACTATCGAAGTAGATTGGGATCCTGGTTTTTAAACCACCGGATAAACGGTAAAAGTCGGCGTTATGGGGATTGGCTTGTGTTTATAGGTATCGTTAGCCTGTTTCCTGAAATGTTCCGCGCAATTACCGATTACGGGGTAACTGGCCGGGCAGTAAAAAATGGCCTGCTGAGCATCCAGAGCTGGAGTCCTCGTGATTTCACGCATGACCGGCACCGTACCGTGGACGATCGTCCTTACGGCGGCGGACCGGGGATGTTAATGATGGTGCAACCCTTGCGGGACGCCATTCATGCAGCAAAAAGCGCGGCGGGTGAAGGCGCTAAGGTGATCTATCTGTCACCTCAGGGACGCAAGCTTGATCAAGCGGGCGTCAGCGAACTGGCAACGAATCAGAAACTGATTCTGGTGTGCGGTCGCTACGAAGGAATAGATGAGCGCGTGATTCAAACCGAAATTGACGAAGAATGGTCAATCGGCGATTACGTACTCAGTGGTGGTGAGTTACCAGCAATGACGCTGATTGACTCCGTTTCCCGGTTCATTCCGGGGGTTCTGGGTCATGAGGCTTCGGCAATCGAAGATTCCTTTGCCGATGGATTACTGGACTGTCCACACTATACTCGACCTGAAGTGTTGGAAGGGATGGAAGTACCGGCAGTATTGCTGTCAGGAAACCATGCTGAGATACGTCGCTGGCGTTTGAAACAGTCGCTGGGCCGAACCTGGCTTAGAAGACCTGAACTTCTGGAAAACCTGGCTCTGACTGAAGAGCAAGCAAGGTTGCTGGCGGAGTTCAAAACGGAACACGCACAACAGCAACATAAACATGATGGGCTGGTCTGAGACCCCCAAATATCAGTTTACCCAGGATAAGAGATTAAATTATGAGCAACATTATTAAGCAACTTGAACAAGAGCAGATGAAGCAGGACGTACCTTCCTTCCGTCCGGGTGATACCGTGGAAGTGAAAGTATGGGTTGTTGAAGGTTCCAAAAAACGTCTGCAGGCATTCGAGGGCGTGGTTATCGCTATTCGTAACCGCGGTCTGCACTCTGCATTCACTGTTCGTAAAATTTCCAACGGCGAAGGCGTTGAGCGTGTCTTCCAGACTCACTCTCCGGTAGTTGACAGCATTGCTGTTAAACGTCGTGGTGCCGTTCGTAAAGCTAAACTGTACTACCTGCGTGAGCGTACTGGTAAGGCTGCTCGTATTAAAGAGCGTCTTAACTAAGATATCGCTCAGGCGACATCCTGTAAGAAAGGGCTGGCCAGTTGGCTGGCCCTTTTTTTATCTTCGTGAAGCTCACAACGTTAACCATTAGTTCATAAATCATTTACAATGCCCGTTCGTTACGGGAGGGGCAGTGGTTATCGGTACATTTCGTCAGCCTGCGTATCAACGCAACGCGACATGGCTCGCGATGTTTGCGATCCTGCTGATCGTGGTGGCGCCGCTTATCTCCGTCTCGTTGCAAAAAGATCCCATGAGCGCCATGCCTGGTATGCATCATGACATGAGCATGATGGCTGAACATGTTGGACATCATGGGCAGTCTTCATCAATGCCGATGCCTGTCGATCACGGTGAAGCGTGCGGGTATTGCGTCCTCCTGACCCATGTTCCTAGCCTGATGCTGGCGCTGGTCATCCTGTTGTCCGGGATGCTGCTCAGACAAAAGCTGACGCCGCCACGCCCGGTTGTTAAACACTGGCATTTCTTCCCCTGGCTTTATCCCGATACGCGCGCACCGCCGCGCAGGTCTGCTGTTTCCTGAATCTAACAATACGTTTGTGCGCATAAGCGTCACGACACATGTGTGCTTTCTCTGAGGAAAAGTATGACAACCTGCACTCCGCGCGCGGCATGGATAACCCTGCTGCGACGTTTTCATTTCTACACAGGTCTGTTTGTCGGGCCATTTATCTTTGTGGCGGCCTTAACCGGTACGCTCTACGTTGCGACGCCGCAACTGGAAGAGGCGCTCTATGCACCGGCGCTACAGGGCACAGGGCAAGGAGAGCGGCAACCGCTGGCGGCGCAAATCGCCGTTGCCCAACAGGTGACGGGAGGGCATTTACGACTGCATGCCGTTCGTCCCGCTCTTGAAGAGGGCGCAACGACGCGGGTGATGTTTGCCGACCCCGGACTTGCCGCTTCCGAGAACCGGGCGATTTTCATCGATCCAGTGACGCTGGCGGTGAAAGGCGATATGACGGTCTATGGCACCAGTGGCATTTTGCCCCTGCGTCAGTGGATTGATTATGCTCACCGCTCTTTGCTATTGGGGGATATCGGGCGAATTTACAGCGAGCTGGCGGCCTCCTGGATGTGGGTTGCGGCGACTGGCGGCATTATGCTCTGGTATTTCACCCGACCAAAACGTCGGCTGAATAATCGGGTGCAAAATAACCGGCGTTTACACGTAATGCTGGGGTGGTTATTGCTGGCGGGGATGCTGCTGTTCTCGGCAACCGGTTTAACCTGGTCCCAGTGGGCCGGAGGCAACGTGGATAAAATGCGTGCGGCTTTTGGCTGGCTGACGCCGCAGGTGAATACGCAGCTTTATGGCGACGAACGCCCTGCTGATGAACATGCCGAGCATCATGCCGGGCAGGAAATGCCGGTTATGCATATGGATGTCAGCCAGTTTGATGCGGTTCTGCATACGGCGCAGGCGGCGGGAATTGATGCTAAAAAGCTGGAGATTCGTCCGGCCAAAGATGCGCAACATGGCTGGACGGTAACTGAAATTGATCGCCGCTGGCCGACACAGGTTGATGCGGTATCAGTAGACGCCGCAACCCTGCATGTTATCGACCGGACGCATTTTGCTGACTTTCCGCTTATGGCAAAGCTGACGCGCTGGGGCGTCGATTTCCATATGGGCATACTGTTTGGTCTGCCAAATCAGTTACTGCTGATCGCCTTCGGCATCGGGCTTTGCCTGATGATTATTATCGGCTACCGTCTGTGGTGGATTCGCCGACCGGCCAGGTCAGGCGTTAACCCGGCGCAAACGCTGATGCAGTGTTGGCTTACGTTAGGTTGGCCGGGAAGGTGCGGGGTTCTGGTGCTGGCTGCCGCCCTGGGGATGGCGATGCCGGTGCTGGGAGGCAGTCTGCTGGTATTTATCGTTATCGACTGGCTGCGCTGGTTCAGCACGTCTCGCGCCGCCCTTGCGCAGCCAGTTGACTAACATTACGGCGTGCTGATGACGACGGCAACGCGGCGGTTTTCAGCACGACCTTTCGCGCTCTGATTGCTGGCGACCGGGTGTTTTTTACCTAAACCCTGTGTCGTCAGATTGCCGCGTGGGATGTTGGCACCTTCGGCCCAGGCGTCAGCAACCACATTGGCGCGCTTGAGCGACAATGCCTCGTTATAACTGTCTTCGCCGTAGTTGTCAGTATGGCCATCCATACGGGCATGTTTCAGCCCGGTGGCTGCCAGCCTGGAGGCCATCTCACGGATTTGCTGCTGGCTTTCCGGGCGTAACTTATAGTCGTTTTTATCAAATAAAATGTTGTCAGACAGCCCCAGAGACCAGTCGCCTGCTGATTCAGTAAATCCATAGGATTTCATTGCCGCAACTTGTTCGGGCGTAAATTTCCCCTGCGGCGTCTGGCAACCCGCCAGAATCAACGCTATCAGAATGATCGGGGAGAAAAGTCGCTTTAGCATATATCTATTCCTGTTATTTAATTGAACGTTCAGAACGCTGATGTTTGGCCTGATACATATTACGATCGGCCAACTCTTGTAATTTTTCTGCGGAAGCATGTTCCCACGTCAGCGCGAAACCAATACTCAGCGTCATACTCGCCAGATGCCCGTTATGCAGATCAAAGGGGCGATTAAATTCTTGCGATAATGCCGAACAAATGCGTTTAACTTCGTACTCCGAATGCACGTTGTAAAGCACCATGGCGAATTCATCTCCGCCAAGTCGATATGGCTGGTGGTGATTGCCGCCAAACTCCGCCAGTCGCCGGGCGACCTCGATCAAAACGCGATCTCCTGCGGCATGCCCCCATGTATCGTTAATGAATTTGAAGTTATCGCCGTCCAGAAATAGCAGCGCCGAACAGCTACGGGCGGAGCTGTCGTTCATCAACTCGGTTATGCTGTTACGAAAGGCGGCACGATTAGCAAGACCAGTAAGGGGGTCGTGCAGCGCGGTACGCAAAAGCTGGGCGTTTTTAGCCTGTAGCCGCAGTTGCCACTCTTCCATCTCATCCAGCAGGCTGTTGAAATCCTGAGCAAAAAGATGGAACTCTTCAATGCGTTCCTCAGAAACGCGACGTGAAAAGTTACGGTTCGTGCGTACATCATGTACCACATCGGTGATGTTTTGCAGCGCGTCCACCACGCCATTATGCAAATAACGCGTGAGCATTAACGCAATGCCGGATGCGAGCAAAATACACCCGGTAAGAACCGCCAGCGAGAGCCAGATAAAATGACCAATCAAGCTGTCGCGCGCGGTCAGGCAGACCTCGCCGATAATTTTGCCATTGTGCCAGACGGGCTGAGTCACCGGCAGCGGGAAAAGCCACTGGCTGATCAGGCCATTGAGCTTATCGTCCGACGCTTGTACGTCATAGTACCAGGAGGCGATCACCTTCTGGTTTTTATCGCGAACCTCTGCGGCCGAGAACTGCCCCTGGCGCCCCAGCGCGGCCAGCGTTTCTGTCGCGGCGACGCCATCGGAAAACACCAATGCGGCCTCAAGACTATGGGTCATTGTCGCGGCAGTCAGATCCAGATTTTTTTGCGCATATTGTTTCAGCGTCAGGACAGAGGCGACGCAAAGCAGCAGCCAGATCAGCAGCATGGTGACCAGTACGCTGATCATGTTGATCCGGCGTAATGTACGCTTAAAGGTCGGGCGCGTTGTAGGGAAAAAATCCTTATCCATGCTTTTGATTCCGTGCAAGCATCAATACGTCGGGGTTCACTCTTACGCCACTGCGTGACAGGGAATCCAGATTTACGGAAAATCTGACTTCATCATTGTTTATGATCAGACAAAATGCGCTGCCAATAATGCATTCAGTATTTTGTTCGGCAATTAATAACAATGCCTTAGACGGATATTTATTCGTTAATTCTACCTGATACGCCGGAGATTCACTGCCGAAATAAAAGCCATCGCAACGGGCTGTCAGAGCTTCCTGCTCCGTGCGGATGATGACGGGCAGATAAGGTAATGACCTGGCGCTGTTGTCGTTCAGCACATCGGCAAAACGAGACGAGGCGAAAATACATAGCCGTGGAGGGCCAGATAATGCAGGCCAGCGTGTATAGCTGACGATACCGGAAACGATTGAGCGTACAGATTTCGCTTCTTCTGTGATGCCCTGAGCATACAGTGGTAATCCTGCCAGTAATAGCGTTAGCAGGAGTATGAGTCGGTGAGAAAAGCTCATAAACAGGTGCCCACCAGCGTCAGTCAAAAAGCATCAAAATACATCCGTGATTGTTTGCAGCAAAATAACATTATTTTGCCTGTCAGTCATTACACCATGCCGATTAATGGTATTTCCTTAAGTTAAATCCCATACTTATTTATTGGTAAGGTCTTAATTAATTTAGCCGCATTGAGCGAACACCTTCGTCTGCGCCTTTTTGCCAGGCATCATGCAATTGACGGGCGTTTTCAACCGTGTCGCAACTGGCGGGAAATGTTTTCCCGGCCAGTCCTCGGGCGTGGACAAAGTTTAACTGGCAGGTTTTTCGCTGGCCTTCGGCGTAGCCCTTAAGATATTGCGTTCGCTCCACGTCAGGATCGTTCCAGGCGTCAGCTAGTGTTTCGTTATCTTTGACGGCAACGCCTGAAATCGCATCTTCGATACCGGCGCTATACCAGTCGGTCGCGGTCCAGGTGGGAGCATGCGTGTAAGGATCGATCTGACATCCGCTGATGAATAAAACAAATAAGGCGCCTGCGAAACGCTTCATTGCCTGTTCTCCTGTGTTTTTCAAAGCATAGTGGATGCGCAAATATAATGATGTAAATTTTTATGTACGATTTGAATGGCGTTAATTGCGAGATAAATGGCTTGTGTAAAGTAAAATTTACGGAATGTGGATTGAAATCTTTACCGATTATGTTATCGTTACGCCATCCTCTGTGAGGATCATTTATCGCAAACGAGCTAAACAGGATCGCCATCATGCAAAAAGACGCGCTGAACAACGTACACATTACCGACGAACAGGTTCTGATGACCCCGGAACAACTCAAAGCGGCGTTCCCGCTGAGTTTGTCGCAAGAGGCGCAAATCGCCCAGTCACGTAAAACAATTTCTGACATCATCGCCGGTCGCGATCCGCGTCTGCTGGTGGTGTGCGGCCCTTGTTCTATCCACGATCCTGAAACCGCTCTGGAATACGCACGTCGATTTAAAACTCTTGCCGCAGAGGTCAGCGATAGCCTCTACCTGGTAATGCGCGTCTATTTTGAAAAACCCCGCACCACTGTCGGCTGGAAAGGGTTGATTAACGATCCTCATATGGATGGCTCGTTTGATGTGGAAACCGGCCTGAAGATTGCGCGTCAACTTCTGGTGGAACTGGTGAACATGGGCTTGCCGCTGGCGACGGAAGCGTTAGATCCAAACAGCCCGCAATACCTGGGCGATCTGTTTAGCTGGTCGGCAATCGGCGCGCGTACGACCGAATCCCAAACCCACCGTGAAATGGCCTCTGGCCTTTCCATGCCCGTTGGCTTTAAAAACGGGACGGATGGCAGCCTGGCGACGGCGATTAACGCCATGCGTGCCGCTGCTCAGTCACACCGTTTTGTCGGTATCAACCAGGCGGGGCAGGTCGCTCTGCTGCAAACGCAGGGCAACCCGGATGGCCATGTCATTCTGCGCGGTGGGAAAGCGCCAAACTACAGCCCGGCAGATGTCGCGCAGTGTGAAAAAGAGATGGAACAGGCAGGACTCCGCCCGTCTCTGATGGTAGATTGCAGCCATGGTAACTCGAATAAAGATTACCGTCGCCAGCCTGCCGTGGCAGAGTCTGTGGTCGCGCAGATCAAAGACGGCAACCGTTCCATTATTGGCTTGATGATTGAAAGTAATATTCACGAAGGCAACCAGTCCTCCGAGCAACCGCGCAGTGAAATGAAATACGGCGTGTCTGTTACGGATGCGTGTATCAGTTGGGAAGCCACGGATGCACTGCTGCGTGAAATTCATCAGGACCTGAACGGCCAACTGGTGGCGCGTGTAGCATAAGAGGTTGGTTATGGTTGCTGAGTTGACCGCGTTACGCGATCAAATAGATGAAGTGGATAAGGCGCTGCTGGATTTACTGGCTAAGCGCCTGGAGCTGGTGGCCGAAGTCGGTGAAGTGAAAAGCCGCTTTGGGCTGCCGATTTACGTGCCTGAGCGTGAAGCGTCTATGCTGGCTTCGCGCCGTGCGGAGGCGGAAGCGCTTGGCGTTCCTCCTGATCTGATTGAAGACGTCTTGCGTCGGGTGATGCGTGAGTCTTACTCCAGTGAGAATGACAAAGGGTTTAAGACGCTTTGTCCTTCTCTGCGCCCGGTGGTTATCGTCGGCGGCGGCGGTCAGATGGGCCGTTTGTTTGAAAAAATGCTCACGCTGTCGGGATACCAGGTACGCATACTTGAGCAACAGGACTGGGGACGGGCGCAGGAGATCGTGGCCGATGCCGGGATGGTGATCGTAAGTGTGCCGATTCATATCACGGAGCAGGTGATCGCGAAATTACCGCGTTTGCCTGCGGACTGTATTCTGGTCGATCTTGCATCGGTTAAAAACGGACCGCTACAGGCGATGATGGCGGCGCACGATGGCCCGGTACTGGGCTTACACCCGATGTTTGGCCCGGACAGCGGCAGTCTGGCAAAGCAGGTGGTTGTCTGGTGCGATGGCCGTCAGCCGGAGGCGTATCAGTGGTTCCTTGAGCAAATTCAGGTGTGGGGCGCGCGGCTGCATCGGATTAGCGCCGTTGAGCACGATCAGAATATGGCGTTTATTCAGGCGCTGCGTCACTTTGCGACGTTCGCTTACGGTTTGCACCTGGCGGAAGAGAATGTCCAGCTGGAACAACTGCTGGCGCTGTCGTCACCGATTTACCGTCTCGAACTGGCGATGGTTGGGCGACTGTTTGCGCAGGACCCGCAGCTGTATGCCGATATTATTATGTCGTCGGAAAATAACCTGGCGCTGATCAAACGCTACTATAAACGTTTTGGCGACGCGATTGGTTTGCTGGAGCAGGGCGACAAGCAGGCCTTTATCGACAGTTTCCGCAAGGTTGAGCATTGGTTTGGTGATTACGCCAAACGCTTCCAGAACGAAAGTCGCACGCTGTTACGCCAGGCGAACGATAGCCGACAATAAGTGAGATGCCTGATGGCGACGCTGGTGCGTCTTATCCGGCCTACAAAATTGCATGAATCGTAGGCCGGATAAGCGTAGCGCCATCCGGCATTATCAAACAGTTAGTTCGGATCGACAGGCACAACGTTCTCGCTGGGGTAGCAGCCCAGTACCTTCATTGAGCGGGTAATTTCCCCCAACTCTTTCAGCGCTTTTTTCATCTCCGGTGATTCCAGGTTGGCCTGGATATCGAGATAAAACATCTCTTCCCACGGGTTGCCGTGAATCGGACGGGACTCCAGTTTGGTCATGATCAGGTTGTGATTGCGCAGCACCAGCAGCGCCTCAACCAGCGCACCTGCCTGTTGACCCGTGGCGATCAGCAGCGTGGTTTTCGCCGGGACCTGGTCGGAAACATTGACGGCTTTGCGCGCCAGCACCACGAAACGGGTAATATTCTGCGTCTGGTTGGCTTCGATTCGTTCCAGCACCTGTAGCCCATGCAGCACGCCACCGGCTTCGCTACCCAGTGCCGCCACGCGTGGAGAGTTCGCCTGCGCCACTTTTTCCATCGCCGCAGAGGTGCTTTCAGTGTACTCAATCTTCCAGTGCGGATAGCGGTTAAGGAATTTACTGCACTGCTGGAACGGCTGCGGGTGGCTGTAGACCGTCTCAATGGTGTTTAAATCGGTCGTCCCTGAAACCAGCACGCAATGGTCGATGGTAATGGTCATCTCGCCCACGATAGAGAGGCTGGTGTGCTGCAACAGATCGTAGACGTCGTTGATCGCGCCTGAACTGGTGTTCTCAATCGGCACGACGGCGTAGTCCGCTTGCCCGGTTTCGACCTGATTAAAGATATCAGCGAATTTTGCGCAGCCGCTTTCAATAAACTGTTCAAAGTGGCGGGCGGCATACTGACGCGCAGCGAGGTGCGAGTACGACCCTTTTGGTCCAAGAAAGGCAATACGCGCTGAATGCGGGTTAATTTTGTTCAGATGTTGCTGCAACAGCGCCTGCTGGGTAAGGACGGAATCTTCAATGATGAGCTGGAACAGGCGAGTAATATAGTGCGCGTCCAGATGATGGGTTTTGCCAAGCGCGATCAGCCTGTCCAGCAGGTCGCGCTCGCGGTCGATATCACGCACCGGGCGATGAGAAAGCAGCTTCGCTTTCCCGACTTCAACGGCCAGTTCACGACGCTCCGCCAGTAAGGCCAGTAATTTTACATCCAGAGCGCTTATTTTCTCTCGCAGCGCCAGTAACGGGTTTTCCGATGTCATAGTGTTGCCTTTCTTGTTATCAATAAAAAAGGCCTCCCGTGTGGGAGGCCTTATTGTTCGTCTTCGCATTCTTTTTCACACGACGAAACGCCTCCCATTCAGGGGAAGGTAAAAAAGAATGCGAAGAAGAACGGGATAAGTTTCATGTCAGTTTCCTTGAGCGACTTCAGTAAAGTACCCGTACTGTTTTAATCCTGTCAACAAAAAACGCGCCCGAAGGCGCGTTGGCGATACACTCAATGTAAGGGACTACTCTTCTTCTGCTTCGACGAAGTTGGCGTCTTTTACTGAAGTTGTGGCACGACGGGCTTCGCCTTTGTGCTGCACTTTATTGAGCTGCCGTTCCAGCTTGTTGATCAAATCGTTAATGGCGGCGTACATATCTTCGTGTTTTGCGCTGGCGACCAGATGTCCGTTCGGGGTATTGATGGTGGCATCAGCGATGAAACCCTGTGGCTCCTTAGACAGAATGATATGTGGATTAATCAGGTGAGTTTGCCATTTTTCTAGTTTGGCGAGACGGTCTGCGACATGCTGGCGTATTGCCGGAGTAATTTCCATTTGTTTACTGGTAATGTTCATTGTCATAAATTTTACCTCTTGTCTTTCCCGTCTTGGTGATTCCAGCATACCGTTCCCAATGTCAAAAAGCGTGATTTAAATCACATTATTTTGTCACTTTTTGTCAAGGAAGCCTTTTTGTGAGTTATCGCAGGAACAACGGATTTTTTACTTGAGGAATAGCTGAAAGGGGGCCATATTTGACGGGATGCGTTGTACTGAAACCGCTTCAGCAACAGCGTAAAATGGATAAAAAAACGGCAGCCTTCGGGCTGCCGTTTTGCGTTCAGTACGCAATCAGGTGTTGCGACCATTGGCGGCGATAATTTTCGCCACTTTGTCAGCCTGAGTCGTCATCTGCATCTGACGATAAGCGTTTTCCATCAGCGGCAGAGCGTCGCGCGTCGCCTGCGTATCCGGGAAGTCGCGCAGCATACCTTCCACACGGTTTACCACGGCAACCCATGCGCCGCGAGCGGTGTAGTAGTCGGCAACGGAGTATTCATACTTCGCCAGACGATCTTTCAGGAAGACCAGACGTTTGGTGGCGTCGGTCGTGTACTGGCTGTTCGGATAGCTACGCACCAGCTTTGAGAAATCATTGAATGCAGCTCGGGCGTGCTGCGGATCGCGATCGCTACGATCGACGCCGAAGAAACCTTGCAGCGCGCTGTCATCCAGCGCCATATTGGTCAGACCGCGCATATACATGACATAATCAATATTCGGGTGCGTCGGATTGAGGCGAATAAAACGATCGATGGCGGCCTGAGCTAACGGCAGATCGGCGTTTTTGTAGTAGGCGTAGATCAGATCCAACTGCACCTGCTGAGAATACGGTCCAAATGGATAACGGTTATCCAACGCTTCCAATTGCGTTATTGCCTGTTTCCAGTTACCGTCCTGCAGCTTTTGCTGGGCAGTCGCGTAGATTTCGTTAGGCGGATTATCGGGCACCTCTTCCTTTGAACCAGAGCAACCCGCCAAAAACAGGCTCAACGTGGCTGCTGCCACCAGATATTTCATGCGCGTCATGACGTTTTGACTTTCCTCAAAATGTTTTACGGGAGATTCTCTGTTCCTGCTCCCGGTTAAGACCAGCTACAATAGCACACTATATTAAACGGCAAAGCCGTAAAACCCAACGTTAAACGAAGAAGCTGTATATGGCACAACGAGTACAACTCACCGCAACGGTATCCGAAAACCAACTCGGTCAACGCTTAGATCAGGCTTTGGCCGAAATGTTCCCGGATTATTCACGTTCGCGCATAAAAGAATGGATTCTCGATCGGCGCGTGCTGGTCAACGGTAAACTTTGCGATAAACCGAAAGAAAAAGTATTGGGCGGCGAACAGGTTTCCATTAACGCGGAAATCGACGAAGAGATCCGCTTTGAGCCGCAGGATATCCCGCTGGATATCGTCTACGAAGATGACGATATCCTTGTCATCAACAAACCGCGCGATTTAGTGGTTCACCCTGGCGCCGGTAATCCTGATGGTACGGTACTGAACGCGCTGTTGCATTACTACCCGCCGATTGCTGACGTACCGCGCGCGGGTATTGTGCATCGTCTGGATAAAGACACCACAGGTCTGATGGTGGTGGCGAAAACGGTTCCGGCGCAAACGCGACTGGTGGAGTCTTTGCAGCTGCGTGAAATCACCCGTGAGTATGAAGCGGTCGCGATCGGACATATGACGGCGGGCGGTACGGTAGATGAACCGATCAGCCGTCACCCGACCAAACGAACCCATATGTCAGTGCATCCAATGGGGAAACCTGCGGTGACTCACTACCGCATCATGGAACATTTCCGTGTGCATACGCGTCTGCGGTTGCGTCTGGAAACCGGACGTACGCACCAGATCCGCGTGCACATGGCGCATATCACGCATCCGCTGGTGGGCGATCAGGTGTATGGCGGTCGTCCGCGTCCACCGAAGGGGGCATCGGAAGCGTTTATCTCCACGTTGCGTCAGTTTGATCGCCAGGCGCTGCACGCGACGATGCTGCGTCTTTACCATCCGATTTCCGGTATTGAAATGGAGTGGCATGCGCCGATTCCGCAGGATATGGTGGAGCTGATTGACGTGATGCGCGCTGACTTCGAAGAACATAAGGATGATGTAGACTGGCTATGAGTAAGCTAATTGTTCCGCAGTGGCCAATCCCGGAGGGGGTTGCAGCCTGTAGTTCTGTACGTACAGGCGGTGTCAGCTTACCGCCTTACGATTCTCTGAATCTGGGCGCCCATTGCGGCGATAACCCGGAACATGTGGAAGAGAATCGCAAGAGACTCTTTGCTGCGGGCAATTTGCCGTCAAAACCCGTCTGGCTTGAACAGGTGCATGGCAAGGACGTGCTGAAACTCACCGGCGAGCCTTATGCATCCAAACGTGCGGATGCGTCGTACAGCAATACCCCCGGTACCGTTTGCGCGGTGATGACGGCGGACTGTTTGCCCGTGTTATTTTGTAATCGCGCGGGAACGGAAGTGGCGGCGGCTCATGCGGGCTGGCGCGGATTATGTGAAGGTGTGCTGGAAGAGACGGTCGCCTGCTTTGCCGATAAACCTGAAAACATTATCGCCTGGCTGGGTCCGGCTATTGGCCCTGCTGCTTTTGAAGTGGGGGCTGAAGTGCGTGAAGCGTTTATCGCAAAAGATGCGAAGGCGAGCAGCGCATTTCAGGCGCGCGGCGAAAAATATCTGGCGGATATTTATCAGCTTGCGCATCAACGTCTGGCGAATGTGGGAGTTGAAAGCGTCTATGGCGGCGATCGCTGTACTTACAGCGAAAGTGAGACTTTCTTCTCTTATCGTCGCGACAAGATCACAGGTCGTATGGCAAGTTTTATTTGGCTGATATAACCTAAAGAATCAAGACGATCCGGTACGTGTAATTTTCTTTTCACATAATTCAGGTCATTCACCTTGAATAATTGAGGGATGACCTCATTTAATCTCCAGTAGCAATTTTGACCTGTTATGGGAGGAGTTATGCGTCTGGATCGTCTTACTAATAAATTCCAGCTTGCTCTTGCCGATGCCCAGTCGCTCGCACTGGGGCACGACAACCAATTCATCGAACCTCTTCATTTAATGAGCGCCTTACTGAATCAGGAAGGGGGATCGGTACGTCCTTTATTAACGTCCGCTGGCATTAATGCTGGCCAGTTACGCACGAGTATTGATCAGGCGCTGAGCCGTTTACCGCAGGTGGAAGGCACCGGCGGCGACGTACAGCCGTCTCAGGATCTGGTGCGTGTACTGAATCTTTGCGACAAGCTGGCGCAAAAACGTGGGGACAACTTTATTTCGTCGGAACTGTTCGTTCTGGCTGCGCTTGAGTCTCGCGGCACGCTGACCGACCTACTGAAATCGGCCGGGGCGACCACCGCCAATATCACTCAGGCAGTTGAACAAATGCGCGGAGGTGAAAGCGTGAACGATCAAGGGGCTGAAGACCAACGTCAGGCCTTGCAAAAATATACCGTCGACCTGACCGAGCGCGCGGAGCAGGGCAAGCTCGATCCGGTGATTGGTCGTGATGAAGAAATTCGCCGTACCATTCAGGTACTGCAACGCCGTACTAAAAACAACCCGGTATTAATTGGTGAACCGGGGGTCGGTAAAACGGCGATTGTCGAAGGGCTGGCGCAGCGAATCATTAATGGCGAAGTGCCGGAAGGGCTGAAAGGCCGCCGCGTACTGGCGCTGGATATGGGCGCGCTGGTGGCCGGGGCGAAGTATCGCGGTGAGTTTGAAGAGCGTCTGAAAGGCGTGCTGAACGATCTCGCCAAACAGGAAGGCAACGTCATCCTGTTTATCGATGAATTACACACGATGGTCGGCGCGGGTAAAGCCGACGGCGCAATGGATGCCGGGAACATGCTGAAACCGGCGCTGGCGCGTGGAGAACTGCACTGTGTGGGCGCCACGACGCTGGACGAATATCGCCAGTACATTGAAAAAGATGCGGCGCTGGAACGTCGTTTCCAGAAAGTGTTCGTCGCGGAACCGTCTGTGGAAGATACCATCGCTATTCTGCGTGGTCTTAAAGAACGTTATGAGCTGCACCACCATGTGCAGATTACTGACCCAGCGATTGTGGCGGCGGCAACCTTATCTCACCGCTACATTTCCGATCGCCAGTTGCCGGATAAAGCCATCGACCTGATCGATGAAGCTGCATCCAGCATCCGTATGCAGATTGACTCCAAGCCGGAAGAACTGGACAGGCTCGACCGCCGTATTATTCAGCTCAAGCTGGAACAGCAGGCGTTAATGAAAGAGTCTGATGAGGCGAGCAAAAAACGCCTCGATATGCTCAACGAGGAACTGGATGATAAAGAACGCCAGTACTCTGAATTAGAAGAAGAGTGGAAAGCAGAGAAAGCCTCTCTGTCCGGTACGCAGACCATTAAGGCTGAGCTGGAGCAGGCGAAAATCGCCATCGAACAGGCGCGTCGTGTGGGCGATCTGGCGCGGATGTCTGAACTTCAGTACGGCAAAATCCCCGAGCTGGAAAAACAGCTGGAAGCGGCGACTCAATCTGAAGGTAAAACCATGCGTCTGTTACGCAATAAAGTGACGGATGCGGAAATAGCTGAAGTGCTGGCGCGGTGGACGGGGATTCCGGTTGCCAGAATGCTTGAAGGCGAACGTGAAAAACTGCTGCGTATGGAGCAGGAATTACACAGCCGCGTGATTGGGCAGAATGAGGCCGTTGAAGCGGTATCGAATGCCATTCGCCGTAGCCGTGCGGGACTGGCCGACCCGAATCGTCCAATTGGTTCGTTCCTGTTCCTTGGGCCGACCGGGGTAGGTAAAACCGAACTGTGCAAGGCACTGGCAAACTTTATGTTTGATAGCGATGACGCGATGGTGCGTATCGACATGTCTGAGTTCATGGAAAAACACTCCGTGTCTCGTCTGGTTGGCGCGCCTCCGGGATATGTGGGTTATGAAGAGGGCGGTTATCTGACGGAAGCGGTACGTCGTCGTCCTTATTCCGTCATACTGCTGGACGAAGTTGAGAAAGCGCATCCTGATGTATTCAACATTCTGTTGCAGGTGCTGGATGATGGCCGTCTGACGGACGGGCAAGGGAGAACGGTCGACTTCCGCAACACGGTTGTCATTATGACCTCAAACCTCGGTTCCGATCTGATCCAGGAGCGTTTCGGTGAGCTGGATTACGGCCATATGAAAGAACTGGTGCTTGGTGTGGTCAGCCACAACTTCCGCCCGGAATTCATTAACCGTATAGATGAAGTCGTGGTATTCCATCCGTTGGGTGAAAAACATATCGCTTCTATTGCACAGATCCAGTTGCAACGTCTGTACAAACGTCTGGAAGAGCGCGGGTATGAAATCCATATCTCTGATGATGCGCTGAAATTGCTGAGCGCGAATGGTTACGATCCGGTTTACGGGGCGCGTCCATTGAAACGTGCAATTCAGCAGCAGATTGAAAACCCGCTGGCGCAGCAAATCTTGTCTGGTGAGCTGATTCCGGGTAAAGCGATTCGTCTGGAGGCGAATGACGATCGCATTGTGGCAGTGCAGTAAGTCACAAATAATAAAAAACGGGCCCATTCGGGCTCGTTTTTGTTTAAAAACCAGGCAAAAATAAAAGGGTGATATGCAAAACGTCCAAAAAACGAACGGTTGATAAGTTTTTTCTAATTTCCCCTTGTCAGGCCGGAATAACTCCCTATAATGCGCCTCCACTGACACGGAACAACGGCACACAGGCCGCCGGGT